>JAHFDT010000018.1 GCA_023248875.1 Myxococcales bacterium | reverse complement strand
CTCCGCGATCACCACACATGCGGCGTTGGGAACGGTGCCTGGAAGCGTGGTCGCCGCGGTGACGAATATTCGGTCCCCCACCCGCAAGGGCGATGGATCCACGTGGCCCTCCAGGTTCAGCGGCTCCTCTTGCTGCTTGAGGTAGACCGGGAGTTCGCCGAGCACGGTCATCGAACTCGATTGTGCGACCACCTTCCCCCCGACGACGATGGCGACCTCGGCGCCCAGCTGGTCGCGCATCCGGCTCGCCAGATCGGTCGTCAGCTGCTCCGCCACCAGTAGGCAGCCGGCGTAGTGGTCACGCGCGACCACCGGTGCGGCGCTGACCGCGTAGAGTTTTCCATCGAGATACCAAACATCGTCGAGGCGATAGCCGCGCAGCGCTTCCGAAACCACGGGTAGCGCTCCGAGATTGTCACTCCAGGCTGTCTCGTCGAGCCCCGCTCGTGCCAGCACGCGTCCATTGGCGTCGACCGCCATCACCAGGTCGCCCTTCCAGGCGACATTGAAATAGCGCAGCCGCGTTTGCACGCTGCGGTGCACCAGCTCTAGCGTCGCCGGCTTGTCGGCTCCGTGGGCCGCCTGGTCCAGCGCCTCCGAGATCTGTGCGTCGGATGCCGCCAGAGAGACCACGTCCAACCAGCGTCGGGAGTGAAGCTTGAGAAAGAGTGCTGCGTTGCGGTTGGCGACTCGTACGCGAGCCGAAGTGTCCTGCTCAATCTGCTGGGAGAAGGGGCGCGCCCCGATGAGCACTAGCGCCACCAGTGCCGCGGTAAAAACAGTGACTAGAAACAGCCAGAGCTTGCTCCACCACATGGCCTATTGGGCCTCAACGAGCTTGACCGAGAGCTCCGATTTTCCGCGGGTCTCCACTGGCTGTTCGGCCATCCAGGTGCCATGGAAAAATACTTTCAAGGTATAGCTCGTTCCTTCTGGGACATCGAGCGAGAATCCCCCCTTCTCGTCGGCATGGGTGAAGTAGGGAGTGGTGACCACCAGCAGTGTGGAACGCAGGTGGGGGAAATCGACATCGCGCAGTTCGTAGGCTCCCTCGGCGCCGAACTTGAGCGAACGCACCTGACCAGGAGCCGTCGGCTCGGGCGGCATGACGCGTGTACCATGTAGAAGATAGAGCGAATGGGCCACCGAATCGCTGTTCTTGAACTGGAAAATGGAGTTGACCGCAGCCACCGCGACGGCGGGCTGCGCACGGAGTGCCTTGAGCTCAATCGAGACATGAGGCAACTGGTCATCGGTCAGCTCCTTGTCGAGCTCTTTGGGAGCTGCGACCTGACGTGGCACCAAGATCACCACTGCGTCGCTGTGCGGCTCGCTGGGAAGTGGGGTAATGGGAAGAATCCCATTTTCGATCCGCCAGTGGGCGAGCGGCTTCTGCGTCTCAGCGGGGCGAGCGTCACGAGGAAAGAGCAGGGTCCCGCGCACCGGAATGGCGGCGCAGGGAGCGGTGACTAGGAGAAGTAGGAGTACGCGTGTCATGCGGCGCGCATTGTAGCAGGCCAGTGGGTTTCTCGGAACACTCAGCAAATGCTAACTTGCCCTTCCATCGCCATGGCACGCTTCTCCCTTCTTTCCTGCGCCCTCGTGCTGGCCTGCCAGCAGCTTCCCCATGGCGAAGTGCTGGTCGAGGTCGATACCGATGTGAGCGTGCCCCGCTTTGCTAGCCACCTTCGGGTCGATCTCTACACGCCCCAGGGAGGCTGGTACGAATCGCAGGACTTCACCCTGTTCCATCCGGAGGACTGGCCGGCTAGCTTTAGCCTCTACACCGACCAGCCGGCGGGCCGATCGGTACGAGTCCGGCTGCGCGCCTATCCCGAGGGGGCCGTCCGCGACTATCGCGGCGAGCGCTTTCCCGCCTGGCCACCGTTCGTCGAACCGTCGGTCGCGACGACGGCAGAGGAGCTATGCGCAACAGCGCCGCTCTTGCCGATGTACCAAACTTTGACGCTACGCCGCGGCGGGGTGCCGCTCACCGACCCGCTCCTCGGCGGCGACTGCCAGGCGATCAATCTCGGCGGCTCGGTCGCGGTGCGAATCGAGGTGCAAAAGGCCGACACCTATCGCTTTGAGGTCGTCCGCGCGGGGCCGAATGGTGCCGCCGGAATTCCGGCGGGCGACACGCTGCTCTTGCTACGCTCGAGCTGTACCGATCGCACGACTCAGCTCGGCTGCCACGATGACATCGACCGGGATCAGGGAAACTATTTGTCGCGCCTCGTTCTGCCACTGGCGCCGGGAACCTACTTCCTGCTCACCGGCACCCCGGTACCCGGAGCGCCGGCCGATCTCACGCTGCGCTGGGCTCCCAGCAACGATTGGACCGGCCCACCCCCCAAGACCGCGCCACCAATGGAGCCGGAAAATCGCCCGCGCCTCCTTCGCGAGGGGTTCGATGTGACCCCCCTCCATGAGCCCCAGCCCAATCTCACGATCGATCGTATCGTCGATCTGTCGATCCCCTATGGCGCGCGCAGCACGGTCACTATCCGGCTGGGGGGCGAATGTTTGGGCACGCAGGCCAGCCTGACCGATGGGACCAGCTGTATCGACCAGGCCGGAATACGGCTGCCCGCCAGTACGCCGGGGCGCGAGGCGGGGATCCAGCGGAGCACCAGCACGGCGGTGGGAAGCTGGTCGGGCGAGCAGCCGGTGATCTGTTCCAAAACTCCGCGCGCTCGATCGACTGACGCTCAGGGCAACCCGCTCTTCGACGAGGAGATCTGCATCCCAGGGGGAGCCTTTACCTTGGGCGGCCGGGAAAACATCGGGGCCGAGGATCTCAACACCTTTCCCGAGCAGGTGGCCGTAGAGCCGCCCTTTCTCCTCGACCGCTTCGAGGTGACGGTGGGCCGCTATCGCCAGGCGCTACGTTCGGGCTTCCAGCAGCTCCCGAGCGAAGACGCGCTCGTGCGCAACGACGGCAAACTGTTCGCACCCACCGACTACCGGCGTGGCTGTACCTGGAATGGCGACGCCGACGGGCCGGCGCCGGGCATCGACCGCGAGCGGTTGCCGCTCAATTGCATCAACTGGTACAACGCCCGCGCGCTGTGCAACTTTTTCGGCGGCGATCTGCCCAGCCACACGCAGTGGGAGTATGCCGCGATGGCCGGTCGCCCTGACGAACCCATCTTCCCGTGGGGAAACGAGGAGCCCGACTGCGCGCGGGCGGTATTTGGGCGCGCTCCGGGGCAGCCCTGCTTCAAGGAGGGTCCGGGACCGAGCCCCGTCGACGCGAAGCCCTGGGCCAGCAGCGATGTCACTGCGCTCGGAGTCATCGGCCTGGCCGGCAGCCTGGCCGAATGGACGCGCGATAGTTTCCGCCCCTACCGCGACAGCTGCTGGTGGCAGCGTCCTCTGCGCAAGGTCGGGTGCGAGGAGAACGATGCGCCGATGCGCTCCCAAAGGGGCGGCTATTGGAATGTTCCAGCACTGGGGCTGCACGTCATCAATATTGTCGGCCAATCTCCCGCCTTCCCGACCCACTTCTACGGTGTGCGCTGCGCCCGATGAACCCAGCGCCTCTTCTGCTCGCGCTTCCGCTCCTCGCCTGCACGCCGCGTGGCCAGCTGCTCCTCTATGTCGACACCGATGCGCCCGTGCCAGCCCGTCCGGGCGCTGCGCCCGATCCGGAGCGGCCACCCGCGCTGTTCGATACCCTGCGCGTGGAGATCTTGCGTGGCGGCTCGCCGATCGAAAACGGTGCGCGCGATTTTGCGCTGCAGGAAGGGCAGTTCCTCGATCGCCGGGTCTCCTTCGGGATCGCTCCACCAGAGGGTGCATACGATTTCGCCGCGCGGCTGCAGCTCTTCCGCGGCGACCGGCTGGTCGAGGGCGAGCCACCGGCACAGGCGCGTCTTCGCACCACCGTCCTGCTGCCACCGGTGACCGCCGGCGAAACGATCGCGGTCAGCCTGGTCCTTCGCGTCGAGGACATCGGTCGCGCGATCGGCGAACCGACGCCCATCGAGTCCTCGCCCGGCCGCCCTCAGACCACCCTCATCGGTAGTTGGCCAGGAGCGAAGCGAGTCCCCTGCGCCGAATCCGCGGGCCCTCAAGAGGCGTGTATTCCGGGCGGCGCCTACTGGTTCGGCGATCCGCACCTTAGGTTGGGGCCTCATGGCCTCGTCGCCGCGAGCGAACGGCTGGTCGTGGTATCACCCTTCTTCCTCGATGCGCACGAGCTCACCGTCGGGGAGTTTCGAAAACAGTTCCCCAAGGTGAAGAGCCCTTACGGTCCCCACCATCGCGATCTCAGCCAGGACCCGAAAAACACCGCCACCTGGTGTCTGTGGACCGACCCGCCGATCGGGCTAGAAGATCTGCCGATCAACTGCCTGCCCAAGGAGCTCGCCGTGGCCTACTGCCACTCGCTGGGGCACGAGCTGCCGACGGAAGCGCAGTTTGAGTTTGCCGCCAGCGGACAGGGTCAAGAGCTGGGCTACCCCTGGGGGGACGACGAGCCGAGCTGCGCCGATGCGGTGTGGGGCCGTGGTGGTGGCGGAGGTCCCCAGTCGGCCTATGGCCACGCCCTCTCGAGCTGTCGCCCATCGAGCGAGCTCGGTAGTCCGATCGTGCCCGGAGGCGGAGCGCGCGACCGGGTCGCATCGCTGGGGCAGATACCCATCGTAGACCTGGCGGGCAATCTCGCTGAGCTCGTGCGCGATCGCTGGAGTGGACTCGATGAGCCCTATTGGGCGCAGCGGGGCGTGCTGGTCGATCCGGATGCCAACTTGGCCAGCGCGGACGACCCGCAATTCGTAGATGTGGCGCGCGGGGGAAACTGGACCCATGCGCCCATCGCGCTTCGCGCCGGTTACCGCGAGGGCGTGCCACACAATTTGGTTTCTCCCGGCGTGGGAATGCGCTGCGTGCGCCCTGGCAAGAAGTAGTCGGATAATTGGGTATGACTTGATTATCCTACCATAAAGCCTTATCCTGACCATACATGGGACACCTCAAGGCCAAGATCAGTATCACGGTGTCACGCGAGGTACTCGCCGCTATCGACCGGGGAATCACGAGCCGCCGTTATCGGTCGCGCAGCTCCGCGATCCAGAGCGCGCTCGACGCGTGGGCGCGCGCCCAGCGCAACACCGAGATCGACACGTACTACGACAGCATCACCATCTCGGAGCGTAATGAGTCGGCCGAATGGGCTGCGCTGGGCCATGAGGCTTTGGCAGGCGAGCGAGCCCCATCGCCGCGACGTGTCGGCCGCCGTCGTCGATGAACGGCCTATTCCGAAGAGCACACATCTATTGGGTCCGGATGCCGGCAGAGCACAAGCACCGTCCGGCTTTGATCCTATCGCCGGATCGCCGTAACGACCGCGCTGAGACAGTGGTCGTCATCCCCTGCACCACGGTGAAGCGGCCAGGCCCCTGGCACGTTCATCTCCGCCGGGGCGAAGGCGGCCTCGATCGTGATAGCGCCGCCAAATGCGAGGACATCACCTTGCTGGCAAAAGACCGCCTATTGCCGACCCCCTTGGGAGGTCCGCTTTCATCGGCCCGTCTGGAGGAAATCCGCGCCGCCCTGCTCCAGGCGCTCGACTTCGAATGAGCATTTAAGGTCGCCGCAAGATCCGCGAGATCGTCAGATCGAGCTCTTGCGGTGCGATCCGCAGCAGGCTATCGCACTCGCCCGCAGTGAGCCCCATGCGTCCGGTCAAAATCCGGCGCGTCTCGGCGAGCAGCGCCGCCCTCGCCTGTTCCAGCCAGCGCGCCGCGGTCGCTCGGTGCACCTGGTAGAGCTTTCCGAGTTCGTCGATGGAAAGCCCGTCCAGCACTTGCTGGCGCAAGAGATTCTGGTCGCGGCTCGAGAGCGTGGACACGGCAGCGGTAAAGGCCTCTTTGAAGAGCTCGCGCGCCTGTTTGCGGATCTGGGCCAGCTCGAGATCGTCGTCGGGTGCCGCACGGTCGAACAGCTGATCGTCTTCGACCAGTAGATCGTGGCGCTCTTTACGGAGGACCTTGAGCGCGGCCCGCACCGCGGTGACGCGTAGCCAGCCGCGCAGCTCGCCCCGTCCATCGTAGGAAGCAATCTTCGGCCGGCCCCCTTCCGGGGACAGAAACAGATCACGCCGCAGGATCTGCTTCACATCATCGCGCTTGGCCGCCGGCAGTTTCATGCTCGCCAGAGCGCCCTCGAGCTCAGGAAAAAAGGTGGTTTCGAAACTCGTGAGCGCGGCCGGATCGCCCTCCGCGGCGGCACGCGCGAGGTAGAGCTCCGAGGCCCGTACCCCTTCCAACTGTCCATCGCCGCGCTCGGCCAGGTGGCGAAAAAACAGGTCGGGCGAGAGCGCCACACCCGGCCAAGCCTTTTGGGCCTCCTTCAGGAGCTCCCCGAGGCGCTGTTCGAGATCGGGGCGCGATCGACAGCGGTCGCGCCCCGCTTCGCTGAGCGAAGCCAAGAACGGCGGGCTAAAAAGACCGGGCGCCACTCTGGTAGTATAGAAGAAATGGCCTGCCTGGAGGAGGCGACAGTGCTGGCGCTGGTGGAGGGGCGACTGCTGACCTCCGCCGCGGCGCAGGCGGAAGCGCACATGGCGAGCTGCACCGAATGCCGCCAGCTCATCTCCGAGTTGGCACGCGGCACACCCTCGTCGGCAACCGGGGAGAACGAGCCGGCGCCAACCATCATCGCCGGCCGCTATCAGCTCGAGCGACTCCTCGGCGAAGGGGGCGTCGGTAGCGTCTGGGCGGCCAAGCATCTCGCCACGCGCAAACCAGTCGCGCTCAAGTTTCTGAAGCGCAGCGCCGACGAGCGCCATCAACGACGGCTCTTGCGGGAAGCGCGTGCCGCGGGCGCAGTGCGCCACCCGAATGTGCTGGCGATCCACGATGTCCTCGAGCTCGAAGAGGGATCGCCCGTGCTGGTGATGGATCTCCTCGAAGGCGAATCGCTGCGCCAGCGGCTGGTGCGCAGCGCACGTCTCTCCCTCTCCGAGACGGCAGCCATTCTCCTGCCGGTCGCCTCCGCGATCGGGGCGGCCCACGCGGCCGGGATCATCCACCGCGATCTCAAGCCGGAGAACATCTTCCTGTGCCGAACGCGAGGCGTGCAGGTGCTCGATTTTGGCATCGCTAAACTGACCGCTCGCGAAGGCGACGCCGCCACCACCAGCGGACTCACCCACACCGGCGAAATTTTGGGCACGCCCTACTACATGTCGCCCGAACAGATTTTCGGCGAGCAGGATATCGACGCCCGCAGCGATCTCTGGGCGCTCGGCGTCATCTTGTACGAGTGCCTGAGCGGCCAGCGCCCGTTTCAGGGAGCCAATGTCGGGCAGGTCCTGAAGGCGATCACGACCGGCAGCACGCCCTCGCTGGCGGCCCCCGGGCTGCCGCGCGAAATCGTCGCGCTGGTCGATCGGCTGCTGGCCCGGGAGCGGGCCCGGCGACCGTCCGATGTTCGGTCCGTGGAGGGGGTGCTGGGAATCTATGCAAATGCGACCGCGATCGCGATGCCGCGACGGCGCAGCCTCTGGGGTCTAGCGATCCTGGCGGCAGCAGTCCTGGCCGCCGCAGCGGGTTATTGGACCTGGCGCCCAGCGAAACGTACGGTGGTGCCGGTGGCCGCGCTGCCCACTCCGGCGAGCACGATGGATGCCCTTCCACCAGCACCGGTGGCTCTCCCTCCACGACCGCCGAAGGAGAGCCCTCGCCCCTCGCGCGTGCGCGCTGCTCCCGAGCCCGCCCAGCCGGCAAAACTTCTCCTTCCCGGAGGGGTTTCCGACCAGGTACCCTTTTAAAATATGCGTAGTTTGGTCCTGTTGTTTCTGATCGCCCATAGCGCACTCGCCGAAGAGGATGCGATCGCCGTGGCTCGCCAGCATTTTGTCGCGGGAGCGGAGCTCGTGCGCGCGGCACAATGGGCCGAAGCGCTCTTGGCCTTTGAAAAATCCCATGCTTTGCGGCCGCACGCCGTGACGCTCTACAACATCGGCGCCTGCGAGCGGGCGCTCGGCCACTACACGCGCGCCCGTGCCGAGTTGCAAAGTGCGCTCCAGCCGACCCTCCCGGAGAGCTTGGCCACCGAATCCAAAGCGTTCATCGGAGAGATCGATCGGCTGCTGGCCCACATCCAGGTGACCCTCGCGCCGCCCGATGCTGCCCTGGCCGTCGATGGCCGGCCGCTCGAAATGAGCCCGGAGGATCCCCACACGCTGACCGCGGGTACGCTCGCGCCCGGGCCGGGACAGCCACCACCAGCACAGCCGATCCAGCTCGTGCTCAATCCGGGTGCCCATGTGCTGACGCTCTCACGCAAGGGGTTTACGGATGTAGTGCTCAACCGCACCTTTTCCCCGGGAGGCCGCGACCAGCTCTCGCTCGAGCTCGAGCGCTTGCCGGCACATCTGCGCATCGAAAGCACACTGCCCAATGCGGTGGTGCGCCTCGACGGAGTCGATATCGGCGTGGCGCCGATCGAAGTGATGCGGCCGGCCGGCGGCCATCTGTTGGTGGTGGAAAAGCCGGGATACCTCCCCTACCGAGCTCAGCTCGCGGTGCAGCCGGGCGAAGAGGCCAATCTGCGCGTCACCCTGGAAGTGGCCAAGCGGAGTCTCTTGCGGCGCTGGTGGTTCTGGACCGCTGCGGGAGCCGTGCTGGCCAGTGCCAGCATCGGCACCTATCTCATCGTCCGCAGCACCGAAGTGCCTCCGCTCGATGGTGGCGGTCTACAGTGGGTAGCAAAAGTTCAGTAGCGCTACCCCGTATAGAGACCGCGAGCACGCATCGGCGCACAGATATCGTATTCGAGCGCCTGTTCAGCGTAGCGACGGAAATCGCGCGCTCGCAGCCAGCCGAGCGTCGGCTCGTCTGAATCCACCTGTTCGTCGATGAGCTGGCGGTAGGATGCCACGCCTTCGTGGATCAACCCATCGATGTGCGAGCGATCCTCATCGGTAAATCGCTCGGCCGCCCAGTCGAGCACGATCCAGCCGAAGGCGCCATGTGCCGCCTCATCCTTGGCGATGCGCCGCTGGATTGCGGCCACCAGTGGGTGGCTGTGGTGGGGCAAGGCCGCGTGTGAGACGGAGAGCGAGAAGGCCTCGCCGAGTACGAACACGCGCGTCGCCAAGTCGGCCGCGCGCATGAAGGGCGAGAATTCAGCCGGAGGCGGGGGATAGACATTTTCCGGATCGATTTCGAACGGCACGCCGCCGCCGAGCTCGCCGAGCACCCGGGCGCACAGTTCGGCGTGCGAAAGCTCTTCGGTGATAAACCGCGAAGCCACCGCTACCAGGTCGATCGGCGCGCGCGCCACCGCCAGCGCATGGACGGTCATCGACATCGCCGCCGCCGCGCGGTACTCGAAGAAGGCCATGCCGGTCCAAATCTCACGCGCTCGGGCGCGCAGGGAAGCGGGCATCTTCATAGCCGCCAGCGATCCCCACGGCAATTTTTCTAATTCGGGTCGAAAGCGACGGTAGCGCCGTTCGACTGCGCCACCCAGGATCGAGAGCTCGAAGTACTCCGGCTGGGCCCGCAGGGCAGCGGCTCGTTTGCGGCGGGGCTTAGCCATGGGAAACTAATTCGAGAAGTTGCAGGGGGAGATGTAGCAGTGCGCCTCGGGCAGATGCGACTTCGGCAGGGGGGGGCAGGCGTCGCCCGCAGCCAGCTGCACTGCCCAGGCGTAGTCGGCGATCGAAGTGTTGGCGATGTACTCGGTCGCACCGCAGAAATCATAGGCCACGATCGCGCCCGGATACTCAAGGCGCGTAGCCTGGCGGTAGAACACGGCGTAGGTGCGAGCCAGAACCTGAGCGGTCAGGTTCTTGGTGATCGACCGGGAGGAGGAGATCTCTTCGGTGATCGATTGACCCTTGTTCCAAGTTTGCGACGCGGAGTCTTCGAAGCTCTTGCTTTCCGTATCGCTGACGCTGCGGTCCTGCCCGACGGTCGAGGACTGGCTCCGGTCGCCACCCGTGCCGCCACCTTGACCGTAGCTGCCATTCACATCGACCAGCTTTCCTATGACCGGGAGAGACACGGAGGTCGATGCGCCGACATTCCAGTTAAAATACCGGTTCCAGTTCGTGCTACTACCGTTCGTGTTGCTGTTCTGCTCGCTGCGGCCGAGTGTCAACGCCTGGTTCGATCCCTCGGAATGGCTCTTCATCCAGGAATCGTCCCAGTGGACCGTGAAGTTGTGGCCGCGGGTATCAGAGTTGGTCTCCGAATACTCCACCGTAAGACCGGTGTTGCCCCCCGACATACAGCCCGATTGAGGTTTGGGCGGTTCGATCTCAGCCACTTCGGCAGGGCCGGTCGGCACATATTCGATCGGACGGTGGACGCCGAAAGAGAGTTTGGCAGTGTGGCTTATTCCCTGGGTGTCGATGCTGCTCACCATCACAGTGGCGATGTAGAAGTGCAGCTCCTCCGGTACTGTCGGGAAGATGATCTCGGTGTTGCCGAGTGGGCCCGCCTGGTTCATGAGGCCAAAGGTCTCTTTGTTGCCGGTGGCAGGGTGGCGGAGGATCCGTGGCTGCGGCTCGCCCGGCAGGTTGGCGAGCACAGTGGTGAAGTTGACCGGCTTGAAGCCGATCGCCTCCACAGTGAGCTCGTAGGGGATCCCGCCGAGCAGGCGCTTGGCCGGCTCCCGACAGGTGGCGACGATCGGCTGCAGCGCCCGCACCACCAGGCTCGGGCCCACGGACAGATGAATCGGTAGCGGGTCGGAACTCACCTCCGCGCTGCCGCTGGGAATGTTGATCGCCTGGAGGGTGCCCTCGAACGTGCCGAGCTGATCGCCGCGCTGAGAAAAGGGGACTTGGAAGGGGCCGAAGAAGGGTACGGTCATGAGGCCAGGGCCGCTCCAGCGGGGGGTGAGCCGTAGATCGACAGGCTCGACCGCCCCGCTCGCGGTTCGGTACTGGCCGAGGAAGCGGATGTCGGTGTGGCTCATCTTGGTGTGGGTAAAGCCGCTGCCCACGAATTCTATCGGTTCGCCCACGCTGATTCGGCTGGTGGAGATCGCCAACAGCATCGGTTTGACCATCTCCTCTTGCATCGGGACATCGGCGCATCCGGCGATCATGACCAGCAGTGCGAAGGAAGAGCGTCCCATGGGCAGCCTCCGAGGTTTGGCTCCTAGTAATCAACTTCCATGCCACGCGAACGGGGGAAAAACCGCATTGAATCCTGCCCCCTGGGTGGCTACTGAACTGGCCGATCGGCAGCTCGATCAGCCGTCAGGTGACGCGTCGCGTTGCCACCCCCTAAAGGATGGGACGCAGAGATATCGCTCTCCCAGAGCCGTAAAAGCGTTGGCCCAGATGCTGCAGGTCAGGGGCGCACTATGAAAAAACTATCATTGAATCGAGAGAGTGTCCGTCTACTGCTCCCCGCCGACCTTGAACAGGTTCAGGGTGGGCACGGCCATCACGGCCGGGGCAAGCCGGTGAGCAGCGTACGGCCGCCGGTGGACCGACCACTGAGCAGCGTGAAGCCCAACGGGGGCCGACCGCTAAGCAGCGTGAAGCCCAACGTGAGCCGACCGGTGAGCAGCGTTCGACCGAGCAAGGGCTAACACGCAGGGAGAGGGACCATGAAGAAGCTACAGCTGAACCGAGAAAGCGTTCGCGTGCTGGTGGCGGCCGATCTCGTGCGGGTCCAGGGTGGACACGGTAACTTCTTGGCCTCCCCCGTAAGCAGCGCGGCCCGGCCACAGATCGATCAGCCCTGGGGCGCCCGCCCGGGCGTGCTCCCCTCGGTTTGGCCGCGTCCTGCCACCGCATCGCCTCCTGTGGCGCCCAAGCGTCAAAGCCCGAAGGCGGCGATCAAGTTGCAGATCGCCTAGCGATTCTTCCGGTATAGAGGCGCTCGAGAAAATCGTACAGTACCAGCTCGTGGGCGCGCGCCGAGGAGCGCAGCATCCGATTCGCATGCATGTGCAGCAGACTCTCGGCGATCTCGTGAAGCGGGCGCACAAGGTGCATTGCACGCAAACGTTCGCCGAGATTTCGCACGGATTGCGAGCGAACCTCGAATGGTTTGGGAGGCGCTTTCGCGAGGAGCTCTTCGAGCGCGTGCCGCTGCGCGCGGTACTTGTCGCCGAGCTGCCGTTCGAAGCCACCGTAGACGCGGAACTCGATACCAAACGCGGCGCGTAGCCGCTTTACCAAGTTCAGTTTTTCGGCGAGCGGCAGCCCCAGATCGTCGAGCAGGCGATCGAGGCCGACGAGGGTGAGTCGCCAGCGGCGATCGGCGCCCGCCTCACCGGTGATCGTGGGAAGCAGCGCCAGCACCGCTTGGGAGTCGGCGTCAAAGATCGCCTCTGCCAACTCGATGCCTTCGTCGCCCCCATAGCGCTGGCTCTCCCGCTCATAGGTATCGAGCTGCAGTCGCCACAGCTGCCCATCGGCGAGCAGCGGTGCGGCAGCGCGTTCCAGCGCGGGCAATACTTCGCCCCACAGACGCGCCGGCGGCCCCTGCAGCCGCAGCCGCAGATGCCATTCGGGATCGCCGAAGCGCAGGAAAAACCAGCGTGAGATCGCTCCCCGTGAGAGCGCTTCGGCGATGAGCGGAGCGATTAGATGGGAGAGCAGACGATCGGCGGTGGCAGTGCCGGTGTAGAGCTTGGCGTAGAGCCATTCAGAGCCAGGAGGGAAGGTGCGCACAAACGGTACGAAGACGGTGTGGGTATCGGAGACGGACACGGAGACGGAGTCGGAGTCGGTATCGGAGACGGAGTCAGAGTTGGAGACGGAGACGGTGTCGGAGACGGTGTCGGCGACGGTGTCGGCGTCGGTGTCGGCGTCGGTATCGGGAGCGGGCTTGCGCAAAAACGGAATCACCAACTCGTGGACAAAGTGCCCCTCGGGTCCGTGCGCACAGAGCTCGTCCGGCGGTGGATAGAGCTCGCTCAACTGGACTCCCGTGCGCCGGCGCACCAGGTGGACAAACGAATCGACGCTGAGGGGATTGTCGAGATCGATCGGCAAGAGATGATCCCCGTCTGCCACCGCGATCCAGCGAGGAAAGGCCCGGGCGCGGCGCAGCGCCTGCACCGCGGCAAACTGCGCCTCTCGATCGCCTTGGCGCAGCGGTTCGAGCGCAGCCACCTCGAGGTTCCAGCGCGCCAGCGAAAGCACGATTTTACCACTGACCACGCGGGGCAAAAAGCGCGCCGATGCCAGCGGGCCCCAGCTCCAGCCGACCACGGAGGCGATCCCCTGGCGCTGGAGCGCGCAGAGAAAGCGGTAGATCGCGAGGCTGCGGGCGGCGTAGTTGTGCGCGTTGGTGAGGCGCGGCACGACTTCGCGTCCGAGGCGCTGGGAGCGCAGCACCACTCGTCCATCGCTGACGGAAATCATCAAATCTGTGACGGCGATCTGGCGCTCAGGGGGCGCGCCCGATACGCCGAGATAGACGACCTCGTCGTCGCGCAGCAGCGGCCGCGCCAGAATGTTGCCGATGCGCCCCTCGGGCAGGTGCACGATTTCGGCGAAGATCGCATCGGGGCGAAGCGCCTCCTCGCGGCGGAGCTGCTCGCGTACCTCGGCCGCCAGCTCCGCATCCGCATGGCAGAAACGGCCGAGCAGCGAGACACCTGAAGGACCTGCCGCACTCTCGAGAAACAGGCGAAATTCTCCCCGATCGACGGCTTCGGAGGAGCGTGCCACCAAGGTCGCGAGCGCAGCCCAGGAATCGGGGAGCGGGGGGGGCGCCGGAGTGACCAGCGCGGCCCAGTCGCGCTCCGTCAGGAGAATCTCGTGTGCACCGCTGCGCCAAGCCTGCTCGAGGAGGGCGAGCAGCTGGTGCTCCCGCGCGCCAAAGAGGAGGGTGTCCTCATCGCCCGATGGAAACTGCAGCCCTTCGAACAGCGGCGAGACCTCCGCCGTGGGGCCGGCGATGGTTTCAAAGCCGATGCCATTCTCCTCGTCGAGCACTTCGCAGAGCGCCGCTTCGCGATCGCCGTAGCGTTCGGCGAAGGCACTGCGAAACTGCAGGAAGGGATCGTCCGCCACCACGCAGCGCTGCAGCCGCTCGATCGCCCGCTGTAACTCTTCCATCACCTGGGGGCCGATCGTTGCCGCGGCCGGTTTGACGAGGTCCACCTGAAACAGGCGCGATAGCTCCACTTCGATCGGCAGCTCGCCAAGAGTGCGAGCGAGCTGGCGATAGCGCTCCGGCGCCTGGCCGAGTGTTTCGTCGAGCCGATGCAGTTGCTCGGTCATCTCGTCGAGCTGCACAGCGATGGGATGGGGCCGTAACGCGGCGACAAGCGCGGGCAGTGGCTCCGGTCCCGTGACGGCGGGGAACCGCATCGGAACCAGCAGCTGTGCATCGATCAGTTCGTCGATGAATTGCCGGGCCTCCCCCGCCGTGATATCGGAATCATCGCTACACAGCGCTTCCGCCAGGGCCCCCGGTAGTGCACCCGTGTTCGCGCGCTCGAGGGTGGCGTCGAGGTAGGAAGTGGGCTCCACCGCTACCAGGTGGTAGGCGCGCGTCCCCGCCACCATGCGCGCCTCGGCCAGGCGCAGCTGCCCCGCCACCCGGCACAAACTGGTGTTGGGCCTAAACTCGAGCGTCGCTCGCACCTCCGGCAGCCGCACCAGCGCTTCCACCAGCGCACAGACAAAGTACATATCGAGTCGCGTGTGGCGCCGATAGCGCGCGGCTTCGGCGAGCGCCAGATTGGTTTGTGCTCCAATTCGCCCGATGGAGCAGCCGGCGAATAGCCCAAACGGCGTGGCCCGACCCGCCATGCGCGCGAGGTAGCGCACCAGTGATCGCTCCACCTTCTGCCCCCGCTCACTCTCGGGCTCGCGGCGCCACTGCTCCAGATTCTCGTCGAGCACAGGCGAGGCGAGAAAAATCGCCTCGCGCACGGGGGGCCGCTCCACGAGCTCGATGAGACGCGCTCGGATCGCCGCGCGGTCTCCCGCTCCCCATTGGACCAGTGTCTCGAACGGGAGGAGCGGCGTTCGCAGGGCAAAGAAGCCAGCCGGCACGACGGTTCGTTGACGCATTGGCGACATACCACTAAAATTTCCTCCCGCTACGACCCAAAACCAAGAAAAAGATGCTGACCAGATTTTCCGCGAAGAGGCCGTGCAGGCGCTGCTTCGCGGGGAACGCGGGAGCGATGTGCTGCGCATCTCGCCGTCTTGGACGCGCTGGGGGTACTGGCTGCTGCTCGTGACTGCCGCCGCGGGACTCACCGGGAGCGCGCTCGGCCGCGTCGACGAGTCGATCTCGGGCGCGGCGATCGTCGAGGCACAAGCGGAAGTGTTGGCGCTCTTCCCACTCGGAAGCGCAGTACGTGCCGGCTTGCCGCTGCGATTGGAAGCGAATGGTGCCACCGTCTCTACCACCATTTTCCGTGTCGATAGCGATGGCCGGTCTCACGGTCCGCCGGTGCTCGCCGCCCATGCCCGACTGCCGCCCGATGCGCCCCACTTCGCTCCCGGCACGCTCGGGCGCGCCGAGGTCAAGCTGCGCTCGCAGCCGCTGCTCACCCTACTGGCTCCCGCGTTCGGCCGGCTCCTCGGTTCCCATGGCGACTGAGCGCGCGGGGCGCTTTTCCGTCGTCCAGCAGCTGACGCCGACGGAGTGCGGTGCGGCCTGCCTAGCGATGGTCCTTGGCTACCACGGCAAACAGGTCCCCCTCGACGAGCTGCGCGCGCTGTGCGGCGCCGACCGCGACGGGGTGAGCGCGCTCGAGCTGCTCGAGGCTGCGAGCGCGGTCGGACTGCGCGGGCGTGGTGTATCGATCGAGCTCGACGCGCTGTCCTTCCTCGAACCGGGAGCGATCCTCCACTGGGAGTTCAACCACTTCGTGGTATTCGAGCGGCTGCGGCGCGACAGCGTCGATCTCATCGATCCCGCGGTCGGCCGGCGCCGCGTGGGGCTCGCCGAGTTCAGCAAGTCCTTCACCGGCGTGGCGCTGCTGCTCGAGCCGGACGAGACCTTCACTCCGGGTGGGGCCCGACCGAACCACCTCTGGCGCGCCACCCGCCAGGTACTCTCACGCTCGCGGCTGTTGCCTCGCATCGTGGTGATCTCGCTGCTCCTGCAAGTGTTGGCGCTGGCGGTGCCGCTGCTCACCGGGCAGCTCGTCGACCAGGTGGTACCGCGCGGCGACCACCATCTACTCACCGTGCTCTTGGGTGGCCTCGGCGCCCTGGTCGGCTTCGAGTTCGTCGCTACCCTGCTGCGCTCCCATCTGCTCCTGCAGCTGCGCACCCGCGTCGATGCCGAAATGACCCTCGGCTTTCTCGACCATCTGGTCGGCCTACCCTACGCCTTCTTTCAGCAGCGCACCGCCGGCGATCTGATGATGCGGCTCAATAGCAACTCGGTGGTGCGCGAGATCCTCACCTCGGGGGTGCTCTCGACGCTGCTCGACGGCAGTATGGTGCTGCTCTACCTCGGTCTGCTGTTCACACTGAACCCGACCATGGCGCTGGTGGTGCTGGCCGCTGGCAGTGCGCTGGTGCTCATTTTCGTGATCTCGCGCCGACGGCAGCAGGAGCTCGCTGCACAGAGCCTGCAGGCCGAGGCCAAGAGTCAGAGCTACGAAGTCGAGATGTTCACTGCCATGGCAACGCTCAAGGCCATGGGTAGCGAACGCCACGCCGTCGAGCGCTGGTCGAAGCGCTTCATCGATGTGCTGAATCTCTCGATCGCGCGGGGCCGCCTCGGCGCGCTGGTCGAAGCGTTGTCGAGTGCCGTGCAGCTCGCGGCACCGCTGTGCATCCTCGGCGTCGGTGCGCACGAGGTGATCGCGGGGCACCTCACGCTCGGCACCATGCTTTCGCTCACCGCCATCGCGGGCGCATTTCTCAGTCCGCTCTCCGAGCTGGTGTCGGCGGCGCTGCAGCTAGCGCTGCTTGGCAGCTACCTCGAGCGCATCAACGATGTGCTCGACGCCTCCCCGGAGCAGGATCGGTCGAGGCCGCGCCTGCACCCGACGCTCGGCGGTCGCATCGACCTCGACGAGGTCGCCTTTCGCTACAGCGCGCACGCGCCACTGGTGGTGGACGGGGTCTCGCTCACGATTGTGCCGGGTGAGTTTGTCGCCGTAGTAGGCCGTTCGGGCGCCGGCAAGTCGACGCTCGCGGCGCTGCTGCTCGGGCTCTATCCGCCGACGAGCGGGCGGGTACGCTTCGATGGTGTGGCGCTCGACGAACTCGATCTCCGTGCCTGCCGCCGCCAACTCGGCATCGTCACCCAGCAGAATGATCTATTTGGTGGCACCCTGCGCGAAAACATCGCCCTGACCGATCCCAACCTACCCCTCGAGGCGGTGATCGCCGCCGCCCGGCAAGCGGGCATCCACGACGAGATCGCCGCGCTCCCGCTCGGCTATGAAACCCCACTCTCCGACCGCGGCGCCTCGCTCTCCGGCGGACAGCGGCAGCGCATTGCGCTCGCCCGCGCGCTCGTGCGAAGGCCCGCCATCCTGCTCCTCGACGAAGCCACCAGCTCGCTCGACGCGGTGAGCGAAGCCGAAGTGCAGCGTGCGATCGCCGAGCTACGCTGCACGAGGATCGTCATTGCGCACCGACTTTCGACGGTGGCGAAGGCTGATCGGATCGTGGTCTTGGCGGAGGGAAAGGTGGTCGAGTCGGGCACGCACGTCGAGCTGTTGGCGCAAAATGGCGCCTACGCTGAGCTCGTGCGCGCCCAGACTTGATACGCCCTTCCGTTGATCACTCGCGTCGTCGGGCCTACTGCGGGCCCTGCCCGCTGCGTTGTTCCTCGGTCAGCTACCCACAGGTAGCTTCCCTCGTCACGCCTTGCGGGCTGGGCTCCTCGCTACGACCGGACTCGCTCCGGATCAACGGGAGGGCGTATGACTACTTGCCGCGGATTTTCGGGGCGAGATACTGGCCGAGCGGGAAGGGAGCGGGCCCTATCCCGGGCGGAACGAACATGCCGGGCACCGATCTGCCCCCCTTGCCGATCTTGCCGCCCCCTGGCAGTGGGACCTTGCCCCCTTTGCCGGGCGGGAGATACTGGCCGAGCGGGAAGGGAGCGGGCCCTTTTCCCGGCGGCCGCTTGATGGCGGGCTTGGCGGGTTTTCCGCGGCCGGCCGCGTGGCTGACACCACCAGTGGTAAGCAGGGCGGCACCGGCGAAGAGAATCGCGCGGGTACTATAGCTGCGGGGACGATGACGACTCGACATGGTAGCCTCCGATGAATGGCGCTACTCCTAGCAGGAGGCATGCCAGCGAAAAGAACATGTAATAATTTGAAATGAATAGTATTTCTAAGAAGTTCTGGCTAACACCCTGGCCAGCGCGCGGCTACTTCAGCTTCTTTTCGGGGAGAGCGCCGGTGAACATCCCGAGCGAGCGGCTGCGCGGGAGCCGAATCGTCACCTGGTGGGCGGGACGGCCCTTGGGGAGCACGAACTTCGCCGTTCGCGTTGCCGAGCCCCATCGAGCTGGCCCCGGGCGGGATCTTGGGTTCGCGTAGGACAACCCAGCAGTTCCCGCAACCCCAAGCAGTGCGAAAAGGCGCCAGTTCGACATGGTCCCTCCAGAGATCGGACCATTGGGCAAGCACACATCATACCATTACCAACCCCCTGTAACTATTGCCGCCCGAGGGGAATCGAGCTGACCAGCGGCGCTTCCTAGGTGGCCACTCTCCTAGCCATCGGGCCCGGCAAAAAGTTGCTCCTCCCGCGCTGGACGATATCATCGCTGGGTCGATGCCCCGGCTCTGCCCTCTGCCCGCCCTCTTCACCGCCCTCGCCGGCTGCCAAATCCCCCCCGGCGCCCTTCCGCCCTTCTCCATACCAGACGCGGGGATCGGTTACGCCGACACAGTGGTGGCCTTTGCCCGGGGCGGGAACGTCACCTCCTGCGTCAGCTCGCTCTCCCCCTGTGGTACCAAGGTCCCCGATGGCGGCGCGGCCTGCTCCGATCCCACGCCGCTCGGCCCTCCCGATGGCAAGCGCTTCCCCCTCGGCAAGGGCGAAGCGCTCGAGCTCGGCTGGCTGTGCAGTACCATCCTCGACCGCGTCGGGCCCGACTTTACCGTGGTCGGCACCCTCAGCCCCGGGGCTTCGGCAGTCGTGGCGGTCAGCACCAATGGCAGCGACTACCAGACGCTGGCACCCTATGACAAGGCCACCTCACACTTCGATCTCACCCTCCTCGATCTGCGCTGGGTACGCTTTGTTCGCATCTCCAACGCGGGTGGCCCGGTCGAAATCGACGCGGTGACCACGCCATGAGGCGCGCACTGGTTGTGCTGTTTTTTTTCCCCAGCCTGGTCGCGCAGGCGAAGGGGCCGCCGGCTGCCCCTCCCCCAGCGGCGGAGCCACTGCCCGATCCCAAGGAGCTCGTCGAAGCGGTCCGTTTGAGCATCCGCGATATGAGCCCTTCGTTTCGCCCCGGTCCCTACACTACGATCAAGGTCGACGCGACCGATCCGGAGCGAATCGCACTCGGCACCAGCGACGGTTATGTCGCCTTTTCTCCCCAAGGCGGCGCCGATGCGCAGGAATCGCAGGTCGTCTCGGCACGCCAGTACATCATCATGACCTTGCGCGGCAACAACTCCAAGACCCGCAGCTACAGCGGGGTGAGGAACGCCTTTACCATCCCGCCCGGCCGCCTGTTCTTTGTGCTGCTCAACGCGGGCATGCCGACCGGCCATTGGCAGTCCTGGCAGGCCATCAACGATGTCCCCACCGATATCATCGACCTCTCGCTGCCAGCCGACCCCTCCACGCCGATGCTGGTGGGGGCCGCCACCGGGGTCTACACCGGCGATCTTCGCAGAGGCGTCTGGACGCGGGTGATCGGCTCGCATCGGCTCAAGGACAAGAGCACGCCCGGCTTTGCCGTCGCCGTCGATCCGCAAGAACCTCATCATATGTTGGCCTCGACATCGGAGGGGGTCTTCGTTTCGCTCGACGGGGGCGCCAACTTTTCACGCCACCGCGGCTTTGCAGAGGACGCCCGGGTCACCCAGTTTCAGTGGTCGCGCGAGTCACCCGACCGGGTGATCGCCATCGTGCAGAACCAGGTGATGATGTCGGACGACCGCGGGCAGACCTTCAACGCCGCCTTTGCCGCCCCCGATTCGATCAACCAGCTGACGGTGGCGCAAGACGGCATCTACGCTGGCACCGCTTCCGGTGTGTTCATCCAGGACGACAAGAACCGGACCGAAACCCGTCTCGCGGGACAAAACGTCGTCGGCGTGGTGCCGCTCGGCATCATCAAAGCGGCGCTCGTGGCCACCAGTCGCGAGCTCTTTCTCACCGCTCCCGGCGCATCGAGACGGCTCAAGATCGCAGCCGACCACGAAGACTTCATCGCTCTCGTCGGCACCCCGGCGGTCGCCTGGGCGCTCACCAGAACGCAGGTGCTCCGAATCTCGGCCGCGGAACCGCGCACGGTGAAGCGCTCCCGGCAGCCACTGGTGATGCGGATGGATCTGCCGGAGGTCGAAGCCCAGGTGCGGCGCCATATGGGCTTTGGCGGTCCGGAGAGCACACGCCTCTACGACCGCTGGTACGCCAAGGTGATCCCGCGGATCATGCTGCGCTTCAAAGGCATGCTCACGCACGACTACTCGCTGAGCCGCGATCTGTCGCTGCCGCTCAAGCCCTTCGACTTCTGGAGCACCGGCACGAGCTCCTCCTGCTGCGGTACTATCGTGGGCGAACCGGCGGTGGCGATGATGGTCCACGCCTCGTGGAGCCCATCCAAGTTTACCGGCTACGGGGTCAGCAATCCCTACGCGTTTATCGAATCGGGTCTGCGCAGCGAGCGAGAGCGTATCTTCGGCGAAATCCGCTGGCGCTATCGAGCCCTGGCGCACCTCGTCCGGCTGTTCGCCTTCCCCCCTGCGGACGAGGTCCAAGCCCTCCTCTGGCGCTTCCGCCTCGAGGAGTACTCGAGTTACCTGCAACAGCTCTGTGGCTGCACCGTGGTCGATATGCCGACCGAGGAGAGAACCGATGATGGCTAGACAACCCTTCCTATGGAGCCTCGTGGTCGTGCTGGCGAACCCAGCCTATGCCCAGCCCGGCGAGCAGCCGACCGGACCGACTCCGGAAGAGATCGAAGCGCGCATGGCGCAGAAACGGAGCGCGCTCGCCAAGCTGAACGCCATTTTGAAAAAAGAGCCCACCGTGAAGGAGGTGCAGGATGCGACGCTGCACTTTTACAAGCTAGAGCCAGAGCGGCTCGCCAAGATGGCGGATGCTACGCACTGGAAGGCGCTCCTGCCGGAGTTCGAAGGGGGCATCGACAATTCCACCGGCAAGAATTTCAACTATACCAAGGACGGGTTTTTTCCGGTGCTGCCGAGCCCGCCGGAGAACCCCAATCCGGGAAACTTCAAGGAGCGGACGGAGGGCACGTCCGACTCCTTTCTCTGGCGCATACGCGCCGTCTGGAACCTCGACCGGCTGGTGTTCAACTCCGAGGAGCTGGACGTGAAATCGCTCAATAGCATCGAAGAAAACCTGGTCCGCGAAGTGACTACGCTCTTCTTCTCACGGCGGCGACAGCTGGCCAGCCTGCTCATCTCGGCTCCGGAAGATCCCGAGGAGCTCTACTACGAGAAGCTCAAGCTCGAAGAGGCGACGGCGACGATCGACGCGCTCACCGGCGGCATGTTCGCCAAGCGCGCGTTCAAGGGGCTATCGGATCAGGATCAATAGAGCAGCTGCATCTGATAGCTGCCGGCCACCTCGGCGCCCGTCTTGTTGAAGACCTCGAGGTAGTAGGTGTCATTCTTGTCGGCGACAAAGTCGACCTCGCGCAGGCCGTTGCCGAGGTGCCGCCAGTATATCCAATTGTCGTTCAACTTCAGCGCGTCCGCGGAACGGTAGAACTTGAGGTCGATATCGAAATTGGCGCTCTTCTGGAACACCACCCGGGCGTAGAACGCCGATCCGGTGTCCAGCTTGAAGGCATACCAGTCGGGGCGGCAGGGGCAGATCGCCAGCTCCTGGTAGTAGCCGTTGGGCACCATCGGCGCCGCAAAGGGATCGTCGTTGGGCTCCAGTTTATCGTCGAGGCAGCTGTTGCAGGCGGGATCACAATGGTCGATGAGGCCGTTGCAGTTGTCATCCTTGCCGTTGGAACAGTTTTCCGCGTTGGCACAGAGCATCCCAGGATCGCCGCAGACCGGGTTCTTCGGCTGGGCGGCTTTGGGATCGTGCGTCACGGCGACATCGACCGAAGGCGACAGCTTGCCCTGGGAATCGATCGCCATCAAAGAGTAGGTCGTGGTCTTTTGGGCCGGAACCGGCGCCTCGATGCAGAAGTCGCCGGTCGGATAGGCGGCCCCTTCGAGACTGGTGATCCCCGGCACTTGGACGATGATGCGCGCGCCCTGGGAGCGTCCGCGGAACGCCACGGTCGCGTTGGGGGTAGAAGAGGGCACCTCCGTGAGAATCGGTGCCATCAGTTTTAAAGAGGCGTCGACCCCGAGATCCGGGAGCAGCATGCCTCCCGGTGGGGTCGCAATGCAGCCGCCCCCAAAGAAAATCATCGACAGAGCGTAACTACGCATGGAAGACGCATGTTAGCCCAAGGGCGGATCCCACGGCAAGCGGCTACCGGGCTAGCCGCCTAGTGACCCGTCGCACAGCGCTAAACGCCTGATTCTACGGTGCCATGGTTGGCCCGCTCGGTGCATCCCTTCGCCAGCACCCAACCACGGAGGATGACGATGGCCACAACTTCGATGCTCCAGGGGTTTGCAATGGTTACAGCGCTCACCCTTTCGGCCAGTGCTTCGGCCCGCCCACTTCTGCCACCGGCGCGAACGCCCCTGGCCGAGGTGAGCACGGGGACGATCAAGGCCGCCTACGATCATGGGCGAAAGCAGTGGACACCGATTGCGGCGGCGCTCAATGGCGAAGCGCTGATGGTGTTTCGCGAACAGACCGAGCTCGGTGCTGGCGCGGCCGAGCCACTGCTGGTCAAGCTGACAGGAGAGGGGCCGGTGGCGCACAACACGCTCGGCATCTACCTCACGAGCGAGCAGGGCGTCTACCTCTCGGTCGCGGAAATCGACCCACGTACTCATGCGGCGACGCGTATTGTGGCCCGCGCCAAGGCGGAGACCGAAGCCGGTCATCTACTGTGGAAATAATTACGCCTTCCGTTTGGCGATCCACTCGGCAGTGACACGTGCGGCCACGTTGTAGGAGACCTTCACCTGCTCTACCATGTACTTCTCGATCTGCCCGCCGAGCAGCAGGATCGAAACTTTGCAGTCCCCTTCGAACACGCGGCGGCAGCGGCCCGGCCCGAGAGGCTGCACGGAATAGACCCCTTTGAAATCGAACTTGTTCTTGAGTAGCGCGGGCTCGATCCGCACCTCCATCGCGCTGCGGGCGCGATCGAACAGGTCGTGCTCGGTGTAGCTCATGTCGCTGATCACCGAGCGAAAAATCTGGGGGACCTCGATGCTGGGAAGGAGCCGCACCACGCGGTGCAGCGTCTTGCCGTCATCCTTTTTTTCCAGGATGCGAAACTCCTTCATCTTGAGGCGACGAAAGAGATCGGCCACGTACTCGTCGTCGAAAAAGAGATCCCAGTAGGGGCCCGCGTCGATTTCGAACTCGTGCTCATAGCGAAAATGCATAGCCGATAATCTATCAGCCTGCGTCAGCCACGTCGCGAGCGATTTTCCAGACCGCTTTCAGGTTAAAGTGAGCGAACGAGGCGGACGAAACCGAGGCGAGGCGAAGAGCGACGACGCAGGACTACTAGCAGTAATCCAAGGAGGAGCGACGAAGCACTCGCCGAAGGGATCGGCCGCCGCAGTCGCTCACTTTAACCTGAAAGCGGTCTAGCGATGACGCACCTGGGTGAGTGCGATGAGATCGAGAGCAAAGAATCGCCCGCATGTCTATGCGGCGGGGCGGCTCTTGACCGAGGGAGCCGCGGCTCCAGACGCATAGCGCGTAAAGAGTTGACCCCAATGCGTGGTGCGACACCAATCATTGAAAACGCGGCGGTCGGAGAGCGGCCAGCGCAGAAAATCGTGGTAGACCTCGGAGCCGAGGATGAACACGTTCACCAGCGGGGTGTGGAAAAATAGCTTCTGAAAGCGCTTGAGCGGCCCGAACCAGATAAGATCGCCGCCGATCCGCCGCGTGAGATTTTTCCCGACGGAAAAGCCCCACGACTCGCGCGCTACCTCGTCGGGATCGTCACCGACGATCTCGATCTCATCGGGCCGACCGACGCCGAGCCCCTCTTCGTGCGCGATGCGAATGTAGTCGATCGCCATCGGGTCGAAGCCCATCATCTTGGCGGCGATCGCATCGATCGCGACCTGGTCGGCCGAAGCGAGCATGTAGTCCTTGACCACCGGATACATCGTGCGCGGACCGGGACCATTGCCGGCGGTCGTGCCGTCCATGATGGCGAACAGGCCGGCGTGGATCTCCTTTTGAATGGCGAGAAGATCCACCAGTGTTTCGTGGATCCAGGAGTGGGTGTAGTGGCGATGCGTCGAGAGCAGCCCGCCAAAGGCATTCTTCATCGCCCCGGTGGTGGTGGTATAGATGTGGCACTTCACCGTCGGGAGATGGACGATGTTCTTGCCGAAGAAGTAGTCGGGGATCTCGATGCCATCGGGAAAAATGTGGTGCAGAACGCGCAGGCGCACCTGGGGCTCAAACTTGATCCACTTCATGTCCTCGGGCTGGAAGTTGTAGAGCACCGGGACGTTGTGCGCCTTGAAGATGGGCGTGTAGTGGTTCAGGTCCTCGCCCTTGAATGCGTTGGTCACGACCGTCTTGTTTTGCACGCAAGAGAGGTCGTGGAAGCCCTGGCGTCGCAGCGCCAAGATCGTGCCCTCGAGCTGCCAAGGCGTGGTGTTGGCGGCGGGAAAGGGAAAGTGCCACGAGATGTTGTCCTTCAGAATCGTGGTCGCCTTCCGGTCGAGCGCGCTAGCGAGGCCCGCAAGATCGGCCAGCCGATGGATGTCCTCGAGGACGGTAGGGGGGCGAACCTTCAGGACCGCGACGCGCGACCGAGTGGACATGGGCCTCTTATAGCAACCCTAGGGAGCGTACGAAAGCTTGATCGTGAAGCTGCCCAATGTGCAGCTCGTGATCGGCTGAACCACCCCGATCGAGGAAGCGTTGATGGCGGTTATGCCCTTGCAGATCACTTCGCTCCCAATCAGATCAGAGTCTACGTATTCGAAGGGAAACGCCGAGAGGAGATCACTCGCCTTGGCCGCAGCCGCGAGCTTGGTGCCCCAGACGGGAGCGTAACTGTCCTGCACGATGGAGGAGCAGCCCTTGACCGCCGCGATGGTCAAGCACACCATCGGATCCGGCTTATCGAACGGGGCGACGTTGTTATCCCAGGGATTCCCGTTGCCATTGACCGGAGCGACGGTGCCATGGACGGCAAAAACATCCCAGCGCGAGCTGGGATTGAGCGAGCAGATCCCGAATGCGCAGGTCTCCCACGGATTACAGTTCACCTTGGCACACGGATCGGCCAGATCCGAAACCATCGCCAAATCGTCTGGTACCACCATGCTAAGGTCTCCGGCCATCGCCAAATCGGGCGGTCCTGCCAGATCGGTTCCGATCGAGCCGGCCAAATCCGATGGAGATCCACCATCGCCGAGCAGCAACAGATCGGATGGCGCACCTTGCCAGTGCCCCCCCGAGCTCCCACAGCTGCAGCAGAATGCCACGGCCAAAACTGCCGCACGTTTCAGTATCATCTACGATAGCCTACCCGAATTGCGCGTCCGCTGTAACCGGAAAGCCAGCCACAGTACCGCGCCAGCGATGACCCACCCGAAAGTGGATCTTCCGCGGCCCGCGACGCTGCAGCCTGCGGTTTGCGAAGAGGGACTTCGGGCCTCGAGCCCTGCTGCGTCCCAGGGTTCTGAGGCATCGGGGCCGCTGGACGGCTCATTCTTGGCCAGGTCGGAAACCAGTCCGAGATCCTCGGACGAACGCAGATCGATCGAAGGCGGAAGGGACATGTCTTCGTGGCTCCAGTCCACTCCGGAAAAAAGATCGGGCAACGAGGACAGATCGCCGAATGAAAACAGATCCGCCGCGGGTAGGGCCAGGTCATTGGACAGCGCCAAGTCTTGCGGCGACAAGGAAAGGTCAGCGCCGGCCACCAGATCCTGGCTGACCGCCCCATCCATCGGAGACGAGGAGAGATCGCCGGACGATGCCGGCGAGGAAAGATCGTTGGGTGAAGAAAGATCGCTGGCAGAGGACAGATCGCTCGGAGCTGGGGTCAGATCACTCGAAATGGATAGGTCGGCGCAACTCCCTGTGCCCAAACATTCGCCTCCGCTGCACTGCTCCGAGACCGTGCAAGGGTTACCGTCATCGCAGGCGATGCCATTGCTCAGCTTGGTGCAGGTTCCATCGAGTTGACAAACACGACAGGTGATGGGCACTCCGGACGGTTCGTAGACCTCCACGCTCGAAACATAAGTCGACATCGTCGTCGGCCCGAACCGCCCACCGGCGATGGCGACCTTACCGCTGACAAGGAGAGCAATGGCGGC
The DNA here is from genome assembly GCA_023248875.1 of Myxococcales bacterium. Taxonomy (GTDB): domain Bacteria; phylum Myxococcota_A; class Polyangia; order Palsa-1104; family SHYY01; genus JAHFDT01. The sequence goes on along the minus strand of JAHFDT010000018.1, from coordinate 5,418 downwards.
GTCGTAGCGCTCTTGGCTGAGAATTCCCGTGCTGCTCCAGGTGCCCAGCTGGGGGTCGTAGATCTCTACCCGATCGAGTGCCGCGCCTTGACTGATGCCCCCCGCAATGAGGACCTTGCCCGTTGCGAGTGTGACCATCGACTGGGCACCGCTGCCGCTGGTCAGGCTGCCCGTCCCCGCGACCTTGCCACTTTGGCCGTCATAGATTTCGCAAGTTTTCACCGAAACCGTTCCACAATTGCCGCTTGTGCAACCGCCGCAGTAGAGAACTCTGCCGTCGACAAGACGGGCGCCGGCGTGGCCCACCCGCGCCAGCGCCACCATATCGGGCCCGGGGGAGAAGGTTCCGCTACTGGGATCGAAGATTTCGGTTTTGCGGGGCGGCGTGTTGCCTCCCCACACCGAGTTTCCGCCCGCCACAAATACCTTGCCACTCGGAAGCAGAGCCGCGACGTGGCCAAACCGAGCAAAGGTCATCGCTCCGTTGGTCGATAGGGACTGATTGTTCATCGGATCGAAGATCTCGCCGCTCGCAAGCACTGACCCGAGGTAACTCGCCATTCCGCCTAGCAGCAGTACGCGCCCATCGGCGAGGCGGGTGGCGCTCAAAAAAGCGCGAGGGGTCGTCATATCTCCTACTGCGGTCCACTTTCCGGTGGAGGAGTCCCAGCGGTCGATGGTCTTGAGCACGGTCCCCGACAGCCCGGCACGATTCTGCCCTCCGGCGATCAGTGCGCCCCCATCGCCGAGCGCTACGGGACCGGCCATTTCTCGCGCCACCGATAGGGATAGGCCCGGGGAGGGTGTGCCATTGCTGGAGTCGAGAATGCTTACACTCGATTGAGACGCAACATTGGCCCCCCCGGCCACGAGCACCCGCCCATCGTTCACCGCGATGGCACGTAGCTCAGTGGAAAACAGGCCTCGTGGTTCGGCGAGGTTACCAGCGGGGGACCAGGTTCCGCCGAGTGCCTGGTGCTGGGAAAACGTGGAGGGAGCCTCGGTCGTGCACCCGAGCAGTGCGAGGAACAAAGAGGCTCGCCCAATCACCACACCTCAGTTTATCACCCTTGGGGCATACCCTGCTGTCTCTAATGCGGGTCGGGGCGACCGCTTGATCGGCTGCTGGCTCCTGTACTACCCTGGGGACCATGCCCGCCAAGCCGGTGCTCCTGATTGCCGACGACGATCCCGAAGTCTTGTCGCTGCTATCGCTGCGGTTCAAGAAGTGTGGTTACACCGTATTCGAAGCCGCGGATGGCCAGCAGGCCATTCGGCAAGCGCGCGAACGGCGGCCCGATGTGGTGATTCTCGATGTCCTCATGCCCAGCAAGAATGGGTGGGAGGTCGCTCGCGACCTGCGATCGGATCCCGACCTCGGACACATCGGCATCGTCATGCTGACCGCCATCGGCGAGAAGGTCAACGAGCTCACCTCGCCGATCTACGGAGCCGATGAATTCGTCGACAAACCCTTCGAGTTCGACGACCTCGAAAAGCGCGTCAAACGGGTCGTCAAAGCCCGCCGCAAGCTCCACTGACCCATCGCTCGGTGACGGTGATATAGTGGCCTGATGCAAACGCAGCAGGCCCCCGAGAAAATATCAGTGGTTCCTCTGTCGCCCGCCTCTGCTCCATCGCTGGAGCGGGCACTCGACCATCTTGCCCGCATCCAGTGGGAGCGCGGCTGCTGGGCGGGTGAAGTGGTCTGGTGCACGATGCTGCTCTCGCAGTACATCCTTGTCAGCCATCTCACCGGCCAGCCGATCGATCCCCTCAAGCGCGAGAAGTACCTGAAATATTTCCGCGCCTGGCAAACCGAGGACGGCGGCTTCGGCATGCACCGCGAATCGCCCGCCTATGTTTTTATGACCACGCTCGGCTACGTCGCGCTGCGTATTCTCGGTCTTTCGCCCGAGGACGAAATGGTCCGGCGCGCGGGCGAGTGGCTGCGTGCGCACGGCGGCGTCAAGCACATTCCCTCCTGGGGGAAATTTTGGCTGGCGATGCTCAACCTCTACGGGTGGGAGGGCGTCAACCCGATCCAGCCCGAGCTGTGGCTGCTCCCCGACTGGTCGCCCGTCCACCCCCGCCGGATGTACAACCACACGCGCCTCATCTATCTCGGTATCGGCTATCTCTACGGTCGCCGCTTTACCGCGCCCGTATCGCCGCTGATCAGGGATCTGCGACGGGAACTCTATCCCGAACCCTACGAATCGATCGACTTCGCCGCCTACCGCCACGTGCTGGCGCCCACCGATGTCTACGTACCGCCCTCGCCGATCCTGCGCAAAGGCTACGACGCGCTCTACGCCTACGAAAAGCACCACTCCCAGTGGCTACGCCACAAGGCGATCGACCGCTGCTTTGAGCGCATCCTGTTCGAATTGCGATCGACGCGCTACGCCTGCGTCTCGCCAGTCAACGGCCTCCTCAATATCCTCGCGGTATGGGACCGCGATCCCCACCATCCTGATTTCCTACCGGCCTATCGCGGCGTTGACTACTGGATCTGGGAAGACGACGAAGAGGGCATCCGCTACAACGGCGCCCACAGCCACACCTGGGACACCGCCTTCACCGTGCAGGCGATCCTCGATGGTCCGGACGCAACCATCGAGCGCATGGCCGAGCCCCTCCAGCGTGCCTACGCCTTTTTGCGCGATACGCAGATGAAGGAGGAGATCCCCGATCGCGCCCGCTGGTACCGCGACCGTCGCCTCGGCGGCTGGTGCTTCTCCGATCAGCACCATCAGTGGCCCGTCTCCGACTGCACCGCCGAGTCCCTCTCCTCGGTGATCCGCTTGGAGGAGCGCATTCCTATCGCCGAGCGTATCTCCGACGCCTGGCTCGGCGAAGCGGCGTCCTTCATCCTGTCCCGCCAGAATGACGATGGCGGCTGGGGCTCGTATGAGCGCAACCGCGGGACGCTCGCACTCGAGAAGATCAACCCGTCGGAGATGTTCGGCAACTGCATGGTCGAGCTCTCCTACGTCGAGTGCACCGCCAGCTGTATCGGCGCTTTGGCGCGCTTCCGCACCCGCTTTCCTTCGGTCCACCGCAAAGAGGTCGACCGTGCCATTGCGCGGGGCATTGCCTTCATCCGCCGGGCGCAGCTCGCCGATGGCAGCTGGGAGGGCTTCTGGGGGGTCAATTTCACCTACGCCATCATGTACTGTGTGGAAGGACTTCTCGCCGCGGGTGTCGATCGCCACGACCCGGCCATCCTGCGCGCCTGCCAATGGTTACTCGCGAAACAAAAGGCCGATGGGGGTTGGGGGGAACACTACACGAGCTGCGAAAAGCGCCACTACGTCGAGCATCCCGAGTCACAGGTGATCATGACCGCTTGGGCTGTGATGGCGCTCACAGCCGCCGACTACCCGGCCAAGGAGGCGATCGACCGGGGCGTCGCGCTTTTGAAGAGCCGCCAGCTCAGCGATGGTGATTTCCCCAAAGAGGGGGTGGGCGGGGTCTTTTTCAATACCGCCATGCACCACTACTGCCTCTATAAAAATCACTTTACAGTGTGGGCTCTCTCACGCTATGAGCGATCCAAGAGAGCGAGGGCTTCATGAAAAGTACCATTCTAACCACTTCTGCTGCCATGCTATGGGCGCTCGGTTGTGGCGCTCCGGGAAGCGGATTTCCCCCGAGCACCACGTCCGATATGGCGGTCGCGCCCGATATGGTCGCCTCCTCCTATCCCGCCGGCCCTTACGGTCAGCCGGGCAATGTGAACCCGGGCGATGTGCTGCCCAACTTCACCTTCCAAGGCTTCCCAAACTTCACTGCGACGACCGGCCTCTCGAGCGCTCAGCCGTTCGGCGCGGTGACCTTTGCCGATCTGCACAATTCAGGCGCCAAATATGCGCTGCTCGAACTCGGCGCCTTTTGGTGAGGCGGCTGTAAAGCAGGGGCCAAGGTCTTGGCCTCCAAAACTGCAGAAGTCGTCGCGAAGGGTGGGCTCCTCGGTGGAATTCTGGTGGAAGGCTCGTCGGGCAGTGCCGCCGCTACGCAGGCGAATCTCAAGAGCTGGATTTCGAGCACCAGTTCGCCGAACACCTGGCTGCTCGATTCGGTCGATCCGCAGGCCAAAATGGAGGACTACTTCGACGTAAGTCGCGACGCCTGGATCATCATCGATCTGAAAACGATGAAGCTGGTGCAGGTGAAGATGGTGGCACCAAATGAATCGGTTCAGGATCTGATGAAGCTGCTCAATCAGTAGTTCGCTCGAAGAGCCCCGCTATCCCCTGCCCAACGCCGATGCACATCGCAGCCAACCCGCGGCGAGCCCTGCGTCGTCGCATTTCGTGCACCAAAGTTCCGACGATACGCGCGCCCGAGCAGCCGAGCGGATGGCCGAGCGCGATGGCACCGCCGTTGACATTGACCTTTTCGACGGGCAGTTCCGCGAGATCGTGCAGCGAAGCCAGTGTCTGAATCGCAAAGGCTTCGTTGAGCTCGGCGAGATCAAGGTCGCTGATCGACCAGCCGGCACGCGCCAGAACCTTGCGCGTCGCTGGTACTGGACCAATGCCCATCACGCGCGGATCGACACCCGCTGCTGCCCCCGCCACCACGCGCGCCATCGGCTTTAGTCCGAATCGCAGGGCGGCACCATCGCTCACCACCAAAACTGCCGCCGCGCCATCGTTGAGCCCCGAAGCGTTGCCCGCCGTGACCGTACCGCCTTGGCGAAACGCCGGCGCCAGCTGGGCCAGCGCTTCAAGAGTGGTCTCCTCGCGCGGCCCTTCATCGACGGAAATCGTCTGCGTCCTGCCCCTTCCGGTGGGGACTTCAATCGGCACCAGCTCGTCGGCAAAGCGCCCCGTCCGCATCGCCGCCACGGCCTTTTCATGGCTGGCGAGCGCAAAACGATCCTGCGCCTCACGCGAAATCGGATAGCGCGTGGCAAGGTTTTCCGCCGTCTCCCCCATCGCCTCGAGCGGAAAGAGCGTCTCCAGCTTGGGGTTCGGATAGCGCCAGCCGAGCGTCGTGTCGTAAGCGGTCAGATTGCCATTCGGAAACGGTCCTGCCGCTTTGGGCAGCGAGTAGGGCGCTCGCGTCATGGACTCGACGCCGCCGGCGATGAACACCTCGCCTTCGCCAGCGCGGATCGCACGAGCCGCCGAAAGCACCGCTTCGAGACCGGAACCGCACAGCCGATTCACCGTCACGCCCGGCACGGTGTGCGGCAGTCCTGCGAGCAGTAGCCCCATCCGTGCCACGTTGCGGTTGTCCTCGCCCGCCTGATTGGCGCAGCCGAAGATCACATCATCGATCTCCTCGACGGGGATCCGCGTTCGTTCGACCAGCGCGCGGATCACGTGCGCGGCTAAATCGTCGGGGCGCACCTCTTTCAAGGCACCACGGTAACGGCCGATCGGGGTGCGAAGAGCATCGACAATG
>JAHFDT010000189.1:471-7740 GCA_023248875.1 Myxococcales bacterium | reverse complement strand
TCAAGCTTGCCGTCCAGGTCAACGGTAAGCTACGCGATACCCTCGAAGTAGAACCCGAGATCAGCGAGGAGGAGTTGCGCGGGCTGGCGCTGGGGAGCACGAAGGTGCAAGCGTTTGTCAAAGAGGGGGTGCCGAAACGAGTGGTGGTGGTCAAGGGGCGCCTAGTGAACATCGTAGTCTAATGAAAATCAATCGCCGCTGAAGCGGATCAGCGGAGCAATCAGCCAGCGTGTGGTAGCACGCAACCGTTTGTTGGGCGCAATCGCTGCTGCTGCCGAGGGTGAAAAGGCATAGTATGTTCCGACAAAAAGCTGGCCGAGCGGGTTGTCGAGCAGTGTGCGATCGCGGAATTGGCGCAGCCCTTGGACGGCGACGGCCAGATCGCTGCCGAAAGCGGCGGTGGCGATGAAGCAGCCGTGCAGTGTCACGAACTGCTGCGCGGGCGTGGCGACGAGTTGCGAAACCACGTGCGAACCCTGGCTGCAGGAGGAGATGCCGCGCACTGCGACGGTGTATGCGGTCGAGGGCATGAGCCCCGAGATACGTGACGCGAGGATCGATCCGGCCGGGCCGGGTTCGGGATCGGGTGCCGCCAGCGCCGAGGCGAAATTGTCGTCGGTAATGGGCGCCTCGCCTTCGCGGTAGCGCACGGCGAAGCGGTTGGAGGGGATACCGACGGTCGGGGTGCGAAAGCTCACGTCGAGCGCGGTGGCGGTGGGCTTGAGGGTGAATTCCGTCACTGGATCGGGCGGGCCCGCAGGCATGCACAGGGGAAGGCCACCGTCGGTCGGCGCGCCGCCATCGGTGTCGCCGCAGCCACCGACCACGACTTTGAAACGGTAGACGTCCACGCCATCGTTGACCTGCAGGAGGCGACCCGCGCCGGTGCCATCGATGCCGACGGTGATCGTGCCATCGGGCAGTGTCATGGTCCCGCTCGATCCATCCCAGGAGCCGTAGCCCGCGTAGCTGGAAGTGGAGTTGGAGTAGCTGCTCGCACCGATCTGAAACGGCACCTTGTAGACGACCGAGGGCTGGCCGAGGAAGGGATGGCCCTCGAAGTCCCACTCGATCACCGAGTCGGCTTTGTTGGGATGGTTGTGCTGCGCGTTGAAGTCCGACTCTTGGGAGAGCTCGATCCAGGCCACATAGTCACCATCGGGTAGACTGGCGGCAGACCAGCTGACGGGGGGATTGAGTGGTGCGCCCTTCTTGGGCGTGGCGGCGGAGACGGCCACCAGATCGTTGAGCGACGCGAAGTTCTTGGCATCGCCGCTGTCGTAGTTGGTGAAGCTGGTCAAGTCCGCCCGCGGTGGGTAGAGCGAATAGGCAGGCGCATCGGCGAAGGCACCCTTGGAAAAGGTACCCTTGGAGGCGCAGGACATGGCATCGATCGAGCTCGGTCCCGAGGGGGAGCAGTAGAAGGGTTCGTAGGAGCTGGTGCGCGAATGGTAGGCGATGGTGCTGTCTTCGCAATCGCCACCACAGGGGCTCTTATCGAGGCATTTGGAGGCAGGGGAGTTTCCGCACGCGCCGCCCATGAGCACTTTGGGATAGTGCACGTTACGTCGGTGCGCCCACACCGGCAGCACCATCTCGCGGCGGCCGTAGGGCCAGCGGAAGTTGGTTTTGAGGAGCGCGATGCCGGGCCGGTTGGCGAGGCCAAATTGGCCGGTGAGCCGGGTGATGTAGGCGGTGTTTTTGAAGTGGCCGGCGACGTCTTCGATCCAGATGGCGATCTGCAGATCGGCTGCACCGGGTGCGAAGCGTAGCTCGACGGTGCGGCAGGGCGGATCGGCCAGGGCGGAGGAGGCCAGCAGGCTGAGGACAAGCGAGTGCCACCGCATGGACTGATTCTAACCGCGCCCGGTCAGCTGGTCGAGTAGCGGCTTGTCCGCTTGGAGCGCGGTGCGCTGGAGGTAGAGGTGGAGCCCCTGCAGACCGCCGAGCTCTTGTCCACCGCCGGCTCGTCCAGGGCCGCCATGGATGAGCTGCGGCAAAACGGTGCCGGGCGGTGAGGCCTGGCCGACCAGCTTGCTCGAGCCGAGGAAGATCCGACCGCAATAGGGCGCGAGCCCGCGGGCGAGTTCGACGAGCGTTTCGCGGGCGTCACCATAAATCGAAGAGACCAGCATGCCGCCACTGCGGGCGAGCAGGGCCACTGCGCTGCGGGGGGTGCCATCGTAGGGGAGCAGCGTGGCGACGGGGCCGAACACCTCGTGCGCATGCACGGTCGACGCAGTCGCGGGATCGTGGGCGCGCAGAAGAACCGGTCCGACGAAAAAGCCCCGGCCCGTGGGAACACCGATGGCCGAGACAGCGCCACCGTCGCCGAAGACGCTCTCGGTATCGGTGCGCAGGTGCGCGATCCCCGCCCGGACATCGGCGAGCTGCTGCGCGGTCGCGAGTGGCCCCATCGTCACCTCGTCGCGCGCCGGATCGCCGACCTTGACCGCGCTGAGGCGCTCCGCAAGATCTTCCTGCACTGCCTCGGCGAGCACGGTGGGCACGAGAACGCGGCGGATCGCGGTGCACTTCTGTCCCGCCTTCTGCGTCATATCGCGCACCACATCGGTGAGGAAGAGCTCGTAGGCCGGCGAGCCACGTTCGGCATCGGCGCATAGCACTGCCGCGTTGAGACTATCGGCCTCGACGTTGACGCGCACCGAACACTCGATCACAGCCCGGCCACTGCGCAGCTCGGCACCGGTGCTGCTCGAGCCGGTAAAGGCGAGCACATCTTGGCCCTCAAGTCGCGACAGCAGATCGCCGGTCTGACCGGCGATGAAGCTGAGTGCGCCATCGGGCAGGAGCTTGGATTCAACCACCAGTTCCATGATTCGGTAGGCCAAGAGCGCGGTGGCCGTTGCTGGCTTGACGACGATCGGCATGCCCGCGAGTAGCGCGCAGGCCGCCTTTTCAGCAAAGCCCCAGGCCGGGAAGTTGAAGGCGTTGATGTGGACCGCCACACCATGCCGCGGCGTGAGAATGTGGCCACCGTGGAAACGGGCGGAGCGGCTGAGCTGAAGGCTTTCGCCTTCGACCAGCTCTTTGGCGCTGCCCAGCGATTCACCCAATTGGGCGTAGTAGGCGAGCGTGCCCCAGGCGCCGTCGATGTCGAATTTGGCATCGGAGCGGGTGTTACCGCCGTTAGCGATCGCCGGGGCGATGAGCTCATCACGGTGGGCGTGGAGCGTGGTGTAGAGCGCGCCGACCAGTTGGGCGCGCTCTCCGAAGCTGAGCTCGCGCAGCGCGGGGCCGCCCACCGTGCGCGCATGAGCGAGGGCTGCCTGAAAATCGACGCCGTTGGAGTTGGCGGTCGCGAGCGGAACTTCCGTCGCTGGATTCAGCAGGGTGGCTCCTTCGCCGGCCCCTTCGACCCATTTCCCGCAGACAAAACTACGCAGCGTGATCATGGCGCGCAGTGTAGCGGAAGACGGGCGCACAGAGTAGGCTAGACCCATGGCTCTACGCACCGAGCGCTTCTCCGAACCGGCGGCTTTTCTTCATGGCCTTTCGACCCTGCGCCGCTCGGGCCTGACGCCGCGCGGTCTGCTGTTTCTGGCGCTCGATCCGCAGGGGGCCATCCACATCACGGTCCCCGAAGATGCCGACGAGGTGACGCGGATCAAGGTGGGCGATAAGCTCGGTCTCAGCTTTCCGCTCGAAGGTCGCTATTTTCACTTCGACAGCGTCCACCGACTGCGCGACAGCTATTTCCTCTTCAACGGCGACCGGCGTCTGTCCCATCCCGGCGATGCGACCGATGCGGCGGCCCTGATCGCCGATTTTCTCAAGGCCACCAATGCGAGAAATGTTTTTTTCGGCTGCACCCCCCACCAGCCCGGTAGCTGGCTGGTCCGAGAGCGAGCGACCACCGCGCTGCACGAAGCGGGCGGCTTCGTCGAGGTGGTGCCGATCCGCGACGGGCTCTTGGCGCGGCGGGTGATGGACCATCGCCTGTGGCTGCGGCCCGAAGTGGCGGCCAATCGACTGTCCGATTGGCAGCCGGTCTATGAGTCGCCGCTCGGCAATGTGCTCATGCTCGAGCGGCGCATCATCCACGACCGGCTGGTGCTCAGCTGCCAGCGCGGCCTCGTCGAAGTGGACCTCTCAGCGCTACCGACGGTGACGGAGCTGGGGCGCGTCGATCTTACGACCGGTTTCGCAGTGGTCGGGCGCGTCGAGAACACCGCCTTCGCGGTGACGCAGGGCAAGCCCGAAGAGTGGGGGCTCGACGAGCTGCGCCCAGCGGTGCTGATCGGTGCCGAGGGCGGATCGTTGGCGGCGCTGGGCGATGCGCTGCGGGCGGCCAAGAAGCAGTAGGCTCTACTGCTCGAAGCAGTAGAGTAGATGCTTCTGATCGCAGTAGTAGTTGGTGTCGTCGGTCCAGAACGTATTCTTCTGGATCGCACTGCCGACGCGCCCCTCGAGGGCCGTAGTCGTCCAATTGTTGCACGAGGTGCCCCAGCCGACGCTATCGGGGGCTAAGGTGCCGCCCAGCTGGGTTCCCGTCCAGACCACGAACGGGGTGTTGCCATCGAGGATTTTACCGAATTCGGTCTGGTGGATGGTGGCCAGAGGGACATCCGCCAGCTGAGCACGATTCTTGAACGCCTGGGTAGTGCCATCGACGAGAAACCAGGGGCCGGGGCCTTTGACATGATCGATCGCCGAGACGATCTTTGTGGATACCCAGGCGGCGTATTTCCCCTTCAGCTTGGCGTTCGCGGCAGCATCGTTGCAGAGCGTGTCCGCGCCGCCGAGGCCGCCGAGGTTGCCATCGTGCTCACGACTGGTGACGAAGACCCGTTTGATCGGGTTGCCCCCGTCGGGGATGCCGCCGCCATCGACCCCGTTCGAGTAGCCGCGGTCGCCGCAGGCGGTCAGTAGAAGCGCGCACAGGACGAGCGAGCGATTAGACATGGGCGACAGGGGCAACAGAGCATCTTGTCAGCCTCAGGTCAAGCGCTCGCGCGATCGCGCGACGAAGCAACCAGCTTTCAGCGGCCGCCACCAGAGTGACCCGGACCGCCGAAGCCCTTAGAACTGTATCGCTAGCTGCATGGCGAACCCTTCGCGGCTGGGGGCAGCGCCGAACAGCAGCCGCTCTTTTCGGGCCTCGTACTTTCCGGCGCGGACGGAACCGACTACCCAGAGCGGAATGCCAACGCCGATGCCTCCAGCACCGAGCGCCACCAGGGAGCTCCCGGCAGCATAGTACTGGTATGACTGGGAGTATTGACCAGGGGCAGCAATGATGATCGCTGTTCCCATCGCTAGCAGGGCAGCCCCGCTAACTGCCGTGAGGATCCCTGCCAGCCGGAACTTCTTGCCCTCCTCGACCCGCTTATCGAAGTAACGCAGCTGGAGCCGTTTTTCGGGCGAGAGTTTCAGCAGTTCGGCAGCAGCTTCGGTTTCGCGGTCGAGGGTCGGGGGGGCGGATTTGCGCCGAGCGGGCGCCTCTTCGTACTGATCCTGCTCGTCTTCGGGCAGTACTGGTCGCTTTCTCACCGGGGCACGCGGGCGCTGCTCTTCGGTGCCGCTGTCGTGGGCGGTCTCTTGAGCCGAAACGATGGAGCTCACGAGGAGTGCGAAAAACAGTGTCGCAACACGCATTGGGAGCTCTTCCACGCAGGGAGTAGACCGCAACCTCGGTCTGTTTTCAATCGCCAACTAAAATGGTGTAGAAGCGTGGCAAGCTTGTGTACCGGTTGCTCCTGCAATCGGGCGTCCAGGACGGTCATTGTTGACCGCCAGGCTCATTGGTGTAAAAAGACCCCTTCCTACACAACAGAGGTCCTATGCAAGTCAAAGTCGAAGAGGTTTCGCCCGTCGAAAAAAAGGTGGCTGTAGAGGTCGAATGGCCGTTTGTGGCGGCCCGGCTCGACGAGGCCTACCGCGAGCTTTCGCGCGGAGTGGCGCTCAAAGGGTTTCGCAAAGGCAAGGTGCCGCGCAATATCCTCGAGCGGATGTTCGCGCGGCAGGTGGAGCAGGAGGTGGCGCAAAAACTTCTGCAGGAAACCTTCGTTCGCGCCGCGCAGGACCACCAGATTCAGGCCGTGGCGGCACCGATTGTCGATGATTACGAGATGAAGAAGGGGGACAGCTTCCGCTACGAGGCGCGGGTCGAAGTGCGGGCGCCGTTTGAGCCGGAGGGCTACGAGGGCGTGGAGGTGGAGCGACCGGAGGTGGTAGTCAGCGACGAAGAGGTGGAGCGCGCTCTCGAGCACAAGCGCGAGGAGTTTACCGAGTATAAGAAGATCGAAGGGCGCGAATCGCTCGCGGTGAGCGACGTGGTGATCGTCGATGTGAAGGGCGAGCTCGATGGGCAGCCGTTTGGACGCGATGGAGTAATGGCCGATTTGAGCACTGAGTCGCACCAGTCGATTCAGGGCCTCGGCCAGGCACTGCTGGGCGCGCCGGTGGGGGCGAAGGATCACGAGGTGGCATTTGCCTCGGGGGAAGGGGAAGCGGCTAAGCCGGCGCGACTTAAGATCACTATTAGGGAGGCGCGCGAAAAACGCATGCCACCGCTCGACGATGATTTTGCCAAGGATACGGGCGAGGCGGACACGTTGGTGGATTTGCGCCAGAAGCTGCGTGAGAAGCTGCTGGGCGAGGGCGAGAAGCGCGCCGAGAAGGAGCTCAAGGAGGCGCTGCTCAAGGAGCTGGTGCGGCGCAATCAGTTTCCGGTGCCGGCGTCGCTGATCGACCGGCAGGCGGATGTTCTGGTGGAGCGGGCGCGCTTTGGCATGGCGATCCGTGGCATCGATTACCGGACGGCCGATGTCGATGAGGCGAAGCTGCGTGAAGAGATGAAGCCCGCCGCGGCCGACGAGGTGCGTTCGATTTTGCTGCTGGATGCCATCGCCACCAAGGAGAAGGTAGAGGTGAGCGATGCCGATTTCGAGAAGCGCCTGGCGGAGATGGGCAAAGAGCGCGGCCAGAACGTCGCCCGCGTAAAAGCGGAGCTGCAGAAGGAGGAGCGGCTCGATATGGTTCGCCATCAGCTGCGGGAGGAGAAAACCCTTGACTTGCTACTGACCCGAGCGAACATTAAAAGTAAGAGTTCTGTCTCTCCGTCGGAGAAATGAACATGGATAAAGTCATTCAAGCGGGGGCCATGGAAACCAAGAACTTCATCATTCCGACGGTCATCGAGCAGACCCATCGCGGCGAACGCGGCTGGGACATCTTCTCGCGGCTGCTCAAGGATCGCATCATCTTCCTGGGCACGGGCGTCGACGACAACATCGCCAACATCAT
>JAHFDT010000189.1:0-461 GCA_023248875.1 Myxococcales bacterium | reverse complement strand
TAAGGATGTGATGCTCTACATCAACTCGCCGGGGGGGCTGGTCACGGCGGGGCTCGCGATCTACGACACGATGCAGTATGTGCGCTGCGATGTGGCGACCATCTGCATGGGCCAGGCTTCGTCGATGGGGGCCTTCCTGCTGGCGGCGGGCGCGAAGGGCAAACGCTATGCGCTGCCCAATTCGCGGATCCTGATCCACCAGCCGCTCGGCGGCTTCCAGGGCCAGGCGACCGATATCGATATCCATGCCAAGGAGATCCTGCGCACGCGCGACAAGCTCAACGAGCTCTTGGTAAAGCACACCGGGCAGTCGATGGACCGTATCAAGAACGACACCGAACGCGACTACTTCATGAGCTCGGGTGAGGCCAAGGAGTATGGCGTCATTGATGAGATCTTGGTGAAGAAGAAGGACAGCGAGAAGACGAAGTGACGTAATGGAGAAACGCAAGGACGAAGCC
>JAHFDT010000017.1 GCA_023248875.1 Myxococcales bacterium | reverse complement strand
CGGGTCGACGAGGTGCTTTCGCTCGGCGCGGCCGAATCGGGCGGTGATTTTCGCCAGCTACTGGCGCTGCTAGAAAATCGTCTCGCTGGTCTGCTGCTCGATGGACGCTCGCGCAACTTCACAAGGCTCGACGGTGCGGGCCAAGATGCGGCCCTGTGCGCCTTTCGCGATTCGCATCTCGCAGTGCGGCGCTCGGGTTACCAGGCGCTGCGCAAACTGTGCCTGGGTGCGCACTACTCGAGTCCGGCCACCTGGGAGGGGCTCGCCTATCCGGGACCACCGACCATCCCGGGAGTTTCTCCTACATGAGCCGCGCGGTCTTCGAAGATGGCAAGATGGACGGCTTCCGCGATGCCAACGCGATGGGGTGGGATCGCAAGATGATTGAATGGACTCGTCGGCTGACCCCCGAGGTCTGCATCATCGGTTCGGGCGCGGGCGGAGCCGTCGCCGCAGCCACGCTCGCCGGCGCGGGTCACGAGGTGCTGGTGGTCGAAGAGGGTGGCCACCGCACGCGCAAAGACTTCAACATGCGCGAGGACGTGGCCTTCCGCCACCTCTACGAAGAGGGCGGCGCGCGCGCCACTGCCGATCTCGGAGTCTCCATCCTGCAGGGGCGCACTGTCGGTGGCACAACGGTCGTCAACTGGACCACCAGTTTTCGTACACCCGAGCCGGTGCTGCAGCACTGGCGTGACCACTTTGGTGTCGCCGAGCTCGACGCGGCCACGCTCGCGCCCCACTTTGCCGCGGTCGAAGAGCGGCTCAACATCCGTGAAATTCCGCTCGAGGAGTCCAACCGCAATAACCGGCTCCTTTACGACGGCTGTCAAGCGCTGGGCCTCGCGGCGGCACCGACGCGCCGCAATGTAAAGCAGTGCATGAAGTCGGGCTACTGCGGCATGGGCTGTCCCATCGATGCCAAGCAGAGCATGCTGGTCACCTACCTGCCCGATGCCGTGGCCCGCGGCGCCACGGTGCTCTATCGCTGCCATATCGATCGGCTCGACATCGAAGCGGGCCGCGTCGTGCGCGCCCGCGGCCAAGTGCTAAGTGAGGATGGCCATACGCCCACTGGGGCCACCCTCGAGATCGAAGCCAAACATTTCATAGTCAGCGCGGGCGCGATCAATTCTCCCGCCCTGCTCATTCGCTCGGGCCTCGGCGGCAGCAGCTCGCCGCTCGGCCGCCGCACCTTTCTCCACCCCACCGTTGGCGTCTCCGCGCGCCACAAGGAAATCGTCGAGCCCTACTACGGCGCACCGCAGTCGATTGCCAGCCACGCGCTGGCCCATCGCGGCAACCAGTGTGGCCTGTTTCTCGAAACGGCGCCGATCCATCCCATGCTCGCAGCGCTCTCGCTCCCCGGCTTTGCGGAGACCCACCGACGAGAAATGCTCGATCTGCCCTACCTGAGCGCGCACATTGCCCTCGCCATCGATGGCTTCGGCGCCACTGAAACGGGCGGCACCGTCCAAGTCCGCCCCTCGGGCGCACCGCAGCTCGACTATGTACTCCCACCCCGGATCTGGGAGGCGATTCGCACCGCCGTCCGAAAATTGGCCGAAATAGATCTCGCCGCCGGCGCCGAAGTGGTGCGAACCGGGCACGATCCAGTGATTGAAATCCGCTCGCAAGCCGATCTGGCAAAACTCGATAGTGCGCCCTATGCCACGGGACGAATCGCCGTCTTCAGCGCCCATGTGATGGGCGGCTGCACGATGGGCGCAGATCCGATTCGTTCGGTGGTGCGACCGAGCGATCTGCGCCACCATCGCATCGCCAACCTCTACGTCATCGACGGCTCAGTGCTGCCAACTTCGCTCGGGGTCAATCCGCAGGAAACGATCTACGGGATCGCACACTGGGTGGCGGGCCGACTGCACGCGAGCTGGGCATAACGCGGTGCTCGGGCGCGTTCAGCGCGAGCGCCTCTCCACGGCCTCGGTCGCAGACGTCCTCGGACCGGGAGCCTCGCGGACCGAGGCCGAGGAGCATACTTTTGGTATGTGACGAGACCGAGGGAGGACGTAAGCCCTGATCAAAGTGGCCAACGCGCCCGAGCACCGCGTTAACCGCTCGCCTGTCTGAACAGCGGCGGAGGCTTGACCCCACGCGTCGAAGGCGCCAGCAGGTGGTTGCCGATGGAAAAGACAAAATAGACGAGCGCACTGACGGCGAGATACTCGGGCATTCGCCGAGCCAACCCCAGGCCGAAGCAAACCACGGCGTTGGAGATCAGCCCCACATTGATCAAGCGAATCTGGGTGGCCCCGACCTTGGGGACCCGCAGCTGAGAAACCATGGCCACTGCGGCACCGAGCAGCCCCCACGGCAGATGAGGCGCGAGCCCATCGAGCCGCACCACACCCAGCATCGGCCAATCGCCGGCGGTGGCGCCGCCCCATTGCGGATCGCCATACTTGAGCAGCGTGCAAAGGAGCGCGGTCATGAGCCCCCCGGCAAAGGTGGAGGGCATGCCGAAAAAGATCCGCTCGGCACCGGGAATATCGGCGATCACATTGAAGCGCGCCAATCGGATCGCCGTGGCGATCACATAGCTGGCGGCGATGACCGGTAGCGCCACGGCCTGCCAACCCGAAGTCCAGCCGGCCTCCGGATGGCGCGAATAGAAGGCGCAAAACAGCGTCGCTGGCGCAAAGCCGAAGGAGGCCAAATCGGCCAAGGAGTCGAGCTGGGCGCCAAAGGGCGAGGAGGCATTGAGCTTGCGCGCGACCAGACCGTCGAGCTTGTCGGAGAGCACCGAGTAGAGGATCCACCAGCAGGCGCTCCGCATGTCGCCGACGAGGGCGGCGTGGATGCCGAGCATGGAAAAGAGAATGCTCGAACAGGTGATGCCATTCGGCACCAGATACTTCATGGAGTGAGGCGGCCCATCAGCTTCGAATAGAGTAGTGGGCCGAGGCTATCGATCATCAACTTCTCCACCGTATTCTCGATCTCGACCCGCTCTGCGTCCGAGGAATAGAGAAAACGAATGCCCATTCCTGGTTCGTGATCGGGCGGTACTCCCTCGGGCGAGGGATCGCCATCGCGCTTGACCCAGCGTACGAGGCCGCGCAGTGAAAGTGGGTTAGGGAGTTTGGGCACCGAAAGGCGGAACAGAAACTCGGTTCCAACGTCGAGCGGTTTGCGGGTGCGAATGAACGTCCCGCCCTTGCAGATGTTCTTGGTATAGTCGGCGAAGAAGGTGTTGAGCTTCTTGTATTCGACCTTGAGTTCGATCGGCACGCGGGGATCAATGCGGCGTTCTTCTCCGTCGGAGTTGCTGGCCATCTCGGGATCGAAACTAGCCGAACGATGAGCAGGAATCAATTACTGTGGGGGGTGCTGCTGGCGCTGGCCGCATTGCTGCTCGCGTCGATGCCGCTCTTGGGTCTGCTCGGCTACGAGTCGTCGCTGGTATTGGCAGTACTGGGTTCCCTCTCGGGAGCACAGCTGGGCGTGGCGACCGTGCGTAGTGCTCGAACGCGGGCTTCGCGTGCCGATAGTGATCTTGCGGAAGCGCATCCGCTGGGGTCGGTCGCGCGACTGTGGCGGCGTGCCGCGTTCCGCGCCTGGCTGACCCTGCTGCTCCCGCTGGCAATCCTGTCGGCCAATGCGCTGCGCATCAAGAACTGCGACCTCGGCGGTGGCCTGCTCTGGTTTGTCGCCCTGCCGATGGCCTCGGCCGCACTGGCCTCGGCGGTCGGCGTAACCTGGGGGCTGGCCTGGTCGCGCCGCGCCACTCTGTTAGCGATGATGACACTCGGGGCCTCGGTGGCCTGGGGCCTCTGGCGCTTCTACTTCGCACCGCCGGTGTTTGCCTATGATCCCTTCGTCGGCTACCTCGCCGGTCCGATCTACGACGAGGAGGTAGCTGTCGGTCCTGCGCTCCTTCATGCGCGCATCCTTCATTTCTTAGGGGCGGCCTCGGCGTTGGCCTGGGCCGCGGCACTGCTCGACGGTCGCCAGTGGACCCTGGCCCTTCCGCTGCGCCGACGCGAGGCCGTTCTGGCTTTGGCCCTGAGCCTCCTCGGCGGGATGGCTTTTCAGGCGACGCGTTCCGAATTGGCGCCCGACGCGGTGACCATCGCGGCCCATCTGGGAGCTCGCCAGACCACTGCCCACTTCGAGTTGCTCTATTCCCCGCTGGGGCCATGGGCCAAGGAAATCGCCCTCACCGCCGAGGAGGCAGAGTTTCGCTATCGCCAGCTGGCCCCGCTGCTCGGCGCCGTTCCGGACGGCAAGACCACGGTCTATCTGTTCGCCGATGCGAACGAAAAGCGACGCTGGACCGGGGCAGGCCACACCCAGGTCGCCAAGCCGTGGCGGCGGGAGATCTATCTTCAGCACGACGCCTGGCCCCACCCCGTGCTCCAGCATGAGCTCGCGCACGTGTTCGCCGGTGCTTTTGGCGACTCGATCTTTCATGTCGCGCGACACGGCCTGCTGATCAACGTAGGGCTGATCGAGGGCGCAGCGGTGGCCAGCGAAACCGTCCTGGCGGTCGACCAGCAGGCCAAGGTGCTTCGACTCGCCCAGCTCCTGCCCTCTTTGCAATCGATTTTCGGATACGGCTTTTTGTCGCGGGCTTCGGCGCAGGCCTATTCGGTGGCGGGATCATTTTGCCGGTTTCTCTTGGCCACTCGGGGCGCCGAATCGTTTCGCGCCCTCTACCGCTCCGGAGGCGATTTCTCATCCGTGTATGGACGGACGCTGGAGGAGCTCGAGACCGAGTGGCTGGTGCGCATCGACGCGACGCCCCTGTCCGAAGAGGAGCGGGTGGTGTCCTTCGAACGGCTGCGCCGACCAGGCGTTTTCCACAAAGTGTGTGCGCATGAGCTGGCGCTTCGTCGGGAGCGGGCGCGTGCATTCGCAGCGCAGGGCGATGCCACGGGCGCATTGGTGCAGCTCGAATCGGTGTGCCACGACGATCCCGATGATCCGGCGCAGCTGGTGGCGCTGCTCGACGGTGCACTGGCCGCCGGGAAGTTCCCGCAGGCGATCGCGGTGGCCCGCGAAATCATGGCGCATCCAAAAAGTGGAGCGTCCGAAAGGGCCCATGCCTGGGCCGCGTTGGGCGATCTGGCACTGCGTCGGCGCGAGCCCAGCGCCGCCGACTGGTATCGCCAGGCGCTGACCCTACCGCTCGACCCAGCGAACGGCCGCCTTTTGCGGGCCAAGCTGATCGCCGCCACCGATCTCCTCCTCAGCGAGTCGCTCGCACGCTACCTGGTCGGTAGCGAGCCGCACCAGGTGCCCGATCTCGAGCTGGCGCAGGCGGTGGTCCTCGCGGCACCGGAGCGCGGCCTCGGCCACTATCTCGTCGCGCGGCAGCTCTTCGCGCGGGATCACTGGCGTGAGGCGCGGGCGGAGCTGTCACGCGCGCGCTCTCTCGGGCTACCGGACCGCGGCTTTCTAGAGGAGGCGCTTCGTCTGGAGGGCATCGCGGCCTATCGGGCAGGGGATCGATCGAACGCGCGGCAGCTCTTCGTAGAGCTGGCTTCGCAGTCCCCCGCTTTGGCGGCTGAGGCGCGCGACTGGATTGCACGCTGTGATTGACAGCCCCCCCTCGGCTGTCGACTCTCTCTCCGATGCTCGGCGTGATCGTCAATCCCAACGCTCTCGGCGTGGCGCGCGACCGCGGACTCGCGGAGCGGCTACGCCACCTCCTCGGCGCCGAAGGAGAGGTGGTCGAAACCTCAACCTCGGAGGAGGTAGCATCGGCGATCGACCGGTTGGGGGGCTGCAGCCTGATGGCGAGCTGCGGGGGCGATGGCACCAACCTCGCCATCCTCACTGAGCTGGTGCGCCGTCCAGCGCCCCTTCCCCCCTTTGCCCTCTTGCGCGGCGGCACCGCGAATACCGTCGCTGCAAACTTGGGGATCGCCGGCCGCCCGGAGCAGATCTTGGCACGCCTCCTGTCTCGGCGGCGACGAGGCGAGCCCGTGCCCGAGGTGGAGCAAGATCTCCTCGAGGTGAACGGCCGCTTCGGCTTTTTGTGTGCCGCCGCGATGGGGGCACGGTTTCTCGAAGCCTACTATCGCACGCCCCGACCGGGGATCGGCTGGGCCAGCCTCTTGGCGGTGCGCACCGCCGTTTCGTCACTGGTACAGGGACAGTTCGCCCAGCAGCTGTTTGCACCGGTGCCGCTCCGGCTGTCGGTCGATCGTCAGCGGGAGACGATTCGGGCCGCGCGGCTGGTGGTCGCCTCGGTGGTGCCTTCGGTGGGGATCGGCATGCGGGTCGCCTATCGCGCCGGCACCGAGCCGCAGCGCTTCCACCTGGTGGCCTCTGGGATCTCCACCACCGCGATGGCCCTGCAGCTACGCCGCGTGCGCCGCGGACAGTCGCTCAGCGGTTCGCCCCACGTCGACCGTCTCGCAACGGAGGCTACCGCCGAGTTTGACCGTCCCGAGTCCTACACACTCGACGGAGAGCTGTTCCGAGATACTGCCCTACGCATGAGAATTGGCCCGCGAATTCAGATCGTCCTTCCGTAGCGACACTCTTCGGCCTTCATCACGAGTTGCGCTCGTACAAAATTCGAAGGCCGGTCAGCGTCAGCATCTCGTCCGACTCCTCGATGGTTTTCGACTCTGCAGCGATGAGCGGCGCCAGCCCCCCGGTCGCTACTACCCGGACTGGATAGCCCATCTCTTCGGCCATCCGGCGCACAATCTCGTCGACGAGGCCCACGTAACCAAACACCAGCCCCGCCTGCATGCTGGTGACGGTGGTCTTACCGATCACGCTCTTCGGCCGCATGATTTCTACACGCGGTAGCTTAGCCGCATGCTGATAGAGCGCATCCGCCGCCAAGATCAGCCCCGGCGCAATCGCGCCGCCCAGATACTCGCCCCTTTGCGTCACTGCATCGAAGGTAGTGGCGGTGCCAAAGTCGACGACGATACAACCTTGGCGATAGCGCTCATAGGCCGCAACTGCATTGACAATTCGATCGGCACCCACCTCGCGTGGGTTGTCATAGAGGATCGGCATGCCGCTCTTGATCCCCGGCCCCACCACGAGCGGCATCCCCCCGAGGTAGCGCTGGCACATCCCCTCCACGGCCCAGCGCACGGCGGGAACCACCGTCGCCAAAATCGCCACATCAACGCTCCCCCAGGGCAGCCCGGCGAGCGTGAAAAACCCCCGCAAGAGTGCACCATATTCATCGGCGGTGCGCGCCGCGCGGGTTTCGAGGCGCCAGTGGCCGAGGAGCTTGCTCCCCTCGAAAACCCCGATCACGGTATTGGTATTGCCAACGTCTACGGCGAGCAGCATGGGCGCAGGTTAGGGCCCGCATATGAATAAATCAATCGAAGCTGGCCATGAGGCGCCCGGATGGCAAGGCGCAAGGAGGGAGCTTGCCCGTAGGCAAGTGACCGACGCATAACGCAGCCACCTGGGATGCATCGGGGGCGAGAACGATTGATTTATTCATATGCGGGCCCTAAGTCAGCAGCCTCTGTAAAGGCAATGGCTACTGCAGCGCCCACGTCGACGGGTAGGCGGGCTGCGGCGGCTGGTCGATCCGCGGGCCCGGCAGCTTCCACAAGCTCCAGCGGCCGGAGCTGCTCACGAGGGTCACCTCCTTGAGATGGGCGCCAAACAGCGACTTCCCAGTGTGGTTGAAGGACAGCACATAGTCGTAGTAGCGCGCCTGGCGATCCCAGCGAAAAACCATCTGGCGCCAGGTGGGGGCCGGGTAGCGCACCTTGTACTTGAGCGGAAAGCCCTCGTCGAAATTGTAGGGCATGTAGCCCCCGAAGCGCGCCTGGTGGATGCCGTAATAGGTTTGGACGTAGTGCCAGCGATCTTCGGGCGAATGCCACGGCTCTTGGAGGACAAAGAGGACGCGCGATCCGGGCGTGATCTGCAGCGCGAGCTCGTCGTAGCCAGCACAAAAATGGTTGGCGCGAACCCATCGCACCGTCGTCAGTGCGGCAAAGCCGAGGCCCACCAGCACGACCGGCACCAGGAGAAAGCGCCGCCCACCGACGATTTCACCCGGCACACAGAGCGCAATGAACATCGCCGCGATGCAGGCGAACCGAATGTTGATGCCCCACCAGTAGCCCGGCGAGAGCACGGAGCGCGGCAGCACCAGATAGGCCACGAGCGCCACCAGCACGCAGGCCTCGGCGCGCAGCCCGTGGAGCGTCAGCACCGGGCGCCGCGCACTGAGTTTCAGCGCTCCCCAGGCGGCGAGGAGCACCAGCACCAGCACCAGCACCGGGAGATCGACGACGAAATCGGAGCCATTGTTCCATACCCAGTAGAAGAGCTGGCCCACCTGCGACCAGGCGTCGTAACGGCGCCAGGTGATGCCCTGCGCCACGCTGCCCATATTGAGCCCTTTGCCGTGCAGCATGACCCACACGCCGATCGCTGTTGGCGCGCACCAGACCAGGAAGCGCTGCGCGATGGCCCGCAGACTCTGTCCGCGGTGCAAAAGGCCGATGAGTCCGGCGCAGCCGATCCAGGCGCCCCACGGCAGAAGATGGACGAAAAAAACCGCTACTCCCGTGGCGACGGCCGCGATCGCTCGGCCGGGCGTAGCGCGCTCGCAAAAACGGTCGAAGCAGACGAGCGCCCAAGGGAGCACCGCCAGCCCGAGCGCAAAGGCGATGAAGCCGGTGGTGAAATTGTAGTTCCACACTATCGGAAAGGTGAACAGACCGAGCCAGGGGCTGCGCGCGAAACGGCGTGCAAGCAGGCCCATACCGGCGGGCAGCGCGGCGACGTAAAGCGACAGCACAACCCGATTGGCCGTTTCGACCCCCAGAGGAAAAGCGAACAGATGAACCAGGCCGTAGTAGCCCCAGTAGGGCGTAAGACCCAGGCTGAGCTCGTAGTAGCGGGCGAGATCGAAGCGCGGATCGCTGAGGTTGTGCAGCACCGATGCGGCAGCGAGGTGCTGCGAAAGATCGGGCAGCGGTTGGTAGCGCACCCACCAGATCGGCAGTAGCGACACTGTGGTCAATAGGACGTAGACGGCGAGGAGAAGCCGGGAGCGCAACACCCTGGTGTTATACTGTGCGCCGCCATCGATGAAAACCTCCCTGCGCTTTTGGCTCCCGGCTTGCCTCGTCGCAGTGCTCGTGCGGATCGCCATCGTGCTGAGCTGGCACGTGCCGGCGGGAGATGGGCTGCAGTACTACGCGCTCACGCAGGAGCTGGTGGCACACCACCGCTTGGCCTTCGCCCCACCACCGGAGCCGCTCAGTTGGGCGCGGCTCCCCGGCTACCCGCTCTTCTTGGCCTTCCTCGCCGCACCTGCACCCCTCGGCCTCGACCAATACCTGCTGCTCGCAACGCTGTGGAATGTCCTGCTCGATTTGGGCTCGGCGCTGCTCATGGCGCGCCTGCTCGTCGAGCTCCGGCTGCCGCGCGCCGCGCGCTTCGCCTTCGTCGCGACGATCGTCTGCCCGCTGATGGTCTTCCTTTCGACCTTTGGGCTCAGCGAATCACTCGCCACCTTCCTCGCCACCGCGGAGCTCTACTTCATCGCACGTGCAGTGCAATTCGGCACCGTACGCAACGCCGCACGAGCGGGTTTTTTTGCCGGCCTCGGCCAGCTGGTGCGGGTCGATGCACTCTTTCTCCTCCCTTCGTTGGGGCTGGCCCTGATGGCGGCGAGGTCGCCGCTGCGAACCCGCCTGATCGCAGCGCTCGCCTTTGCCGCAGCGATGGTGCTGACCTTTTCCCCCTGGCCGCTGCGCAACCTGGGCGAATTCGGTGCACCGCACGCCACCGCCTCACGCTGGGTCAAGCAGGATGGCACGCCTCAAAAGCTCACGCAGATGGAGCGCTGGTTCCGCAGCTGGGCCTCGGGTGCCCCCGGCGAGGCCTACCTCCAATATGCCGTCGCGAACGAACAGCCGCTCGATATCCACCACGCCGGCATCCTCTTGCCTGCGATGTATCGCGACGACGCTGAACGCAGCCGGATAGAGGCGCTCTTCAAGCAGTATAACCGGACGCATCTCACCCCCGAGCTCGACCAGGCGTTTGGCGATCTGGCCACCGAACGGGCGCGCGCGGATCCGCTGCGGGTCTACTGGGTCCTTCCGCTGCTGCGGGCCTTCTACGAATGGCACCCCATGCCGGAGTACGAGTTGCCCGTGCGCATCGGCTGGCTCGGTCTGCCCCGGCTTCGGACCTTCTATGGCCTGTTTGAATGGCTGCTGTTGGCTTTGGCGATGTTCGGAGCAGTGTGGCTGTGGCAAAAGAGGCAGCACCTTCTGGTGGGCCTCATTACCATCGCTGGCATCCTACGAACCGCACTGCCAGCAATCTTCCACCCCTTCCCGGTCGAACGCTACCTGGTGGAGGTGTTCCCGGCCCTGATGGCGCTCACCGGAGTGGGCGCAGCGGCGCTGTGGGAGCGGCTGGCCAAGCGATCCGTTTGACCTTCGAGCGCCCGTCCGATACCCTAAACTGAGGGCCATCCATGGATCGCGCTTCCGAAGCTGCCGTGGCCAATCGCGACGAGACGCCGCGCCTCCTGATCGTCGATGACGAAAAGGTGATCCGCGAAGTTCTGTCGGACTTCCTCACCATGGAGGGCTTTGTCGTCCGCACGGCGGAAGACGGCTTAAGTGCGTTCAGCGAGCTTCAGCGCCACCCTTACAACCTGGTGCTGTGCGATCTGAAGATGCCCAATCTCGGCGGGCTTGAGCTACTCGAAAAGATCTCCGAGGCGCGGCTCAATGTGCTCACCGTGATCATGACCGGTTTTGGTACCGTCGAAACCGCCATCGAAGCGATGAAGCGCGGCGCCTACGACTACGTGCTCAAACCCTTCAAGGTGCAAGAGGTGGTGCACGTCGTACAGCGCGGCATCGACCGCCAACGCCTCGCCGAGGAGAACATGCGCCTCCGCGAGACGGTCAGCCTGTACCGCATCTCCGAAGCGATTGCGACCTCGCTCAAGATCGATCAGATCCTCGATCTGATTCTTGCTGCTACCGTGGAGGAGGTGGCGGCCGATCTGGTGACGCTGTTGATGCTCGATCCCAGCAGCGGTGAATTCATCGAGCGCTCTCGCAAAGTAGGTCCCAACGGTCCGGGGAGCGAACCAAGCGCGGCCGGGCGGCTATCCCATGGCGAAGTACTCGCACACTTCCGCAGCGATCTGCCGCTGCTCGCCCATGGTCTCAAGGCGCTGCGCTATTTTGCTGAGCCACCGGATACCGAGCGGCTGGTCTCCTTCTGTTCGATCCCGCTCAAGGTGCAGGACCGCGTCATCGGTATGCTGAACGCCTACTCCTACACTCAGGGACTCAAGTTCTCGGAAGGGCAGCGGCGGATGCTGGCGGTTCTCGCCCATCGCGCCGCGGTGTCGATCGAGCACGCTCAGCTGTATGAAGACCTGGTCGACCGCAACCACGATCTGGCGCGTGTCAACATTTCGCTCGAGGAGAATTTCCGCGCCACCATCATCGGATTTGCCCACGCACTCGAAGAGTCGGACCGCTATACCCGTGGCCATTCCGAGCGGGTCAGCTTCTACTCCAGCCTCACCGCGCACGGCTTGACGCTGCCACCGGCGGAGGTGCAAACAATTGTGCAAGCGGGCCTCATGCACGACATCGGCAAGATCGGAATCCGTTACGACAAGCTCAACAAGCCGGGAAAACTGACCCCCGAAGAGATGGCGATGTTCCGCACCCATCCCGCCAAAGGCAAGCGCATCCTCGACCCGATCCCGTTCATGATGGAGCTCGTTCCGGGGGCCTGGTGCCACCATGAGAACTGGGACGGCTCGGGCTATCCGCGCGGGTTGGTGGGAGAGAACATTCCGCTGCTCGGCAGAATCGTGTCGATCGCCGACACCTACGACGCCATGACCACCGATCGATCCTATCGACGCGCCCTGCCACACGCGGTGGCGCTCGGTGAGCTGGAGCGGTGCGCCAGCGCGCAGTTCGATCCGCGCCTCGTCGAAGTTTTCACCCACAAGGTCGAGGAGTTTCGCGCCACGGAGATCGCCGAAGGGCGCGAGGTACCGCGGTGATGCACCGCGCGAAGCTGGCCACACTGACGCTCGTAGCCCTTTGGATGGCCGCCTGGGAATGGCTGCCACATGGGGAGATGGTTCGTTCTCCTTCGATCGTCGGAGGAGTCGCCTGTGCAGGCGGCGATGAAGCCGCGGTGGCCTGGCTCGAGCTCCGCCACCATAGCCACGCGGGACTGCTTCATGTTCGCACGTTCGCTCCCGACAACCGCATCGAACAGGAGTTCGAACTCCTGGTGGAACCCGAGGTCCAAAGCTTCCGTATCGCCGACGCGGGCGGAGGTCGGTTTGTACTGGCCCTCGAATCGACGGTCACCGCGGGAAGAGCCCTGCAGCTCTACCGATTTGGCCGGGGCCAAGGGCGCTTCGCGAAGGAGGAGCTCCCTCCCCTCCTCCTCGCCAGCACGGAGAGCAGCTGGCAGCTCGCTGCAGCCGGCGACGAAACAGTGGTCGCTGAGGAGCTGCCGGAAACCACGCAGGTCTCGATCCTCGATGGAGACGGATCCTGGCAGCCCCCGAGGGAGCGATCGGGGCGGACGCTGATCGGTGCGGGTGGTGGTCACACCGTTCTCTATCGTGAGTTGGACGCGCACTCGGCGGAGCTGGAGGTGGCGCTCGATCGACCGGGTGGTTGGCGAGGGCAGGTCAGCCGGCCGGTCTGCGCTCGCGGCGGCAATACCGCGCCCACCGTCCGCTCAGTGGTGGGGCTGCGCGGTGGCTACGCCCGACTTGCCATGGGTCCAGGCGAGGCCTGCGTCGACGGCATCCGCGATGGGCGCCCCTTCGCCTACCGCAGGGTTCCGGTCCCACCGATGGCCGCCCCCGAGCTTCTGGTCGATAGTGCCGGCCATCTCGCGGTAGTCGAGGCGGCCACCGCACTGCTCCAAAGGCGCACGGTGACGCTTCCCGAGCAGCCGGGGGGTGACTACCGGATCGATGAGACGGCCGTGGCACACGTGCTCGATCGCAGCAACGTGCGCTACCGCCTGTTTGGGGGCATTGGGCAACACGGGGCCACGGCGCTGGCGACCTACGCCACGGCCGAAGCCACCGAAGTGGTCTTCGAGCGTCACGGCGGTTCGGGCGGCAAAGCGACGGCCGAAGTCCTCGGCCCCGGCTGGACCCACCAGCCCGATGAGCGGCCGCTCTTGCGCTACCTCGCTGCGATGCTACTCGGTCTCATCGCGCTCGGAGCCGCGGCGACTTGGCGCACCGCGCGCCGCCTGGCTCGCATCGCCCCGACTCAGCACCTCACCGAAGGGCTGCCCATCGCGATCGAAGGACAGCTCGGTGCCGAGGCGGACGGGCCGTCCGGAGCGCTGAGGATCGAACACCCCGCGGGACCCTTGACGCTCTTTGTCGAAGGGGCCACGGTGCTGCGCGCCTCGACCGTGCGCCCCCGTTCGGCACCGCGCGGGGATGCGGTCGATGTGGCCCGGGCCGCACCGATCGTCGCTACCGGTACGGTCGAAGCGGGTGACGTCTACCGTGGCGAGACCCACCTGCGCGCCCGCCCCGGCGACCTCGTGATCGTCGGCTGCACACTCGCCGAGGCACGCGCGCTCGTACGCGGGCGGCTTCACTCTTCGCTGGTGCTGTTCGGTCTGGTCGCTCTACTGATGCTATCCTTCTCCCAATAGTCGCGTGAACGAAAGTTGCTCGCCTCGCTGCGGTGGGCGGCGAAAAGTGGTCGCCCCCGCTGTGTCGAGTCCCATCCCGATCGCCAAACCGAGACGCCGGCAGGTCGCATAGAACAGCGCCTCGGCCGCCGCCGCGTATGGACCCTCGCCGTGCTGGCGCTTGCCAAATCGCGCCTCGTTGAGCTTGCCGCCGCGCGCTTCGCGGCTGCGCGCGAGAATCCGATCGGCGCGCAAGGGCAGCGTCTCTCGTACGCGCTCTTCGAACACCGCTTTCACCGAACCCGGTAGCCGCAGAAACACCATGCCGGCAGAACGTTTTCGCGATCAAACCGGGAGGGCCCAGGCATTAAGGATCATCCACTACAAACTAACCAAGAAATGTAGGTGCTACGGTGATGAACCATCTCGAACGAATGTGGGTATGCTTCCTTCTTGTGGTTGCCGGCTGCACCAGCGGCACTCCGTGGTCGGGGGGCACGAAAGGAGATCTAGCTACGGTTCCCATCGATCTGGGAAAGAACTCCTTCGATCTCGCGCAGGGGCCCGTGGATCTTGCGAAGTCACTGGTCGATCTCGCGGAGGGGCCCGCCGACCTGGCCAAGCCGGTGATCGACATGAAGGTCGGTCCAGTCGATTTGGCGAACCCTCCCCTGTGCGGCAACCAGATCATCAACTCGGGGGAGGAGTGGGATCCACCGCCCGGGCCCTTCGCCTCCGCTCCTATCGACAATTCAACTTGCCGCTTCCACTTCGAAAACGTGCCGCAACTCTACTGCAACGGCTACTGTTCGCTGGCCGGCCCCGAAGGCTGCGACCAGGCGGATGCCGACATTTTTTGCAAACTTAAGACCGGCAAGTCGAGCTCGATCGCAACCTCGTTCGCGGTGATGACAGCGCTTACGATGCCCGGCTTTAGCTGTGGAGCTGACAAGTTAGGCACCCAGCTCGGTCCCATGGCGACGCGCGGCGTGCTGGTCGATATATGGTATCAGGATTCGTCTCTCTTCGCCAACCACAAGGGTGGCGACGTGATCGTCAACTTGGTCTGCAACTAGCCCTGCTGGGATGTACACAAGTACGTTCGGCAATAGCGTCTACGCGATGGGGCCGTAACGATCCACGACCTCCCAGAGCTTCTGCCCTTCGAGAATCGCACTGAGCGGCGCGTGCTGCACTGCAGCAGCGAGCATGGCGCCCGCGAGCTGCTCCACTTGAATCGGGCGGTAACGCGCGGAGGGGCGCAGGAAGGTTTCGAACCCCAGCGGCACCTTGTGTCCCTCACCGATAAAAAACGAAGGGCGAAAAATGGTGTAGGCGATCCCACTTTCGCGCGCCAGCCGCTCCGCCTCGGCCTTGGCCTTGAGGTAGGCGCCCATCGGCCGACCCGCGCCGACCGAGCTGAGCAGAACGATGTGATCGATAGTACCGGCGGCGCGCGCCGCTTCGCAAAGCTGCCGCGTCGTACCAATGTCACTGGTTTCGTAGGTATCACCGCGTGTAAAGCGCTTGCGTACCGTGCCGATCACTTGCACCACCGTCGTGCAGCTGCGCAGCGCGGCCTGCAGCTGCTCCTGGTCATCGAGCGGAAAACGCTTCACGCGCGGATCGGTCGGCGCAGTCTCGCGCGGCCGCTCGTGCAGCACCGCCGGCACACCCTGCTCGTGTGCCAAGCGAGCGATCGTACGCCCGATTGCGCCAGACGAGCCGGCGATAAAGAGCTTTCGTTGGGTCACGAGATCACCTCACCACCCGCCGCGTCGGCGATCGTCGGATCACGCGTATGGGGCAGTACCTCTACTGATATAACATATCGTATAGAGGTTCCCAGCCTCGCGCAGCGGCCGGCCGCACGAGCGGCGCCGACTGTGGGGGATGGGTAGTGAGCTCCGATCTGATGATCGGGTAAGATGTGGCTCCATGCTGGAGCCGGTCGCGCTGCACCAGTCGCACTTCAACATGCCCGGGGTCGCGCCCGACGGGCGCGGCATTCTGCTCGGCAAGCTGACGGCATCGCTCTTTGCTTCGCTCGACCAGACGGTCCGCTTCCTTGCACTCCTGTCGGAGCGGTCGTCGCTCGACGATCTCCTCCCCACGCTGAAGCTATACGAAAC
Source organism: Myxococcales bacterium (assembly GCA_023248875.1). Lineage (GTDB taxonomy): Bacteria > Myxococcota_A > Polyangia > Palsa-1104 > SHYY01 > JAHFDT01. Next base: position 16,339 of record JAHFDT010000017.1, on the reverse strand, counting down.
CCGGTCAGCGCTAGAGAGCCGCTCCTATCTGGTCCTGTTTCAAGCGACTTCGTCCCACTTTGTCGACCAGGTGGCGCAGCTCGCTTCGCTTACGGGCGGCACAGTGTTCACTGGTTCGGCCAAGCATTTTGTTCGCTATCGCGATGCCAAAGCGCCGCTCGGCTACGATGTGACGGAGTTGGCACGTGACGCGGTGGGCTGCGATTTTTTCCTCTACGCCGAAGCGGTGTTCCACTCCCTGATCAAGACCAAGGAGATCGTCTTTCGCGATCTCGTAACGCGCCTTTCGCTGAGGCCTCTTCCAGGCGGGGCCCTCCATCGTGCGCGGGCGTTCGCCAACGAGGTTCGTTGGATCGCTGTGCGCCCGGGATTGTACACGCAACTACTCACCTACCTGTGGCGAAACCGCATCGCAGCCGAAGCCATGTTGATCGATAACGCGGCGCACGAGGAGGGGTACCTCCTCGTGCGAGTGGCCAAGCTACCGGAGCGAATCCTTGCGCTTCTCGTAAAGCTGCCCGGCGTCGAAGTGCACCTGCCCCTCACCGACAACGCGCTGATCGAACTGGGCTACCGCCATCCGTTTCGTCTGGAATCCTGCCCGAGTCTGTTCGCGGCCGAGCAGTTCTTCATCTTCTCAGCGCAGCGCCGGCGTACCGAGATCCTGGCGGTCTCCCATTCCGTTGGGGGGATGGGTTTGCCGCTCATGCCGATCGAGCAGCTCATCGCAACTGGCTTTGAACTGGAGCAGCGCCCATTATCTGCTCGCGCGGCGAAGCTCCTGGAGTCGGTGGTGGTGAATCTTCGTTTGGTGTCGGCGCAGCAGTCTCGGCAGCGAGCGACCGGTACTCTGATTCCCTGGAGCCAGGTGGCTCTGTTGAAACAGCTCGTGTTCGCGTTGCCGCCCACGCTGCTCTCAGGGTATCGGGTCGCCGCCCTCGACGAGGGGCTGATGGTGATCTCGCATCAGATTCCGTGCGAACTGCCACTGGGGGAGCAGTTTCAGGAGGCGGCACCCTCCGTATTCGTGCCCCTTGGCCATGCGTTCGTACCACGCGTTTCCGATGCGGTACTGACTGATTATCTGGGCGGCACCCAAGGGCGCATCATTGTATTTCGCGATGCCAAAGCGACTCCATTTTCGGTTGAAGACAGTCTCTTCGAGCCGCTCGGTCGACGTCTGGTGGCACAGCTCGAGGTACCGCTGCGCCCTTCGAACGGGCGGCTTCGCCCACCACAGACCGCGACCGCGAGGGTCGAGAATGATCCCGTGGGCCCCCTGCCGCTGTGGGGATTTCGTCCTCCTGCCGGCGATCAATGAGGGATTTTTTCCGTCAGTTTCTTCTTCCCCTGGTGAAAGGCGGTGCTGTCCACGTGGGGGCGCCGCTCGGTCAGAGGGGAATGGAACGGCTGCGCGATGCTTCGCTGGAGCCATCGATCGATGCAGAGCTCATCGCAGCCCGCAGCCGCGTGGCGGCCGAGCTGCTCCTGGAACCCGCGCCACCCATATGGGACGAAGAGAGCCTTCGCCTGGCGGTGGCGACCCACGACCTGCTATTCCTGCTCCATCCTCGCGCTCAGACCCTACGCGCTGCTCAGCGCGAGCAGATCGCCCTCTGCACCTGCGAACTGGCCAGGCTGCCAGATTCTCTCGATGCCGACGAGCTGGTGGCACGCCATACGTTACTTCATCTGCTTCCCACTCTGGCGCGCACGGATGTCACCGTGGAATTCTGGGCCGGTCGGCGTGAGTTCGTCGGCACCGCTCCGCCTCATCGCCTGGTCGCCTGGCCGGAGCTGCGACGGGTTCGCCAGGAGCAGCGCAGCAGCGACTGCTTTGCTGAGGCGGCTGGGGATTCGGTCGCCGCCCCAGCGCTGCGTGCGCTCCTCGATGCCAGCCCCCTCACCGATCTCTTTTCTCTCCTGCGCAGGGAGCCGCTGTTCGATCTCGGCCACCATGTGCCACTGCTGCGCGATCCGAGGTTGTGCCGGCTGGTAGCCTATCGCTATCTCGAGCTTGATGCTTCCCGGATGGGCGACGCACTCACCCGAGCCGTGATCGCGCAGCTGCCCAATGACGAGCTGCGCCCTTCTTTGTGTGCCTTCTTTGCTCATCTTCATCTCTGCCAGCTCCTCGCGGGACGAAGCTCGATCGACCTTTCTGTGCGTACTTCGTTGCGCGATTTCCATGCGCTCTTTGCGGCGCTTTTTCGCACTGTACCCGATTGGTGTGCGCCTCCCGATGTGTTGCACGATCCGACACTGGCTATGCAGCTGCACAAGTACAGCGAGGCCTGTCTGCAAAGCGCGGGATCGGGTCGGGTGGCCGAGCTCACCGGACTGCTTCGCCCTGGTGTAGAGTCTACAGCGCAACGATGAGTGATCTCGCCCAGCGCCTCCAGACGGCCGCATCTGCTCTCGAGCAGCAGTTTCTGGATAAGCAGGAGATCATCCGTCTGCTGCTCATTTCGACCCTCGCAGGCGAACACATGTTGCTCGTAGGGCCACCTGGAACGGCGAAGAGTGCGCTCGTGCGCCAGTTCGCCCACCTCGTCGATGCCCGCTACTTCGAGTATCTGCTCACGCGGTTCACCGAGCCTAACGAGCTGTTCGGGCCCGTCGATATCCGGGCCTTTCGCGAAGGGGTCTACACCCGGCGCATTGAGACCATGCTGCCCGAGGCGGAGATCGTTTTTCTCGATGAGATCTTCAAGTCCAATTCGGCCATTCTCAATTCACTCCTGACGATTCTGAACGAGCGCCGATTTGCTAACGGCTCCAAGATGGTCAAGGTGCCACTCTTGGCGCTTTTCGGCGCCTCGAACGAAGTGCCAAACGATGAGAGCCTGGCGGCTATCTTCGACCGCTTTCTCGTCCGGGTCGTGTCGACCAATCTCGACGGCTACCATTTTCAACACCTCGTCACCAAGGGGCTGGCTTTCGAGACGGCGCGGAGCAGCGGTGAGGCCGATCAAGCGAAACCTCTGGTTTCAGCGAGCGAGCTGCATGCGCTGCAGCGCAGCTTTGATGCGCAGCGGATGTTTGGGGAGGAGTTTTTTGCCAAGTACAAGGGGCTGATCTTGCAGATTCGCGCGGAAGGCATCACCGTTTCCGATCGGCGCGTGGTGAAACTGCTGAAGCTATTTGCCGCTTCAGCCACCCTCGAAGGACGCGACCACGCCAATGATTCGGATTTTTTCGTTCTCAAGCACATCTGGAACCAGCTCGATCAAACTGAAATGCTCGCGGAGATCGTCGGTCCGGTGGTGGACCGCTACTATCAGGAGCATCCCAGCGAACGACGACTGGCTGCGGGAGGCGCTAGCCTCGAGGAGATTCTCGCCGAGCTGACGCTGATCCGCGACCTTTTGACCTCCGGACAGCCACTCTCCGACATTCAGCTCTTTTCGCAGCTCAAGAACTTGAATGAAATCCGCGCTGCCCTTCAGGCGCGTGACTCGGATACTGCACGGCGCATGCTCGGCGAAATCGATACACTACTCGAGAACGTGCTCAGTTCATCGCGTTTCGGCTAGCGCCAGCCGCTCGAGGTAGAAGAGTCCCAGCGGATGTTTGCGTCCCCACTGCTGCGCCCACTCACCCGCGCCCGTATCTGAAGTGAGCGCAAGGCCAGCTTCCTCAAGCAGGGCCGCGATCTCTTCGGTGTGGAAGAGACCGCGGAAGGGCTCCCCGAGCAGGCCGGCCTGCCAGCCGACCAGTCGACACCGTGCGCTCGGCTCGAGATAGGTCATCGCCAATTGGCTGGTCGACATCGAGCGCCCTGCGATCGTTGCCAGCGTGGATTGGATCGCGGGACGCGCGAGGTACATGGTGACCCCTTCCCACAGCCAGAAGGTGGGAACGTCGCTGCGGTGGCCGGCATTCGTGAGCGCCCCGGCCAGCGAATCGCGCTCGAAATCGACCGGGACGAACTGGACCTCTCGCGCCAGCGGTGGCACTCCCCGCAGACCTGCCACTTTGCGCGCTTGAGTGGCGGGGTGATCTACTTCGAAAACCCTCGCGTCGCGCAGCCGTTCGAGTCGCCAGGCGCGACCATCGAGACCGGCTCCCAGAATCACGATCTGCTGCCCCGGGAAGGAGGCCAGCGCTTCATCGATCGCTCGCGTCCGCAACGCCATCGTGTCGAACCCGCCGAGCGTCGTCCACCACAGTGTCCGCTGCAGCGGCGTTGGAAAATTGCTAAGCTGCTGCATTAGACGCCCCCAGTGCGGGGGCATCAGGCGCTGCGCCACCGGATCGGCGACCTTATCGAGGGTAACCAAATCCGTGCTACCGAGCGCTCGCAGGAACGCGACAAACGTCGCCGTGGCACTCGGTCGGTCAGACTGCATGGAGTCGCCGCCTAATCGTCCGAGTCGCCGCCGCCCAGCTCATCCACCTCCGGCCCCTCATCCTCAAAATCAACATGGCGGACGCCGGGCTCGTTCTTGCGATCGCTGGCGGCGGGAGGCGGTGGTTCGCGCGGGGGAGCGACGAAGGGCTCCCAGCGAGCCACTGCCTGCAGCGCCTCTTGCAGGCTAATCCCCTTCTGCAGCATCGCGTTGAGCTTCTCCTTCGCTTCTGGAGTCAGGCGGCGTGCCGGTATTGTGGAGGCAGGCTCCAGGACCGTCTTCTTGGCGAAGAGGGTCTTCTTGGGCGGTGTACTGATGATCTCGTCGTCCTCATCATCGCCATCGCCCTCCGATGAGCTGTCCTCATCGCGCCGTCCCGGCTTCGGCCCTGCCACCGGCCGGCTCTTCTTTACCTTGGGCGCCTTCGTGCTCTTCTTAGGCTGTTTGGTGGTCGCCATGGGGTTTCTTTCGCGCACTTGAATGATGGACGCAAGAGAAATTACGCACGCTGGGCTTCGAGGAACTTGGCCACTCCCTTGGCGACCTCCGTCAGATTGGGTCGGATCATCGCTACCAGAAACTTTTCGATCGCTGGCGCTGCGCTTCCGGCCAAAAGGCGTGGGATCGGCAACTTCTTCCCCTCGATGGTAAGGTCGCCTTCGATGACGAGCCGGCACCCTTCCGGGGTTTCCAGAAACCGATTGTTTCCCTCGGCGTGTAGCGCCTCCTTGAGCGAATGGGCCTCCATCCGCCAGGCGCAACTCCACTCCGACTCATCCCAGGTCGCGTAGTCCGTCCAAGACAACATTTTTTCGGAAAGGAAAGCCCGTGCCACCGCGGGGATGTCGCCACCGCCACTCCAGACGTTGACCAGATGAGTGCGGGGCGGGTCGTCCTTGCGAGACGTGATCGCAATGCCGCGGATGTTGGGAAGGTAGGGGACGAGCTCGGTCAGCTGGTCACGGTAGGTACGAAATACCAGTTCGCGCGGAAAGGTGAGAATCGATTCGGCAGCGAGTTTCATGGTTTCTCCTGGGTGGGAGTGGCAAGAGTTTCTCGGATGACGACTGGGAGGGCAGTGAGCGCTATTTCCCTCTCCTCGGAGCGACCGAGGTCACGCAGCTTGACGGCGCCACGCGCGAGTTCATCGCCACCCGCGATCACGACGCAGCGGACACCCTCTTTGGCAGCGCGCTCGAGCAGCTTGCCAAGCTTGCGCGAATCGAGCGGGGTCACGACGCGCAAACCCTCCTGGCGCAGACTGGCCGCAATCTCCTTCACTCGCTGGCGGAGGGACTCATCCGGTGTCATGACCTGCACTTCCGGCGCAATCTGCGGGGCGGGTGCAATCTTGTGAGTCTGGAGAAAATCGATCAGCGTGACATCGCCCATGCCAAAGCCAATGCCGGGGATGCGCGGTTTTCCAAAGAGCGCTACGAGATTGTCATAGCGTCCACCTCCCGCGATGGAGCGCGGATTCTCCGGGTTGGTATCAAACACCTCGAACACCGACGAGGTGTAGTACTCGAATCCTCGGATGATAAGCGGATCGAACTTGACGTTGACCGGCTGGGAGGTGACCAGCTTCGAGAGCGCTCGCGCCACATTGGACTGCTGCAGCGATTCGGGCGCGGCCTGTTCAAGAAACTGTTCGCCATGGGTAAGAAGCTGGATCGTCCGATCCGCCTGCGCTTGGCTCAGCCCCAACTTCGCGAGGTGGGCCGCGGTCTCCTCCGGTCCCACCTTTTCGATCGCATCGAGCACACCGAAGGCGCCCGCTACCTGCTGCGGGTCAAGCCCCACCTGCTGTTGCAAGACATTGACGACGAGCTGGCGGTCGGAGACGCGCAGCAGAAAGTCGCTGGTCTTCGCACCGACGGCAAACATCATCTCGGCGAGGATTTCCAAGATCTCCGCTTCGGCCTCCCAGGATTCGGTACCGAAGAGATCGACGTTGACCTGCCAGTGCTCACGGTAGCGGCCCCGCTGTTTGCGCTCGTAGCGCCAGAGATTGGGGTGCGAATACCAGCGCGCCGGTAATACGAGTTGGCCCGCCCGCGCTGCGATCATACGCGCCACCGAGGGCGTCATCTCGGGGCGAATCGCGAGGTCGCGCTCGCCGCGGTCGGTAAAGCGGTAGACCTGCTGATTGACCAGATCGCTGCCGCTCTTGGCCGCATAAAGCTCGAACGGCTCCACCATCGGAGCGTCGTAGCGCAGGTAGCCGAAGCTCTCGACGACTCGATAGAGCCGCTCGAACACCTGCTGGCGCACCGACATCTCCTCAGGAAAAAAATCACGCGTGCCCGGAATGGGCACGGTGGACAGCGGACTCATCGGGGCACCAGGCGTTCGCGCCCCCCGAGGTAGGAGCGCAGTGGCGGTGGGATCACCACCGAGCCATCAGCCTGCTGAAAATTCTCCAGGATCGGAATCAAGATGCGCGGCGAGGCGATCGCCGTGTTGTTGAGCGTGTGACAGAAGCGGATGCGCTCCTGGGCATCGCGGTATCGGATCATCGATCGGCGCGCCTGGAACTCGTGCAGCGTCGAGCAGGAGTGGGTCTCCGAGTATTTGCCGCGGCTCGGCATCCACGACTCGATCTCATGTTTCAGCACTTGCCCTTGTCCCATTTCGCCGGCACAGGCGAGCGCCACACGATAGGGGATGCCCAGGGCCTGCAGGATCTCCTCCGCGTTTTGCAAGAGTGCAGCGTGCTCGTGCGCCGAAACCGCTGCGTCGTCTTCGCACACCACCACCTGTTCCACTTTTTGAAACTGGTAGACGCGATAGAGCCCCCGCGTATCTTTGCCCGCAGCACCCGCTTCGCGCCGGAAGCAGGGCGAAATACCAACGTAGCGGCGTGGCAGAGCAGCGAGATCTAGAATCGACTCGCGGTGCAGAGAGACGAGACCCACCTCCGATGTGCCGACGAGGAAGAGCTCGTCCTTCTCGATGGCAAACGTGTCCTCGCGGCCGAGCGGAAAGAAGCCGGTGCCCTGCATGGCCGCGTCGCGCACCATCACCGGCGGCGAAACCGCGGTGAAGCCTTTGCTCACTACGTGCTGAAGGGCAAAGTGGAGCACCGCCTGCTCGAGCAGCACCCCATCGCCTGTAAGCGCGTAGCTGCGGCTGCCGGCAAACTTTCGGGGGTTCTCGAAGTCGACGAGCCCGATTGAGAGCGCTAGCTCAACATGGTCCTTGGGCGTAAATTCGAACGCGCGGGGCGTCCCGATGCGGCGTATTTCGCGGTTCTCCTCATCGGTGGCGCCATCTGGAACCTCTGCCAGCGGTACATTCGGCACCTGGAGCATCAGCGTATCAAAGCGCGCCTGTGCGGTTTGCAATGCCGGCTCGTCGGTAGCGATCCGTTCGCGCAGCTCTTTGGCTTCCGCTACAGCCGCCGGCCGATCCGCTGCGGACAGCTTCGGGATCTTGGCTGAGAGCTCGTTGCGCCGCTGCCGTGACGCGTCCAGCCGCTGGATCAGGCTTCGCCGCTCCGCGTCGACTGTGAGCAGCTTGTCGACCACCGCAGCATCGAACCGCTTACGCCGCGCCGCCTCGCGCACTTCGCCTGCGTGTTCGCGGATGAAATCGATATCGAGCATGGCCCCCCTTGAAAGAAGGGCTCGATTATAGGGACTCGGCTGCCAGCAGCAAGACACCCCCAATGATCAGTCAGGAAGGGGATCTTGCACGAATTATCGATATTCGTTATAGTTCCTCTCGTGATCCGGTCGTTCGCCGACAAACACACAGCGGTCGTGTTCTACGGCGATCCAACAGCGCGGGCGCGCCGGATCCCAGCAGAACTTGTGCGGGTGGTATTGCGGAAGTTGGCACAACTGGATGCGGCGGCGCACCTGGACGACCTGCGCAGTCCGCCCGGCAATCGTCTGGAGGCACTGCGCGGTGACCGTGCGGGGTATCATTCGATCCGGGTGAATGATCAATGGCGGCTCGTCTTTCGCTGGCATGCAGACGGCGCACATGAAGTGGAGCTGACCGACTACCACTAGGAAGGTGTAGATATGGCGATCGTTCGTGATCAGAATCGTATGGGAGTACCGGTACACCCCGGCGAGATTCTCCAAGAGGAGTTTCTGCGGCCGCTCGGCCTTTCGCAGGCGGCCGTCGCACGACACCTGGGAGTTTCTCTCGTGCGAATCAACGAAATCATTCGTGGCAAGCGCGGCGTCAGTGCCGAGACTGCCTGGTTGTTTGCTGAGGCCTTCGGTACTTCGCCGCAGTACTGGATCAACCTCCAGGTGAACTACGACCTGGCGATGAACCGACCCTCTCGCCACGTCCACAAGCTCAAACGTGCAAGCTGATTGCCACGGATGCTAACGGCATTTCAGGATGCCGCAGTGTGTGTCTGGGTTTCTGACCGCTCGAGCGTCTGGAGGCGGCTGTTCACTTCGCCGCGGAACTCACCGAGCTCACGGAGAATGGTTTCAATGTGGACTTCGTTCTTGAGGTTCACCTTGAAATCGGTTTCGGCTGAGGCGCGGTCTTTGCGATTTTGTCGGTTCTGGCTCATCACGATGAGCGGCCCTTGCAGGACCACCACGATCGCCAGGACGAGGTTGAAAAACACATAGGGATAGGGGTCGAACGGGCGTTCGAGTAGGGCGTTGAAAAGAGTCCAGCCCAAGATGACGGCGACCAGCAGCAGAATGAAGGCCCAGCTGCCATTGAGTGTAGCGACACGATCGGCGAGCCGATCCTTCCAGGACAAGTGCTTTTCGATTTCCTCGACAGCGTTTTTGGCCGCACGCTCGCTCAACATGGCGTTGGTCTCGCGCAGCCGCCCGGCCATCATCTTCAGGAAATCCATCGCCGCGCGCGGTCGCCGCTCGAGCGTCGCCGCAAAGGCCTCACGCGAAAGCTCATAGAGCCTCACGTCAGTGGTCGCCACCACGCTCGCCGAGCGCGGCTGTTCGTCGAACAACGCCATCTCGCCGAAGCACTCGCCCTGACCCGCGTCTTTGAGCGAGATCCGTCGCGAAGCGTCACCCGGCAGATGGATGTTCACGTAGCCCTCAGCGACGATGTACATCGAGTTCGACTGGTCGCCCTGATGGAACACCATCTGCCCGGCACGCACCCGCCGATCGACCATGCTTTGAGCGAGTGCTGCCAGATCGTCTCGGGCGATCCCCGCAAAGACCGGCAGGCTGGTCAGTAGCTCCACATGCTCCATGGGGCGACAGTATAAACAATAATTCGGCTATAATCGCCTGGCTGCATGGCGCGATTTCCTTCCCTCTCTTGGTCCGCCCTCGCGATCCGCGAAAGCATCTTCTCGAGGCTCGCCCGCCGTCTTGCTGAATGTGACGGCGAGGTCTATCCCTTCTATCTTGGCGATACCTGGCTTGCGCCGCCCAGAGTGGCGCAGCTTCCAGCGATGGCAGAGCTCGAAGGAGATTTTTATCGCTATGGCGCTCCCCCCGGCGAGCCGGAGCTGCTCGAGGCATTGGTGGATAAGTGCCGCCAAAAGAATGGCCTCCACTGGGTCGATCGCTCCTGCCTTCAGGTGACCGCCGGCGCCACGCTCGCGCTGCATGCCGCCGTTCGTGCGCTTCTCGACCCCGGCGATGAACTGGCGATCTGTGCGCCCTACTGGCCGCTCATCCGTGGCATTGCCACCGATGCCGGCGCCCTACCCATCGAAATCGAGCTCTCGCAGCGGCTCTACTCCGATCCCGGGCTCGATGTCTACGAGCTCCTCGCCGAAGGGCTGACTGAACGCACCCGTGCAATTTTCTTCGCCACGCCCAACAACCCCGACGGCAAGGTGCTGCCGCGTTCGGCACTCGAAGCAATCGCTCGCTTCGCGCGCGACCACAATCTCTGGGTGCTGGTCGATGAGGTCTACGAGGATTTCACCTACGGCGAGCCCCACTGCTCGCTGGCCTCACTCGAGGGCATGGCCAGCCGCACCATCACCGTCTATTCGCTGTCGAAAAGCTTGGCACTGGCCGGCTATCGCCTCGGGTACGCAGTGGCCGAACCGCGCGTGATGCACTGCCTGCGCAAGGTGGTCAACCACAGCATCTACAATGTACCGGCGGTGTTGCAGCATTTGGCGTTGCGTGCGCTGCGCGAAGGTGACACCTGGATGGCGCAGGCGCGGGACGTTTTTCGTGCCGCTCGTGAGATCGCCACGCGCGAGGTGGGACTCCCCCACTTTGCTCCGGACGGCGGTGCCTATCTATTTTTGAATCTGCGAGAATACCTCGGGAACGACGATGAAGCGGTGGTCATGGCCTTTCACGATCGCCTGCTCTCCGGCGGCGTAGCGCTCTCTCCGGGTGCCCCGTTTGGCAGCGGCTACCGTGGCTACGCGCGGCTCTGTTTCGGTGCGCTACCGCCGGATCGACTCACTGCCGGGCTGGCCCAGCTGCGCCGGCTACTTTAGGTTAGACAGACAGAATCTTCCGACGCAGCCCCAAGCTCTGTAGCGCCCAATCCACCTTCTTACCCACCACCGAAAACTCATCCAGCAACATCTCCACCCCGGGGCGGCCTCCGTTCCCGACGACGCAACCGAAATAGTCCACACCACATCGCACCGGCAGGACCAGGAGCGCTCGTTCACCAGGTGGGCCGATCGCTGCGGTCAGTTCACCGAGCGTGGCGGGAGAACCTCGCCCGATGAGAGGCTTGCCGTCCGCAAAGGCTTTGGCAAACACCGGGATCGCTTCGGGCGGACAGGAGAAGGCCGCCAACGCCTGCTGGTTGACGCCGCTCCCCTGGGCGCGCCACCCGGTCAGGTAGTTCCCACGCAACGTCACCATCGCCACGCGCGCGAAATCCTGCGCCAAGAAGGTCAGCACACTATCGAATAGATCCGCCTCTCCCTGACTCTCCGCCAGGCGTGCTGAAAACTCGCGCAGGCTCATCCGAGCTGCTACGGGCCCCTCTTCGCTGTTCGTCGGTTCCTGGGCGCCAGACCTCGAAATGGGACTGCTGCTGTAGGTGGTGGAGACCTCCCAAGAGTGAGTCTCGATCTCGAGATCATAGGGCGAGGTGGCGACCAAGCTCACCTCGTGAGTCTGCCTGGGATAGTGCGTACTGAGCGCATGGCGAATCAGCGATTCGGGGGCGACCATCGGGCGTACCTCGCAGCCGAGGATCTCCGCGAGCTCCTGGAGAGCCTTGGGATCGGTCGGGTCGCTCATCGCGATCCAAAGCCGCTGGCCATCCATGCGGACGGGACAAATGCGGTGCCGATCGGCGACCTCCGCCGGGACCCGCGCGATGATCTCGCTCGGCACGCGTTCGAGCGTGGCCAGCGTTGCGGAGGGCAGATTGAGCTGCGACGAAAGGTAGGCTGCGAGGTCGTCCTCGGTCACCAGGCCGAGCTCTACAAGATTGGTCCCCAGCCGCCCCCCATGGAGACGCTGATGAGCCAACGCAGATTGCAGCTGTTCCGTACTGATCGCTCCGACGGCTACCAGAACGTCGCCCAGTCGCATCCGCGAATCAGTATAACTGATCCCTTGCGGCTATCGTCTGCTAATTCTGAGAAGCGCTTGGCGGTAGTCCTCCGGCACGGGCCGCTCCCAGCGCACCTTCTTGCCGGTCTTGGGATGGATGAAGCCGATCGTTTCGGCATGGAGTAACAGGCGCGGCGAATCGATCGGCACACCGCCGCGCTTGGTGAAATCGCGGATGTAGACGCGCTCTCCAACCAGCGGATGGCCGTTTTCTGCCAGATGGATGCGGATCTGGTGGGTCTTGCCAGTCTCGAGGCGCACCTCGCATTCGGTGGCACGACTGCCGATGGGGTCGAGCACGCGCACGTGGGTCACTGCGCGCTTTCCTTGGCGTGTAGCGCGCGTCGAGCCGCGAAGCCCATCGCCCCGATCGACCACCAGCCGACTCTCGATCCGTCGATCGGTGAGCTGACCATGGACCACGCAGCGATAGGTACGCTCGACGTCGTGCGCGCGGAATAGCTGCTGCAGTGCGCGTTCGGCTTCGCGGGTCTTGGCAAAACAGAGAAGACCCGAGGTCTCCTTGTCAATGCGGTGCACGATATGAAGCGGACTCGTGGTAGCCGACCTGCCGATCGTCCGCCAATGGGCGCGAATGAGATCCATCGCCGTACCGGTTTCGCGTGTCTCGTAGGGTACCGATGAGATGCCGCTCGGCTTGTTCAAGATCACGAGCTGCGAGTCTTCGTAGACGATCTCGCCCAGTGGCTTTTCCACGGGCGCCGGTGCCCGTGGATGCAGCCTGACCGATTGCCCCAGCCGCATCCGCGTGGCTGCATCGACTTGGCATTTTCCATCGACGAAAACCTTGCCGCGCGTGATCAGCTGCCGCGCGTCGTTCCAGGTCGTAGTCCAGGCGTGCCGGCGCACCAGGGCTGCCAGCGTTTGTCCAGTTTCTGATTCGTCGATGGTGAATTGCTCGCTCACTCGGCCTTTGCTAATGAGTCTACGGCGCCCGGCCGGAATAAACTGCACATCTCGGCGGTCGAGGCGCCCTGATTCGCGAGGCGCGACGAGGGAGAATACTCTCCGTATTTGACCGAGGAGCAACGAGGCGAGCAGGGATGACTCGGCTGCCCAGTTGCGCAGTTTATTCCGACCGGGCGCCTAACTGCGTCGCACATATTCAAAGTCGAACGGCTGCCCGTTGATCCCTTTGGCGGGCGGCGCGACCCAGTTGGCGATCTTGCCCCGTTCGTAGACCGGATGCATCACGCTCTCGACACAGGCGCGATCGGCTGCATTCGGTAGCCATTCGTCGACGTGGGCGCGCCAGGTTGCCTCGTCGATCGGGCGTCCCTCGACATCGAACAGCTGATTGGCATAGATGCCCTGTTGGCGGTGGAATCTTCGGTGGGGCAGCCGCAGCTGCTCGTCGAGACCGGCTCGTTCGAGCGAACGGTTCCATTTGTCGATCGCCCGCTGGCAATCCTCGACATAACCATCGCGCAGCACCTCGTTCATGGCGGTGCGGAGCGGAACCTGTTTGTCGATGAGTTGGCTGCCATCGGGGACCTGCATCGTGTAGCTGACGTCGAGCGCGCGGTGGTCTTGGTACTGCGCCTCCTTGTAGCGCCCCTTGAGCCCTGCGGCGAAAAAATCCGCCGCGTTCGACGAAATCTCACCGCCGAACAGATCCTCCGACAGGCTGAACCAGAGGTTGATGTAACGCTGGATTACCTCGAGCGGAATTCCCCCCTGCTGCACTACGTCGCCCTTCGTCATCAGATCTGCGGTGCGCTGCACTACCCGATCGACGCCCGTTTCACCGACAAACATGTGGTGCGCCTCTTCGGTGATCATGAATTTGCAGGTACGGCTGAGTGGATCGAACCCCGATTCGGACAAGGCGAAGAGCTGATACTTACCATCGCGATCGGTGAACATGGTGAACATGAAGAAGTCGAGCCAGTTTTCGATCGGCTGGTTGAAGGCGCCGAGAATGCGTGGCTTGTCGCGGTCGCCCGAGCGCCGTTCGAGCAGCGCCTCAGCCTCCTCCCGGCCATCTTTGCCGAAATGGCTGTGAAGCAGGTAGACCATCGCCCACAAATGGCGCCCCTCCTCGACGTTGACCTGGAAGAGGTTGCGGAGATCGTACAGCGATGGTGCCTTGGCACCGAGCAGCCGCTGTTGCTCGACGGACGCGGGCTCGGTATCGGCCTGCGTGACGATGATTCGCCGCAGCATGTTGCGAAACTCGCCCGGCACCTCCTGCCAGGCCGGCTGCCCCGCATGGTCGCCAAAGCCGATGGTTCGTCCGGTTTCGGGCGGCGTCAAAAAAATCCCCCAGCGGTACTCGGGCATGCGCACGTAGTCGAAGTGGGCCCAGCCATCTGCCTCGACGGAGATCGCGGTGCGCAGGTAAACATCGGACCCTTGCCAGCTGTCCGGCCCCATCTCCTGCCACCAGTGGAGGTAGTTCGGAAGCCACTGTTCGAGCGCGCGTTGCAGCCGCTTGTCCGACGACAGGTTGACGTTGTTGGGGATCTTGGAATCGTCCATGCTTCTCCTTACGTCCGGCGCCAGTCGAAACCAGGCCGTTCCGGCTTACCATAAAGTGAAAGAGTACCGCGCTCGCCGGTCGCATTGGGGCGAATGAAGATCCAATTCTGCCATGCCGAGAGCCGGCCAAAAATCTTGGTCGCGGTCGTCTCGCTCCCGGCGAAGCGCAGACTCGCCTCCATTCCCGTCAGTGCATCGGGCGAAAGGCTCGCCCGTTCCTCCACGGCCACCCGCAGCTCTTCATCGAAGTCGATTTCATCGGCTGCGACGGTACACAGCCCGAGATCGCGGGCGTGAGCGGTGGCAAAGGGCGCATTTTCTTTCAGCGCCGCTGCCACCCGCTTCGGCTCACCGAGAAAGCGTGTTTCGAGTCGAGTGACGCCACTGGACATCGGCAGCGCTCCTGCGTTGAGCTCACTGGTCGCCAATTTCACACTCCCCACCCCGTCTTCGAGCATATAGATCCGGTCGGCGGCAAGGGCGAGCTCTAGCAGCGAACCCGCAAAACAGGATCCGGGATCGACAACGGCAAAGAAGCTGCGGCCGGTGAGATCGACCCGTCTCAAGGTACGCGCCATGTGGAGGATGATCTCCCGCACCAACCAATGGTCTCGACATTGGGCCAGGGCCGCGTCCACGGCGTGCACCTGTTCGATCTCGCCGCGCGTCTTGAGCAGAATGAGGCCGATCTCTTCGTGGTTGAAGCGCAGTCGCAAAAGCGCATCGTCAAGCTCGAGAAAGGCCGCCAGGGCCCAAGACTTGGCCCCCCGAGCGATGAACTCTTCTACCGTCTTGGGCTCCGGCTCGACGGGGGCTCGCAACATCAGCTCGGCCGTGCGTCGCGCGCGATCGAAGGTCACCGTGACGTAGCGATAGTGCAGATTGCCATCGGCCGTATCGGGATCGACGGGTTCAAGTGCGATGCCAGGGCCTTTCGACGCGCTCACCGTTGCGGCGAGTGCTTGGGCGCGCTGCTGGACGAGCTCAGGGAATTTCGAGCGCGGCGCCGTGCCATCGACCAGCCGCCACTCGACCGCGCGCTTGCCGCGCACCCCTTCGGCCAGGGTCGAAAAGACGTCCGCCAGATCGCGCCGCACCTTGCGCTTGTCGACCACCCGAGTGAGGCCGCCGGTGCCGGGCAGCACACCGAGCAGCGGCACTTCAGGCAGACTTACCGCCGAGCTGCCGTCGTCCATGAGCAGGATCTCGTCACACGCCAGCGCCAACTCATAGCCACCGCCGGCGGTGGTGCCATTGCAGGCAGCTAGATAGCGCTGTCCACTGTGGGCCGAAGCGTCTTCGATCGCGAGTCGCGTTTCGTTAGTGAACTTGCAGAAGTTGACCTTGAAGGGATGTCCCGAGGAGGCCAACATGAAGATATTGGCGCCGGCGCAAAAAACGCGGTCGCGCTCGCTGGTGAGTGTGACAACCTTGACCTCCGGATGCTCGAAACGTAGCCGTTGGATCGCATCCGCAAGCTCGATATCCACGGCGAGATCGTAGGAGTTCAGTTTGAGATCGTAACCGGGCCGCTGCGGATGTTGCGGATCGACCGCCATGGCCAACGTCGCATACTGGCCAGTGAGTGTCAGTCTCCAGTGACGATAGCGCGCAGGATGGGCGGAAAATGAGACGGGAGGGGTCGAAGCCGCCGTTTCATCGGACATGGGCCAGATTGCAGCGGATCTGGCAGGGAGTGGTCAAGGTCTATCTATCTTACGGCCGGGTTACGGTCGGGGAATGTAGATGTTCTTCCAGGGCAACTGCTTGACTGCATGGGATCCGTCGAGCCCTTTGCGCAGGCTGAAGCGAGCCTCTAGGACGGGTTGACGAAACAGGAGCGGCGGAACGATGCGGGGTCCGCCCCCTTTGAGGGCATAGACCCGAGCAGTGACCACATTCCCCTTGCTGGAAAGGCGTAAGGTTGGCTTCATCAGCCACTTAAGCGCACCTTCGCGCCTTGCCTCGGCCCAGATCTGC
>JAHFDT010000188.1 GCA_023248875.1 Myxococcales bacterium | reverse complement strand
CCTTCGGCGCTGCTTCGTCGCTCCTCCTGGGATTACTGCCAGTAGTCCTGCGTCGTCGCTCCTTGCTTCGCCTCGGTCTCGGCCGCCTCGCTACGCTCAACTTAACGTGAGGTCGGTCTAACCCGCAACAAAGGTGAAGCGCAGCTCGTAATCGCACAGCAGGAAGATGTCTCCCTCATCGATGCGCTTGTTATCGATCCGCATGCCCTTGAAATCGATCCCGTTGGTCGACCCGAGATCCTTGATGTAGTAGACGCCGCTACGACGGATGACCGCAGCATGCTTGCGCGAGATATTGCCATCCTTGATCGCCAGGTCGGAACTCTTGGAACCTCGTCCAATGACGAACTGCTCCTTTTCGATCAAGATCTTTTGGTGGTTGAACACCAGATAGAGCAGAGGGGCCTCCTCGGAGGCCGGCGCGGGGGCAGGACGTGCGGCAGGCGTCGTAGGTCGCGGCGGCGGTGTGGGCGCTGCGGGTGCCTGGACGACCGGGGGCGACAAAGGCTGGGGCGGAGGGGGCGGCGTCACTGGCCGCGTCAGGACGGGCGTCGCCCGAGGCCCGCTGTCTTTGGCCAGCCGCTGCACATCGGGCGAAGAGGGCGACGGTGGCTGATAGCTCTTCGAGCGGGCATAGAAGCGCATCGCCTCGTTGACCAGATAGTCGATCGAACAATCGAAGTCGTTCGCCATCTGCTCGAAGGTCTGCCAAAGCACATCTCGGCAGTAGAAATGGCGCATCGTCTTCTTGCTTTGATCCACGTTGCTCAATGGTTTTTCCCCCGTAGCACCGCCGCAACCAACTTGGCCTGCGCGCCGATCGTGGCGACATCCTTCCAGCCCCGCAGCGGTGCCCGATCCGCTGCGATCGCCTCGACCCGCGGCGCGTCTTCGACCTTGCCGATGGCACCGATCGCCAGCACTGCCACGAGACGCGCCACCCAGCTTTTCGAGGTGAGCTCCTGACGCAGCGGCGGCAGTGTTCCCGGGCCGATCAGCTCCAGATCGTGCACCACGAAGTCGCTGAGATCCTGTTTGGACCAGCTGCGCTGGGGCGAAAGCCTCTCCAGCACCTGCACCACCGCTCGCTCCTTGCCCGCCGCCAGCGCCGCCTCGATCGCGCGCCACCTGACCTGTTCGCTCGCATCGTCCATGAGCACCAGCAAACTCGGCACCGCTGCCACGCCGATCTTCTCCGCCAGCTCGAACGCCGCATCCCGCAAGTCCCCCGAAGCGTGCCGATCCCCCGCGATCCGCAGCGCCGTCGCAAGAGCTGCTGGATCGCCCCCCTGCGCCAGGGCAAAGAGCGCCTTTTGGCGAACCGGCTCCTTCGCGTGTCCATCCTCCGCCAACTGACCGAGATAGTGTGCTGCATGGTTGCCGCCCAGCAGTCCAATTTGCAAGAGCAGCGCCTCCTCGGGCTCTCCGCCGCTGCGCGCGCGCGCCACCAGCGCTGCGCCCGCCTGCTCGCGCATCGCCGCGTCACCCACTTTGCCGAGCAGCCTGGCCGCCTCGCGCCGATTCGCTTCGCTCGCGCCAGCATCCACCACCAGTTCGTTGAGCCGTCCCCCGGTGCGCGACCCAATCGCCATCAAGATCTGTTCGCTGCTATGCCCCCCCTCGCTCATCCGCCCAAGGAGATCGGCCGTCAGCCATGCGATGAGCGCATCGTCGAAGAGCATCCGGTCGGCAGGCGCCGCGTCGCCCCGCAGCTCGAACAGACCATCCTTGCCATTGCGTTGGGTCCGCGTGGTGCGATCGACCGAACCCGATCCCTGTGCCAGCCGAATCAGGGGCATCGCAGCAGCGTGAATCACCGCGCTACGCTGGTCGGCAGAGAGCGTCGCCAACTCCTCTGAAGCCTCCTTGAGCATGCCCAGTTCGACCAGCGCCACCAGTGCCTGACCGCGCAGCTCTGCCGAGAGCGCCCCCTTGCGCACCGCCGCGCGGATTTTCTCCGGCCCCCGCTCCGTCGCCTTCCAAGAGGCGATCTTCTCGGCAGTCACCTCACAGCCACTCATCACAAGAGTGATTGCGATCGCGAAGCCGGCCCCCAGCGCTCTCATGCCGGCCCAGTCTACCAAGCTATCGCGGCGCGTCAACGAATGGCCAGCGACGGGGTGCGATTCCAGTCGATTCCAGCCGACAGCCTACGTTAAGCTGCTCTTCCGATGCGAAGATCGTATCTCGCCGGGCTTGCACTGGTGCTGCTGGCACCTCCGGCCGCGGCCTTTCCCCTGTTCGATCTCCGCCCCACCGGCACCCCCTTCGAAGGGCCTGCCGAGATCGAACCGACCGCCTCCTGGTGGAACCCCGCGGCGCTCGCCCCCCTGCGCGGCTTCCACTTGCAATTCTTCGGCGGCCTGCGCGCCCGTCGCGGCACCTTCGACCGCACCGCCATCGATCACACCACCGGTTTGCCCGGCCCCGGAGCGGACCGCACCTTTCCCGCGCTCGCACTCGACGACGATTCGCTGCGCTACTTCGCCGCCGCCTCCTGGGATTTTGGACTCGACTACTTCGCCTTCGGCCTCTCGGTGAGCGCACCCTGGAATTCCACCTTGGGCTTCTCCGACGATGGGAGTGGCAACTCGTTGAAACTGCCTGCCGCCTACCACCTCGCCTCGGAGTCGTTTCACAGTCTCTTCATCTCGCTCGCAGTAGCGCTGCATCTTCATCCCAGATTTGCCATCGGCCTGGCGGTGATGCCGATCGACTCGTGGGCCGATCTCACCCTCTACCGCGACCGCGCCCTCGACCAGGGGAGCGCCGGCATGAGCCAGCCAAGTGGGCTTTGCGGCGCCACCGCTTGCGGCTTCGAAAACCCGCTCGCCGCCACGCGCATCCAGCTCCACGGCGATGGCGGCGTATTCTGGAACCGCGGGGGATCGCCAGGTCTGCCCTGGCCGCTCGGCCTCGGCCTCGAATGGGGGATCCTCATCCGACCGATCGATCCGCTCTTCGTCGGCCTCTCCTATCTCCACGTCTATCCGTTCGGCGGCTCCGGCAGTGGCTACGAGCGCAGCTATGAGTTGCCCAGCCAGCGGGGTGCAACGGTCGCGGGTACGAGCGGCGCGGGCACCCTCGCCCTGGCGCTCCCCGATATCCTACAAGCCGGGGTGCGCATTCTGCTCCTACCAGACAAACTAGAGCTCTCCGGCTGGGCGCGCCTGGTCATGTATGGCGGCTACGGAACATCGAATGACCCTGCCATCGCTGGCCTGGTCCTCCGCCTCGACGGCAGCGCCGCGACGGCCGCCGGCACAGAAAAGCTGGTCTTGGCGCGCGGGTTGCGCCCCGCCCTCGCCCTCGAAGCGGGTGCGCGCTGGCGCCCCTGGCGGTGGTTGCGCTTGGGCCTCTCCGAAATCGTCGAGACCTCTGCCATTCCGGCGGGATATGTCAACCCAGAAGCGTTCGATGCGCTCAAGTTCGACACCACGCTGGGGGCGGAGTTCCGCATCCGCTCTTGGCTGCGCCTGGTGCTCGCCTATGGTTTGACCGCCTTTTTGCCCGCCTCCGTGAATCCCAGCGCCTTCGATCCCGGTGCGCGCCTGCGCTGTGTCGACGCCCAGTTCGCGACCACCGCCTGCGCCGACGATCTCGCGGGGCGCGGACTGCCTACCGCGGCGGGCCGTTACAGCGGGATCACCCACCACGCGACGGCCGGTGTGGGTCTGGATTTTTAGCCGTCGCTGCCGCACACTACGGCGATGGAGTCCGAGCAGCCGCTGGGAGCAGGTGGACGGATCGCCCGTAAGTTTCGCCTGGCGAACGGCCTCGGTATCCTTCTCTTGCGCGATCCTTCGGCGCCGCTCATCGCCTATCAGACCTGGTTCGGCGTGGGCTCGCGCCACGAGCGGGAAGGCAAGACCGGCATCGCACACCTGTTCGAACACCTCATGTTCAACCAGACCGAGCAGCTGGCGCCGGGCGAATTCGACCGTCGGCTCGAGGCGGTGGGGGCCGAGACCAACGCCGCGACCTGGGTCGACTGGACCTTCTATCGCAATAGCCTACCGCGCGAGCAGCTGGCCCTCGTGGCGGAGCTCGAAGCCGACCGCATGGCGCACCTGGTGGTCCACGACCCTCAAGTGACGTCGGAGCGCGAAGTGGTCGCCAACGAGCGCCGCTTTCGCGTCGAAGACGATGTCGATGGCTTTTTGAGCGAGCAGCTCTACCGGCTCGCCTACACCGTCCATCCCTACCGCTGGCCCACCATCGGCTGGATGGCCGATATCGAGGGCATCACCACCGAGGATGCGCGCGCCTTTTACCACACCTATTACGCGCCCAACAACGCGACCTTGGTGCTGGTCGGCGATTTCGAGGAGCGCGCCGCGCTGGATCTGATCGAACGGCATTACGGTACCCTCCCTTCCTCCAACCTTCCGGCGGAGGAGCGCATCGTCGAACCGCCTCAGACCGCGGAGCGGCGCGAGCTGTTCATCAAGCCGGTGGCGACGGAACGGCTCCTTTGGGGCTGGCGCGGCCCCGGCCTGGCCGAGGAGGATCACCCCGCCGTGGAGATCGCCGTTGAGATCTTGGCCAGTGGACAGTCGTCGCGACTCGTGCGGCGCCTGGTGATCGAAACCGAGATCGCCTCGAGCCTCCACATGTCGGTGCCCGAGTTTCGCGATCCCGGCCTGGTTGAATTGCGAGTCATCTTGCAGCGCGGCCACTCTGCGGTCGCGGCGAAGGCGCTGCTCGATGAGGAAATTGATCGCTTGGCGGCCACGGCTCCCGACGAGGAGGAGCTGGAGAAGGCCAAGTGTCGGATCGAAGCGCGCTTTTGGCATTCGCTTCGGCCCCACGATGGCAAAGCGGAGGCGCTCGGCCACTATCAGACCACTACGGGCGACTACCGGCGCCTCTTCCGTGCGGCCGAGAGGGTGCGCGCCGTGGCCCCCGCCGAGGTGCAGCGCGTGGTGGCCCATTACCTCGATGCCCGGCGCCGCACGATCGTCACTGCCGCAGCTCCTCGACGGAAATCATGACCCCGAACGACGCTCGATCCGAGGGCCCTGCGGGGTCGACCGTTTTCCGCGAAGAGAACCACGACCTGCCCGTGGCGCGGCTCTCGGTGACCCTGCGTTTGGGCGCCGCTGCCGATCCGGCGGACCAGATGGGGCTCACCGCCTTTGCCGCCGAGCTGGCGCGGCGCGGGGCGGGCGGACGGGGGCGTACCCAGCTCGATGCCGAGCTGGAGCGACTCGGGGCCGAGCTCGAAGTGGTACCGGGCTACGACTCCGTGGTGCTCGATCTGGAGGTGCTCGCGCGCAATTTCGAGCCGGCCGTCAGGCTGCTTGCCGATGTCCTCTTGCTCCCCGATCTCGACGAGGGGGAAGCGACCAAGTTGCAGCGGGAGACGATCGCTGCGCTCGATGAGCTGCGAGACGACGACTCCGCGCTGGCGCAACGCTTTTTTTCACACCAGCTCTACGGCGACCATCCCTACGGGCGTCCACTCCATGGCACCGAACCCTCGCTCACCCGGCTCAGCGCTCCCCTGGCGCGACGGACACTGGAACGCACGATCGCTGGAGGCAATCTCATCTTCGGTCTGGCGGGCGATGTCGAGCGCGACCGCTTCGAAGCGATTCTGGCGCGCCGCTTTGGCTCCCTGCGCTCGGGCAGTACCGCCACAGAGCCGCTGCCCACCCTCAGGCCCGCTTCCAAGCTCCGCCTGCTCCTCGTTGACAAACCGGAGCGAACCCAGTCCCAGATCTTGCTCGGCCAGCCCGCGCCCCGCTGGGCCGATCCCGATTTTCTCCCCCTCCAAGTCGCTGCCACGGCCTTCGGCGGCACCTTTACCGCTCGCCTCATGACAGAGGTACGGGTCAAACGCGGCCTCTCCTACGGGGCCACCGCACGCCTCGGCCAGGGACGCGGTGCGCGCGCCCTGGCGGTCACGGTGTTTCCCTCCCTGGTCGACACCCCGAAGACGCTCGCCCTCGTGCTCGAGCTGTGGCGCGCTTGGGTCGAGGAAGGCCTCACCGAAGACGAGGTGGAGTTTGCCAAGAATCACATGGCCGGTTCATTTGGCTTCCACATCGCCACGCCCGAAGATCGCTTGGACCTCGCCGTCGCCGCCGAGGTGTGCGGCCTCCCGCGCGACTATCGCGAACGTGCCGTCGCTCGCATTCGTGCCGTCACCTGCGAAGAGGTACGCGGGGCAATGGAGCGCCATCTGCGCCCTCAAGACCTAGCGATCACAGTGGTCTCGACGGCAAAAAAACTTCGCGGCCCCTTGTCCAAGGTATTCTCGGGCCCGATCGAGGTCGTTCCCTACGGTAGTTTTTGAGGCCTGCTACTACTGCCACCAGCTCGTCGTCGAGTCCAGCCCGAGTCGCTTGAGCCGCGCTCCTGGGGGTAAATAGAGCCACAGGTCGTTGGTGCTGCTGCGGCTCTTGACGATCTCCTTCGGCACCTCGAACAGCACCTGGCCGCGGTGCGGCTCCGACGGGAGGGGCTGGCCATTCCATTGGGCCTTCACCTCCCCTTCGCGCTGCTGGAATTCGCCCGAGAGCGTCATGCGCAGCGGCTCGCGCGCCGCCAGCGGCACCAGCAGCCGCACTCGGTCGGCCACCGGCACGAGCCCCCCCTTTTCGGCTGGGCCTGTGATCCCCTCGCGAACGAATTCGCCCGGCGAAGCAAAATCGAGTCCGTCCACCAGACGTACCGCGTGGATCTTGGAATCGCGATCGAGGATATAGTTGCCGACAATGCCTTCGAAGGTGCGAACCGGCACGCCATAGATCCAACCGTAGATCCAGCCCGCCGGCTGGCAAAACGGAAAGCCGAAGCGGTCAAAAGCGCCCGCCAGCCACCGCGGACCGTGCGCCCAGCCGACCCAAGTCGAGGCGGGAGTTGCCATGGCGCCTGAGGATTTGGTTTTCTGGTTGCGCACCAGCTCCATGAGCAGACCGTTCCAGGCGATCGTCAGCGCCGCGATAGCAGCGGCGATCGGCTTTCCCATTCGACGCTCGGCGATCCAGGTCCAGAATCCCGCCAGCCCGCAGGAATAAACCACGGTCGCGTCGGTAAAGCGGCGTGGCCCATAGGCCCAGCTCCCCCAATGGTCCCAAGCGGAAGAATTCACCCAAACCTCGACGGCAAAGAGCAGGACCATGCGACCCCCCAGCCCCTGGAGCTGACGCCGAGCGAGCCACAGCCCCGGGAGCACGAGGTAAAGCATCGGGATCCAGGGAAAGAGCCCCGCGCGGGTCGAGAAGAGCGTGGCGACGAGGCCCGGTTCGAGCCAGCGCATGTGGCCGGGCGGCTGTGCCGGACGGAAGAAGCCATAGTACCAGTGCCACAATGCCAGCTGCGGCGCAAAGCAGACCAGTGCCACGCCAACAAAGAGCAGTGCCGAGAGTGCCACCCGCCCGAGCGCATCCCAGTGGCGCCGGCCGATGGCAGTCAGTCCGTCCCGAGCGAGATCGAGCCCCGGCAAGAGCAGCCACATTCCCTCTTGAAACCGCATCAGCATCGCAACGCCACCGATCGCACCTAGCAGGGCCCAGCGACGTGGAGTCATCGCAGAACGCCAAGCATCCCAACGTTCGACGAGCAGCGTCACCATGAAAAAAGCCGTCGCGTGCTGATAGAGCGGCTGAGTCACGAAGTACCAGACGAGCGGACTCGCGAGCGTGGCGCCGATCGCCCCAAAGCGCGCCGCACCGACCGAAAGATGGCGCGCGAGCAGCCGATACATCAACGCCACACCGACGAGGCCCGCTGCCAACGAACCGAGCCCCGCCATC
>JAHFDT010000187.1 GCA_023248875.1 Myxococcales bacterium | reverse complement strand
CGCACGACTGGTGCTGAAAACAGGGTGTATCCCGCATATCGGACGAATGGGCCCGCGCCGCCTGTGCCAGCAGATCGCTCCACAAGAGCGGCACCACCGGTGGAAATTCGGACCAGCCGGTCTTCTCGGGTTCGAGGCGCGCCCGATCGGCAGCATAGAGTCCCAGGCGCTCCTCACGACTGGGCCGATCCTGGACCGGCACGCCGTTCGGGATCTGCACCGTGGGGCACTCGAGTGAATCGAAACCACCGCCACCATTGCCACCCCACCCCCCGCCGCCACAGGCGCTGAGAAGCAGAGCAGCCACAGCAGCGCGCAGATCGTGCATTATACCTTCTGGCCATTTTACCACACACGCCTTTGAAGATGTTATCCTGCCGCGCGTGAGCACCGAGTCTTCGCCGCCGCAGTCCGACTACCTTCAGAGAGTGCGCCAACTGATCGAGCTGGCCATCCGGCGACGTTGGTCGGAGGGGCTGATCACCCGTGATCCCGATGGTGTGTTCACCGCCTTTCTCGGATCGGATCATGTCGAAAAACTTCTGCATCCTGCGGGGTCGGAAACCGTTCCAGCACTGGCAACCGATTTTACCTACCACCAGCACACCCCCCTCGGTCGGCTGATCCAGGAATATGGCATTGGTCCTAGCGAAGGCGACCTACTCGCACTGCTCCTAGCGCTCGAAATCGATCCGGCGGTGGCGCGGCTCGTCTCCTACCTGGGTGGCAACCAGTCCCAATTCTCCTTGACGCTCGATCTGGTCTTCGAAATCGTCTACCGCACCCGCGCAGCTCAGCAGGACATGGCCGCCGCTCTGATGCACCACGATCTTGCGGCGCACCATCGGCTACGCCGCCTACGCTATCTGATTCTCGACGGTGCTGACAACCGTGTGGCGCTGGCCCAAGGGATCCGGATGGCGCCCCGGCTGGTGTCATGGCTGCTCGGGCGCCGAGAGCTCGATCCTGAACTAACCGCGCTGGCCAACCTCTTTTCCGCCGAAGCTCCGGTCGGTGAATGCGATCCCGAATCGCTCGATACTGCGATGGCAGCATTTCAACGCGGCGGCCGGCTGCTGCTGCTCGTGGGGCCACCGCAGTCGGGCCGCGAAATGCTGCTGCGTTTTGCTGCCGCAAAGCTCGGCCGGCCGCTGCTGGTGGCGCAGGCTCGCGGCATCGGGCCGGATCGGATGGTGGCCGCCTTTCGCGAAGCCAGTCTGCAGCATGCCCTCCTGGCTTTCTATGACGGAGATGAGGCGATCGAAGGCGAGACCGGGCACCGTTTTCGCGACGCGCTCGCCGCCTTTCCCGAAACGGTCGCCGTGATCGGCAGTGGCCGCAGCGCGCCCACCCTTGGGCAGCTGCGCCCCATGACCACGATCAAGATCGCAGTGCCACTCCATCGCGAGCGTGTCCGCCTCTGGCAAACCTTCCTTGGCCCCGATACCGCACTCTCGGAAGATGAGCTCCACCAGACCGCCTCGCTTTACAATCTGGGCATCGGCGGCATCGTAGCCGCGACGACGCGCGCCGTCGAAATGGCGACCTTCGCCCACAAACGGGTGGACCGCAGTCACGTCGCGCAGGCAGTGCGACAGCTGTTCGATGCCGATCTCTCGGCGGTAGCAACGCGCATGGAGGTAACCCAGGACTGGAGCGATCTCGTGCTCCCGGATGATATCGGCGAGAGCATGGCCGAGATCATCCAGCGCATCCGTTTTCGCAGCCAGGTCCTCGGGGGGTGGGGCTTCGCTCGCAAGCTCGGCAAAGGGCTTGGCCTCACTGTGCTCTTTTCCGGGGAGCCCGGCACCGGTAAATCGATGGCAGCGGGACTCATCGCCAACGAGTTGGGGCTCGATCTCTACACCATCGACCTGGCCCGCGTCACGTCGAAGTGGCTTGGCGAAACCGAGAAGAACCTCGCGCGTGCCTTCGATGCGGCGGAGGCGGGCCACGTCATGCTGCTGTTCGACGAAGCGGATTCCCTGCTGGCCAAGCGCAGTGGCAATATCCAGTCGTCCAACGATCGCCACGCCAACCTCGAAACCAACTTCATCCTCGCACGCCTGGAACAGTTTACCGGCATCGCCTTCTTCACCACCAACCTACCATCGGCGATCGATCCCGCGATCGCGCGCCGCATGTCGCTGCACATCAACTTTCCATTTCCCGATGTCGAAGCCCGGACCCTCATGTGGCAGCGCCTCATCCCCAAAGAGGCGCCTGCCGACGAGGCCATCGACTTCCAGGGGCTCGCGGAGCGCTATGAGCTCTCGGGCGGCTTCATCCGCAACATCGTGCTGCGCGCCGCCTACCGCGCCATCCGCGATGGCGATGTGATCCGCACCGAGCATCTGCAGCGCGCAGCGGAGGTCGAATATCGCGAACGCGGACTGCTCGTGGCGGGCGGACGGCTGACCTAACTCTCTTCGGCTAAGGTGGCGAGGGATAGTTTCTCTGCACGTAACACAGTCCGTCAGAATTAAGATGCCCCTGAGTCGACTGGCTGTAGTTGATGAAATCGCGGTAGTCGCGGAGCGACTTCGACGGATCGCTGGCGGGATTGAAGGGGATCGCCAGACTATCGAAGCCCATCTGTTTGTTCATATTGGGCGGCATGAAGCCCTGGGTGCAGGAGCGCCAGGGTAGCGGTTTCCCGGTCCTGTCCTGGAAGGCGGTGTAGTTGACGCCCACGGTATCCTCGCTGGTCACGAGATAGCCATGGTCGGGCTGTTTCTTCGCCAGCGCTGCAAACTGATCGAAGCGCAAGGGTAATTCGTGCGCAAAGCCCTCCCAGAAAGGATGGTCGGTGTGGAACGTAACCTGCGCAACGGTCGTCCGATGCTCCTTCACCTGAACGCCGCGCTGATGGTCCTCGCCACCCAATCCCTTGGCAGGGTCATTGTCGGGGCTTTGGCAGTTGATATAGCGGGTCGGGGTCAAAAATCCCAAGCGGAAGTTGACCCCTTTGGGGAGTGCAGAAAAATCATAGCTCGGGTCGCTCGAACTACAGCTGCTATCGCCTCTCCAAGTCGCAGTTCCGACGTAGAGTACGTTCCAGCCGTTTTTGACCATCTCTTGCCAATCGGCATCCGTAGCGTCGACATTGGTCAGCTTCGTCGAGGCGCTGGCCGCGACTGACTCGAAGCCAAAGGCGTAGCGGACTGTGGGATCGAACGGTGCGTTGCCATTCAAATTCTGATTCGCGATAGTTTCGATGGCGAGCGCCCGCTCATCACTGCCCCCTTTTCCTAGCAGTGGCCCGCCCTGGTGGAGATCGACCGCCCAGGGCCCGTCGATCTGCGCTATCTTCCTGCCGGTCGTCGACGGGTCGCTCGGCGAGCTGTCTGCTCCCTCCGAGAGAGCGATATGGTCGAACATCACGATCATTTTGGCAAACTTCACCTCCCAGCCGTCGGCAAAAATGGGCGCATCCGGATTCGCCGATGGAAAAGCATAACCGCCGAGAGCCAGCGCCTCACCCGAGATGGCAATCTGGACCGCACCGCCGCTTGGCGATGGAGCCGTCCCACACCCCAGAAGTACCCACGCTGCCCAGCCGATTCGCATTCTCATTCTCCGCTGAAAGTGAACTGATAGACGCCGCTGTTGGCGCTCACCCCCTTGAGAAGCGCACCGCCGATCCCTCCCGCCTGGTCGGGAATGATCAGTTCGCCGGGTGGAGACTGGGCGAAGTCGAGGCCGTGGAACATGCCGCGTGGATCGATGCGCAAATCGAGCGTCCCCCTGTTCGAAAGCGCAAAGTCGACCAGGATCGGACTCACGATCCGCTGGCGGCAGATCGGATTGGTCCCTGGAGTCGCCGCGCTGACGGTCGAGATCTTCCGATTGGCGCCGATCGTCACCGTCGCTGAAAAGGGCCAGCTCTGCCCTCCCTGGCTCGCGTTCCCAGCGACGTCAAAGATCGGCGTAGGATCCTCGAGTGCATGAACATCACCGCCGCTCAGCCACACTTCTGCCGTGAGTGCCAGATCGGCAGTACCTTCACCGGCGATGGCAAATGGCTGGAGCATCGGTGAGAGCAGATCGAGATCGATGCCCTTTTCTCCCCCAAAGGCCTGACCGACGTAGATCCCGGGCAACGAGCAGGGCGCCTCGGGGCCTCCCGAGGAGGGGCGCGAGCGATTGAGATAGACCGCGCCGATATGGAGCTTCGCCCGGATGAGGGTCAAGTGGTAGCCGAGGCCGGTGTCGAATTCCAGGCCCGGGTGAGCCTCCACAGGTCCCCCTGCACGCGTCGCAAAGCTCACCAAACCGTTGCCTGTGGTACCGCCGCAGCCGACCACAAAGAGAACGCTCAGTACCCTCATCGCCTGCCTCCATAATTGAGAGCGATCGAAAACAGCACGGTGCGCGGCGCACCCGCGGTGAAGTGGCGCACCGGCACCTGCGTCGGAAAGGGCTGCGAGTGGAAATCGCTGGCGTAGTTGAATTCGCCCAAGCGATAGCGCGTATCCAGTAGATTCTGCAGGCTCAAGGAAAAGTCGAGACCACGCCATCCAACGGTGGCATTGACGTCCACCGTTGCGAGGGTATCGGAACGGGAACCGTAGGGGAGCGGCCGTGGCCCGACGTAGGTAGCCCCGACGCCGAGCGCTGCGCGCAGTGGTTGTCCGAGTCGCGCTCGCCACCAGGGCAGCTCGCCGAACAGGGCGCCGTCGGCGCGCACCACCAGATCGGGAACATAGGGCACCAGGAGCTTGGTATCGTCGAAAGTCGCCCGCACATAGGTGAGGTTGGCGGCGAGATCCCAAAAGGGGCCACGAAAGCGCGCCGAGGTGGCACTGCCCAGCCGAGTCGTGCCATTGGCCAGCACATTGCGCCCCGCCGTTTCGGAAAAGATCAGGTCGTGGTCGACGTGCGTATAGAACAGCACCGAGCGCAGCGAAAGCTCGATGGGCGCCGTCTGATCGTGAAAGTGGCGGCTCCACGACAGGCCGCCCTCGTAGGCGTTGACGCCCGCAAAAGGGGTCTTGGCGTCCTGCGAGACATACTGCGGATCGATCGAACGCGCTCCCTGCCCGGCCGAGAGCGACCCACTGAGCCCTCCGAACGGCCCGAGGATCAACGATCCGCGCGGCAGGTAGACCGCGCTCACCGTGGTCGCGGGCTGATTCGGTTCGCGATGCGCCCCCTTCGCCTGCTGCTCGAGGCAGCTGGCGTTTCCCGGCGGATTGACCGGCGAGGGATGGTCGACCGACTGCACCGCACAGAGATCGTTGATGTCGTAGGCGAAGAGATCGCCGCGCAACCCGCCGCGCAGCGATAGCCAACGGGCAAAGCGCAAATTGACATCGCCATAGAGGCCGATGTTGCCGAGATGGGATTCGAGCTGACTATCGGTGTGATAGGGGTGGCCGGTAGCCGCCTCGATACGCTGCGCCGAGGTGGCGACAAAATCGCCGCGCGCGAAGTATCCGACCTCGAGCTCCTGCACCTGGTTGAGCACCACGGCGCTGGTGTGCGCCGCCCCGCGCGCGGCGATCGTCCAGGCCATCATGTGCAGATCGAGCAGATCACCGCGCTGCCCGTGGGGACTCTGCTGTGGTTCCTGGGTATCGAGGAGAAAGCCGGTAAAGTTCTCGCGCAGCCGCAGCGGCCGGGCGACGAAATAGGCCAGGTTCTTGATATGGAAACGATCCGCCCGTGTTGAAAGCTCGCCGGCGATCGAATAGCGCGCGGAGTCTTCGCCTTGCAGCGGATCATACGTATCGAAGAAGGCCTTGCGGCCGGCGTGGAGATCGTCATCGCGCAGCACGCCGGCGGTGTGGAAGCTGGCGAGATAGGCGGTGGCCCCCACACGATAGGCGCTCGCCCCCGAATGGCCTTCATACTGGGCTATGACTGTGCCGCGCCGCCCGTCGCGATTCTGCCCGAACCCCTCGGTCTGAAACAGCTCGGCAGCAGCAAAGGTGCCAGGGTCGCCCCCGGGCGCGCCGTAGCTCAGCAACAGGCGGTAGCTGCCCCAATTTCCAAGCGAGAATTTCGAGTTCAGGCCACGCTCGTTCAGTGCAAGATGGTATTCGGCGCTGCCGGCCACCGCGTAGTTCCCTTGCCGTGGATCGAAGGGGCCCTCGACGACACGCAGCGATTCGACCAGCTCTGGGATGATGAAGTGGGTATCGGAATAGCCGCTGCCGTGAGGGTTGCCGCTCTCATTGACCACTACACCGTCGACGGAGAATTCGATGTCCTGCCCCTCACGCGCGTCGAAGCCGCGCAAAAACACCTGCTCCGCGTGCCCCTCACCGCCCTCGTTGCTGAGGAGGATACCCGGAGCTAGTTTGAGATAATCTGCCGCGTTCTGGTGCGGCACGACCGAAAGTTTTTCGACATCCACGTGATAGTCCGATGCACCCCGGCTGAGCGCTTCTCGCTTGGTGCGAGCCGTCGATTCAAAACTCGGCACTATCTCATTCGTAGGCGTCGGCGTCGGGGATCCCGTTGGCGTCGGGGATCCCGTTGGCATCGGTGGCGGCGCATGCTCCGCCGGACCGTGCTCCATGAGATGGAAATGAAACGGCACGCGCACCTGGCTTTCGATCGGCTTGCCCTCCTGAAGGGCTGGCTTGAAGCGCCACTGCAGCACCGCCTGGAGCGCCGCCTGATCGAGCGAAGGCTCGCCGCTCGACTCCGCCACTTCGCCCGCCTTGACCACGCCATCCCGCCCTACCGTGGCGAGGATCGTCACCGTCCCCTCCTTGCGGCGCGCCAACCCCTCGGCGGGATAGGCCGCTTTGACTGTGGTCACCGGCTCGGGTGGAACCAATATCGGCTCCGCCCCTACCACCGTTGAGAAAAGGGCACACCCCACGAATGCTGAAATACGCACAAGCCACTCCTTCGCCGAAGAAATCGAACTACGAAAAACGGACGCGAAGGGTTAGGCGGGGGGCGCCAATTTGGGCGCGAGGACGATCGGCTCGATCGGTGCGGGAGGAGTGGGATGCGGAGCCGCCCAGGGAGAGAGCGGTACCGCAGTCAGAGAGACCGCGACCTGGGGTGCTGTGCCCTCCCAGCCACGATCCCGACGCAGCGCTTGGAGCGCACAGTGCTGGTGCCCATGCGCGGCCGGTGCCCTCGCAAACACCGCTGCCGGGGTCATGGAATGTGAGTTTTCCGTCCGAGAAGCGATCTCGATGAGCTCGCCAACATGCTCGGCACAGGAGACGTGACGCTCCACGATCCAGTGAGCCGAAGCTGCAATCTGCCCCCCCAGCCCCAGCAGGGCCAGCACCAAGGCGGGGAGGCGGCGTATTCGACGGGACATCGGCAACCGAAATCACCCCCTTATACTGAAGAGACGATTCTATAGCAAACAGCGCCGTAGGAGAGCCCGGGTTGATCTGAGGTTCACTTCTCCCAAACAGTCGGCTAAGCTCCGGCGCATGTCTCCCCCACCCAACGAAGCCTTCCGAGCCCTGTTCGACGCCCTCCGCCAGCTCCGCACCGCCTGGCCCAATCGCGCCAGCTGGAGCTGGGACGGTCGGATGAAGTGCGTCGCAGCGGCCTTCGCCAGCGAGCTGGCGGCAGCGGCGGGCCAGGCGGCAGCAGGCGCTCTGCCCGAGCGCTGGACCACTGCGACGATCGAGAAGGCCCCCGAGGCAGTCCAGAGTCTCGCCGATCAGTATGGTGGCATCCGCTCAAACCAGCTGCTGCTCACGCGCAGCACGCCCGATGGCCTCGTCGCCTTTGGTCTTTGGTGGCCGTGGGGCGATGGCACCACCATCTCTCTCCGCATCGGAATCACCGATGAAAGCCAGGTCCCAG
>JAHFDT010000186.1 GCA_023248875.1 Myxococcales bacterium | reverse complement strand
GAGGGACCGCGCGCGCCACCCGGAATGCCTCACTGTCTTGGCTACACGATGACAGCTCCTCGGGCTGGTCAAAGCGATGGCACTCACCGCCCGCGTGCATCACCAGCACCACCACCGTCGCCCCCGCAGCGCGTGCTCCCGCTGCTGCGCGCACCACCGCTGGCACAATCGGCTCGACGCGAAGCCCCTCGAGATTGAGTCGCATGGTGGTGCGAGGCGTATCCTCGCTGGTGGCGCCGACCATGCCCACGCGCACGCCCGCGATGGGAATGACGACAAAAGGTTGCACCCGCGGGGCTCCTACCGGCCGTCCCGTCACCACCTCGATGATATTCGCCGTCAGCCAAGGGAACTTCGCCTCCGCCGCCCGCGCTTTCAGTACGCCGCGCGGATCCTCGCCTGGTGCCGGTACCGCATGCGGCCCGACCGGACCAAAGTCGAACTCGTGGTTGCCAATCGCCGCTGCGGCATAGCCGAGGGCATTCATCGCACGAACCGTCACTGCACCTTCGCCGAGATTCGACAGCAGCGTTCCTTGCAGCATATCGCCCGCGTCGACCAGCACCACTCTGCCCGGAGCTTTTGCCCGCAGATTTTTGAGGTAACCCCCGAACAGCGCCGAGCCACCACGCACGAGCTCCAGCGTACCTCCTGGCCGTGGAAGGAGCTGCCTTTCGCCCTCGAGATGACCATGCACGTCCGTGGTGCCGATAAAGTGCAGCGTCACTGTTTCCGCACGCACAGAGCCAGAGCAGCCCAAGAGGAACAGCAGAACCCGCAAAGCTGATCCGTGACCTCGCGATCGGCGACGCCCGACTCCGCGACCGACTCCGCGACCGACTCCGTCACCGATTCCGACTCCGATTCCGACTCCGTCACCGACTCCGTCACCGACTCCGACTCCGACTCCCTTCCAAGACCGGGGGAACACATCGGGGGAACTCATCCAATAGGGCGGGTTGTCGGCGGCGCCAGCGGCGCGGGCGAGTTCCGCAGGCGCCGCCAGGCGCCGAGGACTGTCCGAGCCCGCGCCGCGCGCCGCCGACAAGACCCACCCGATCGTGGTGAGGACTTCCCCCGATCGGCTCAACCGTGCATACTGCCGCCCATGTTTGCCGGGCTGTGCACCGCCGATTTTGACGCCTATGCGTCGAACAAATGGAAGTCGAACGTCTTCAACCGCGAGCGGCTGGAGGTGAAGCAGAAGCTCTGCACGCTGGGACGCGAGATTGCCGCCGGTCTCACAGCCGCCGATGGGTCGCCTCTTTCCCTGGAAGCCTCGGCCGAGCATCCCGCCCAGTGGAACCATAAACAGGTCGAAGCGCAACACATCTTTCTCTCGCGTAATGAAGAGGCGCGCAAAGAGCTCGACCGAATCATCGTTCGGACCCAGACGATGGCCTCGCTAATCGAAGATCCAACGCCCCAACGCAACCATCTTTTCCTCGCCGTGACGGTCGCCTTCGACCATGCCGAAGTTTCACTCAAGCTCCATCCCGATGCGCGAGTGGATCGTCAGAATCTCGAGCGCCGATCGGCAGACCATTTCGAGCACGAGAAGTTGGTAGATCTTCTGCGCGGGCTGCCTCAACCTTTCCATTTCGGGGTCACCGGAAGCACCACCGCGCCAACGTCGAGCGCCGCCCCAGAGAGTGCGGCGGAGTGGATCGCCCATCTGGCGACGCCCAGCCCTCTCATGGGACCCCAAAAGTTGCTGTACATCGGTTCTCGCGCCGATCGCAACGAAGCCATCGCCGCGGGCCCCGCCTTTGCTGAGCAGACCCGCGCGTCGCTCCTCGCGCTTTTACCCCTCTATCACTACATCGCCTGGACGCGCGACAACGATTTCGTTTCGATGCGCGAAACGCTACAGCAGGAGAAGCAGGCGCGACGCCAGCGCGGCCTCGCCAAACAGGATGAGGTGCGCATCGTCCGCGGAATGTTTGCCGGCAAGTCGGGTATCGTCCAGGACGTCGATGCACGCGGCGGACTGAAGGTGATGATCGGCAAGATGGCAGTCAAGGTCGCCGCAGAAGACGTCGAAAAGAGGTAGTCCCTATCGCCCGAGGCAGACTGGGCCGGGCGTCGCCCCCGCGGGCGGGATGGCCGAGGGCGGATGGCACAGTGCTGCCGCGTCCTGCCCGTTGCGGCCGCAGTCCTCGGTCTCTGTAGTATTCGGGCAGCCGTAAGCCGGATAGATCGAACAGCCGCTCGGCGAGGCACAATGGGCCACGAGACGGCGGTTGGGATAGTCGACGCGCAGCGCTAGGCGAGCCAGGAGTTCGGTGCCCGCGATCCCCTCGATCGCCGGCAGTGCAGGATGGGTATCGAAATTGATCTCCTGCAGGATTGGCGCTGCGTCGTCGACAATGTAGACCTCGATCGGATCGTCGATTTCGACGAACGCGGCGGCCGGCTGATTGCGGTCGTTGCAGCGATCGATGCCATGGGCATCCTTGCACATCGCCCCCAGCGTCTCGCTCTTCTTGAGGCACTGCAGGCAGGAGGTCTTGTCGGGTGGACAATCGCTTGCAGCAGCACGACAGTCGGGCGCCTCTTTCGGATCTCGCTGCTCAAGGGGTTGCGCTTGAAAGGCGCGCAGCCGGCGACTGCGCGCCAGCTCGCCGCACGGCCCCAGGAGGCCGAGACGACTGACCAGGGCCAAGGCCGCGCGCTGCATGCCGGGCTCCCCGAGGTTCGCCCGGGCCGCCTTGACCGGCTGCGATCGCCCGGGGAAATAGACCTGCGAGCTGGCCCCCGCCAGCGCCGCGCCTGCCTTCCCTGGCCCCTGCAGCCGATCCCAGGCGCTGGCTCCCAGGAGTAAACTTGGAAATCCCGTCGCCAACAGTAGGCGCGCATCCACCCCCGGCTTTCCCGTGACCTCATAGTCGACGATGTTCAGCGTTCCCCCTTGCACGCAGGGCACACCGCGCTTCAATGGATCGACCCGTGGTGCCAGGCAGACATCGATCGCTACCCGCGTCGGGGGATAGGTGTGGATCTCATCTCCCAGCTGCCACGTTCCCCCTCCAGTGAGCGCAAACGGTAGCACCGCCGCACATTGATCTGCCAGAGCGCAGCTACAGCCGAGGAGCGGCGGTCCGAGGACCAAAGAGGGAGCTGCGTAATCGATCGCCACCGAGTACCCCGAGAGCAGATCTCCTCCTAGGATACCGCCGTTCGAAAGATCGATCGTCCGCGCGTCGACGCCGGAACTCCCAAGTGGCGTCTCGAGTACCTTGGGTCCAGGAAATTCGGCACGCGCAACCCCGCCACGATCGAGGAGACGTAGCCGCTCCTCGAGGAGACGCGAGGAGCCCGGGGTCGAATGAGCCGTAAGCACCGTTCCGGTATCCACCAGCAAGGAGAAGAGGCTGCCCTCGCCCACCTGGCCTTGTGCGACTAGCCCTCCCTTTCCGCCGACCAGCGAGACGGGGATGGGATCCGAGGAAACCAGGATCGGTGGTGCCGCACACCCAGAGATTAGCCATGCGGCAGCCAGGCAGACTCTCATCGGTCGAAGTCGCGCGCACCGGTAGTAAAGGCGTATCTTGCTCTATTTGGGATCGGACTCCTCGATCTTCTTCCGCATCTTGCGAAGCAGTGCGTCGTACGATTCGTTCGTGATGATCTTATTGAACTGATTGCGATAGTTGCGAACCATGCTCACTTCATCGGTGATGATATCGAACACCATCCAGCGATCGTCGATCTTGCGCAGCTTATAGTCGATCGACGATTCGGTCGATTTTCCCTTGGTCTTGACCTTGACCACCGTATCGACCGTCGCCACGCTATCTGCGACGTTCTCCCCTTTGTAGATCACCTGGTAGTCGAGCGTCGCGTTACGTAGCTGCCGCACATAGTTTTTTTCGATCAGCTGCTTGAGGGTCGCCACGAATTCGCCGCGCTGCGTGGGTGTGATCGTATCCCAGTGCTGCGCCAGCGCTCGATGTGCCAGCTCCTGGTAGTCGAGCAGCTGATTCACCACCGACTTCAGCTCCTCCTTGGCACTCCGCTCCTCCGGTGTACCCGCGACAGGATGGCGCTTGAGTATTCGATCGATGCGCGAATTCGACTCCTTCAGCTGCATCATGGGACCACTCAGGCCCGCCGCTTGGGACGTTCCAAGTAGCATCAGTGTGATGAGCAACCGGTTCATGGTCCGCAAAAGCCTCCTCAGGGTGACCCCGCCACCTCAACTCCGGAGGCACGGCGCAGTCTGCCGATGTTCACATTGACGTCCATGATAGCTTGGTAGTAGCGCAGGCGCAGGTCAAAATAGGCGCGCCCCGCTTCGATGAGATCGCGTGGCTCCCCAATGCCCAGATCGATGTTTTGCTGCACTGCCGTAAACCAGCCGCGCGCCAGCTTCTGTCCCCGTTCGGTCGCCTCGGTCCGCTTTCGCGCTTCCGTTAGATCGTTGTAGACCTGGTCGATCTCCCAGCGAAAACCCACCAGCGCCAGTTCGCGCTGGGCGGCGAACATCTCCGCATCGGCACGCGCGTGGCCGAGCCGCGCCAGCCTTTGCCCCAAATCGAGAGGTTGGCGAAAAGCGAGGTAGAGGCCACCGCCCAGAAGATTGGCGCGGGTCATGTAGGCGTTGTTCGAGTCCTCGATGGTGGGCGCGTAGCCCCAGGCGAAGCTGCCGACGAGCGCGAGGTCCGGGAGTAGGTCCGCCCGCCGCCAGCCAGCGATCGAACGGTAGGCCTTGAGCCCCTCGTCGAGCGTGCGCGCCTCGGGTCGGTGAAGCAGCGCCGCCTCTTCATAGTAGCCGAGCGACCGGTCCACGAGCTCCAGGAGGTCGAGCTCGCTTTCGTCGACCTCGACCTCATCGCCGCACAGGATGCGCAATCCCGCGATCGCCGTCTGCTCATTGCGCTGGAGGTCGGACACTACCAGATCGAGCTGCGCCAGCGCCACCTTGAGGCGCTCCAGATCATTCAGATTGAACTGCGGCTTCGGTTCATCGAGATCCTTCTCGATCTTTGCGATCCAGGGATGGAGCTCATCACGTCCCGACTCCACCGCCGCCAGCGATGCACGCGCCGCCTTGATGCCCCAGAAGGCGCGCGTCACCAATATATCGACATCCTGGCGCGCGGTTTCGACCTGCGCTTGGCCAGCCGCCACCGCATGGCCCGCTGCCGCCGCCGCATTTTCGATCTTGCCGAACGTATAGATCGGCTGCGTCAAGCTGACATTGAGGCGCATGCCGACGCTGGCAATGCTCCCGAGTCCAATCAGGTTGATGTTGTTGCCGCCCGGGTCGACCGTGTTGATGCAGTTGTTTTGGCGAAAAGCCTGCTTCTGCTCCTCGGGCAGTCCATCGAGGGTCGCCTGTTCGCCGGGTGGCACTGCGCAGCGCACGCGGGGAGCGGGGCTCAGTCCATAGGTGAGCTCGCCCGATGGCAACCACTGCAAAAGAGCCGTGCGCCGATGGGCCTCACGTACGTGGAGCTCCGCCTGGGCCAGGTTCACCTGGCGCGCCCGTGCGCGCCCGAGCTGGATCAGCTCAGGAAGGGTATGCTTGACCGTTTCGGCCCGTGCTGTAACCGCGAGCCAGAGCGTCAGACCGACAAATCGCTTGACCACGAAGCGATAGGTACTCCATGCAGTGGCTCGGTGCAAGAAGCTGGCAACTCGCTCGGCCATGGCTGGACGAACTACTCGAAGCCCACCCGAAGTTCTCACAATTCGGGCGGCTCGCCGCTTGGCCCTAGTGTTGCATTGCGCGCCACGCCTAACCTTATGTTTGGGAGAACATCATGGAAAGAACTCCTCTGATCGGATGGATCACCGCTGCAGTGGTTTCCTGTGTCACCCCTGCCAGCGCCGCTAAGTTTGTCTACACGAAGCAGCTCAGCAATCCCGATCTTCGGGCCGGTCGGAAGGCCTGGCAGCAGATCTCGCGTGGATTTGAGGACACTGGTAGCAAGA
This sequence comes from Myxococcales bacterium, assembly GCA_023248875.1. GTDB lineage: Bacteria > Myxococcota_A > Polyangia > Palsa-1104 > SHYY01 > JAHFDT01. Next base: position 1,907 of record JAHFDT010000186.1, on the reverse strand, counting down.
CGGTTCGCATCGTGGCCCGCAAGCCCGGCGAAAAATGGCCCAACACGGTGAAGCAGGTGCTCTGGGGCCAGTACGTCGAAGGGGTCAGTGCTGCCCCGGTGAAGCCGACGCGGGCCGCTCTCGCCAAAGCCGTCAACGCCGTATTCGATAGCAGCGGAATCGGCACGAAATCGGCCCCGGCGCGCGCCGGCCTGACCGACAAGCTCTTCAAGGCGGTCAAGTCCGGCATGTCTGTCTATTCGGGCGGGATCTGGGGAGCCTTCGACATGGACTACGCTCACCTCACCATCCATGACAAGGCCCATGGCGAGATGCTTTCGATCTATGCCGGCTATTCGGAGTAACCTCCTGTAGATGCTATTCGCTCGCGACTACCGCGGTCGAGGCCGCCTACTCGTTTCAGGCCCCGACCGCGCGCGCTTTCTCCATGGACTCGTCACCAACGACATCCAGGTGCTGCAGCCTGGGCAGGGCTGCCGTGCTGCACTTCTCAGCATCAAGGGCAAACTGGTCGGCGATCTGCGCATCTACTGTTTGGAAGAGTCGCTGCTTTTAGAACTCGATGCCGAAGCGCTGGCTCCGGTGCGGCAGCTCTTCGAATCACATCTCATCATGGACGATGTCACCATTGCGGACAGTCCCACCGGCGAATGGGGGATCTATGGTGATGAAGCGGCCGCTCGTCTCGGTGAGCTCGCGCCCCTGCCGCTGCACCACCATGTCGAGCGCGCCGGTTTGCGCATCGCGGCGACGCGGGAGTTTGGCCAGCCGGGCTTTCGCCTATTTGGCGATCACCATCCGGTGGACGCACCCCTGCTTCCCGATGTCGAGGCTGAAATCCTGCGTGTCGAGGCGGGCGAGCCGCGCTTTGGCCTCGATATGGGCCCCGACCATCTGCCGATCGAATCGCGTCTCGACGAGGCGATCTCCTTCACCAAGGGCTGCTACCTCGGCCAGGAGGTGATCGTCCGCGTGACGCAGCAGGGGCGGATCAACCGCAAGCTCATGGGGCTGCGACTCGCCGGCGACCATCCCGCTGAGCGCGGCGCGACGCTCTGCTCCCCCGAACGCGCGGGGGCGGGCAGCGTCACCTCGTCGGTCGTCTCGCCGCGCTTCGGCCCCATTGCGCTGGCCTATCTGCACCGCACCGTGTGGCAGCCGGGCACTCCGCTGACCTTGCAAGAAGCCGCAGACCAGCGCACTGCCATCGTCGCCGATCTCCCCTTTGCGATTTGACGCCACTCCCGCCGCCATTGACAATGGACGGCGTGTCTTGGTGCATTCGGGTGGCCTTCTGGGGAATCGTGGCGTCGAGCGGCTGCGGCTTCGTCGCAGTGGCGCCCGACGATTCCGGTTGGCAACTCCTGTCCGGTACCACGAAGCTCGAATCCACGCTGGTCCATGGCAGCGAACCGCGCGGCTGGCGCGCCGAGGTGGGCGCTGGCCTATTGGCGCCACTTTCCCTCCATTTTGGGGCCTTCGTGCGTGGAGGTCTGGCATTCTCCGGCGTGCTCCCTGAGGCACTCCCCGCAAGCACGCAAGCGACTGGCTTCTTTGCCGCTGGCACTCAGCTGAGTTTCTGAGTATACCCAACGGATGGCCGCCGAAAGTGGACCGCTGCGCATCACTGCGATCATCGCGAACTACAATGGGGCGAAGTATCTCGAAAAATGCCTCAGTTCGCTACTGGCGGCCAAAACCCCGAATGTCGACATCGTCGTAGTCGATGATGCCTCCACCGATGACTCCGTCGCTATTATCCAGCGCTTTCCCGTTCGCCTGATCGAGCTCAAACGCAATATGGGCTCGGGCCATGCTCGGGAGGTGGGGGTACAACATTCCGAAGGCGACGTGCTCTTTTTTTGCGACTCCGACACCGAAATGCCCCCCGACACCTTTGCGCGGAT
>JAHFDT010000185.1 GCA_023248875.1 Myxococcales bacterium | reverse complement strand
GCGATCTACTTCCAGAGAACCGGTTTGGCGGCGGTATCGGTGTAGCCCTTCCACCCGCCCTTGACCTTCAGCACCTTCACTTCCACGCTGCCCGCCGAATAGTTAAACGGCGTCTTCGGCAACTCACCAAAAAGCACCTGAACCCGACCGGGCTGGCCGTGGGGCGACTTGGCTAGGGTGATATCCGAAGCGTGCCAAACCTTCTTGGTCAGGCCCGCACGGTTGAACAGAAAGGCGGCTGTGGCCTTCGCGGCCGCATCCATCGTCTTGTAGGTCCGGTTGGTGGTGCGCCCAGTGGCCGCATGAGCCGGTCCGAGCAGTGCAAAGCCGAGCGCAAGTCCAGTCCATAGCCGCATAGGGTTTCCTCCAGCAGGGTTGTGCGCAGCGCGTCAAGCAGGTTTTGGGCCAGGGAAAAGCACTGTGGTTTTCAACTTATCGAGGTGGCTTTTCCAATCGCCAGCCGGCGAATGGCGTTGACAGGGCCCCGCTTCCGGATCACCTTTCGGCCACACCATGGCCTATACCGCGAAGGACATCACGGTCCTCGAAGGGCTCGAGCCAGTGCGCAAACGGCCGGGCATGTACATCGGCGGCCTCGATAGCCGCGGGTACCATCATCTTCTTTGGGAGATCGTTGACAACGCAGTCGACGAAGTGATCAACGGCCATGCGCGGACGATCTGGGTGACGCTCGGCAAAGACGGCCACAGTGTCACAGTCGAGGACGACGGTCGCGGGATCCCGGTCGATCCGCACCCCAAGTTCAAGAACAGGTCGGCACTCGAGATCATCCTGACCACACTGCACGCGGGCGGAAAATTCGAACACACGAACTATTTTCACTCCGGTGGTCTACATGGCGTCGGTGCCTCAGTCGTCAATGCGCTCTCCTCGGAGCTGGTGGCGACCGTCCGGCGCGATGGCAAGGAGCATGAGCAGGCGTTTGCGCGCGGCCTCGCCCAGGGCAAGATCAAGGTTGTCAATCCCAAGATCCGCGGCACCGGCACCAAGATTTTTTTCCGACCGGATGAGGAGATCTTTGGCGCCAAATTGAAATTCGATGCAGCGCATGTTCGGGCACGGCTCGAGGCCAAGACCTATCTACACAAAGGGCTACACATCCACTTTGCCGACCCCACTACCGGCGAGGAGGTCGAGTTTGCGCACGATGGCGGCATCGCCGACTACTTGACCAAGATTGTCGCCGAGCGTGGCAAGGCACCCACACAAGCGGCGTTCTATGTGGCGCGCGATCCGCGCAAGCTCGGCAACAGCGATGAGAACGATGCCGTGCTGGAATGTGCGCTGCAATGGACCGAAGCGACCGACGAGCACATCCAATCCTACGTCAACGGGATCCCGACCGGCGCCGGTGGCACCCACGAAAACGGGCTCAAATCGGGCGTGGTCAAAGCGGTGCGCAATTTCATCGAGACGCACAATCTTACGCCCAAGGGCGTGGCGCTTTCGGCCGACGACATTCGCGAAGGCCTGGTGGCGATCCTTTCGGTCTACATCCGCGAGCCGCAGTTTCAGGGGCAGACCAAGGACCGGCTAAACAATCCCGAGGTAGCGGCCGATGTCGACGGCGCGGTGCGCAGCGCGCTGGAAAAATGGCTGACCGAAAACCGCACGGTGGCCGAGAGTATCGTCGCGCGGATCATCTTGGCCGCGCGAGCGCGGGAGGCCTCGCGTGCGGCGTCGCAGGCGGTGCAGCGCAAGAGTGCCGTGTCGCATCGGCTCAACTTGCCGGGTAAGTTGGCCGACTGCGCATCGACCGATCCGGGCGAGTCGGAGCTGTTCATCGTCGAGGGCGATTCAGCCGGCGGCTCCGCCAAGCAGGGGCGCGACCGCCGCACCCAGGCGATTCTGCCGCTGCGGGGCAAGGTGCTCAACGCCGAGCAGGCCTCCACCTCCAAGGTGCTATCCAACAAAGAGCTGCAAGATATCGTCAATGCGCTCGGCTGCGGCTTTGGCGCCGAGTTCGATGCCTCGCGGCTGCGCTACGACAAGATCTTCCTGCTCATGGACGCCGATAGCGATGGGCACCATATCTCGACGCTGCTGCTCACTTTCTTCTACCGCCATCTGCGGCAGCTGATCCAGGGCGGCCATGTCTACCTTGCGCAGCCGCCCCTCTACCGCATCGATATCGGCAAGGAGACCCACTGGGCGCTTGATGATGTCGAGCGCGAGCGGATTTTGAGAGAGAAGGTCAAGGGCAACGCCAAGCCCGAAATCACGCGCTTCAAGGGGCTCGGCGAGATGATGCCTGCGACGCTCAAGCAGACCACGCTCGACCCGCGCAAGCGGCTCGCGCTGCGGGTCGAGATCATCGACGAGCTCAACACCGACCGCGTGGTCAACGAGCTCATGGGCAAGGATGCCAACGCGCGCTTTCGCTTCATCATGGAGCGCGCGGCGACGGCCAACGAGGTGGATGTTTGATAGTTCCCTCAGTTTTCTGAGGAGGGCTCGATCGCGCTGGCTGGATCAGACGGGGACTTGGGCGTGGCATGAATGCTGCTGTCCCCGAAAGCCATGCGAACCCTTTTCCTCCTTTTTGCCCTCGTGACCGGCTGCCAGCACCCAGCGCAGGCGCCGCTCGACCAACATCGCGCGCTCTGGAAATCGAAGGCGATCGCCGACTACCGCTATGATTTCCAGTGGCACTGTTTCTGTGCTGACACCCAAAAAGTCCAGCTCACCGTTTCGAAGGCGGCGATAAGCGGCCTCTTCGACCTCGAGGAGAAGAAGAGCATCGATCTGGCGAACGGGTCCAAATGGAGAACCCTCGACGGGCTCTTCGACCTGCTGCAGGATGCCATCCAGCGCAACGCCGATTCGATGGCCGTGACCTACGATCCGGACGACGGCCATCCGATCACCGTTTCGATCGACTACTTGAAGAACGCAGTGGACGAGGAAATGGGATTCACGGCCGGAAAAATAGAGACGGTTTGGGCAAACTAATACACCGTTTGTTGATCCGGCTCACCGAGGAGCGGTATGCTGCGCTTGCGTGAAGCCCCACTCGCCACGCTTCGTCCGTTTGAGTGCCGAGCACCTCAATGCGCTGTTCGGCGCGCAGGCGAAGCTATCGCCGCGGATCGAAATCTCAGGCAGTCGCTTTGTTGCGCGTGAGCGGCTCTCGGTGGTGGGGCGAACCGGACGTATCGATGGCGTCGCGGTGGTGGGTCCTGCGGAGCAGCGCTCCACAGTGCGGCTCGGCCCCGGCGATGTCGATCGGCTGGGACTCGACTCCGAAGGGGGTCTCCTCTTGGTTGGGCCGGCGGGCGAAGTTCGCCTGACCGACGGAATTCAGTCGAGCGGGTAGATCGGGTGGCGAAGAAGACCCTGCTGCTCCTCGAGACCGACCCGCAGCTGTTGCGGCTCCTCGAGGTGTCGCTCAAGGAGACGGGCTACACCATCACCATCGCCAACGACGCGGCCGATGCGCTCACCAAGATTGAACTCACACCGCCTCAACTGACTCTCGCCAATACCAGCCAGGGCTTTGCGCTGCGCGAGCGCCTGCTACAGTCTCAGGACTGGGCGCAACTACCGTTCCTATTCTTGCTCGACCAGGGAACCGTGGAAGAGCGGATGCAGGCCCTTTCGCTTGGTGTAGAGGACTGCGTCGCCAAACCGGTCTATGTGAAGGAGCTGGTGGCGCGGGTAAAGATCTTGCTGCAAAAGCATCAGCGGGACCTTTTCCAAAACGGGAGCGGCAAACAGGAGCTGCGCGTTTCCGGTCGCTTGACCGATATGGGCGTGGTCGATCTGCTGCAATCGGCCGCGCTGGGTCGAAAGTCGGGCGTGTTGCATCTGCGCACCTCGGAGGGCCGCCGCGCAGCCATCTACCTGCGCAATGGCAAGGTGATCGACGCCGAGCTGGGACGCCTGGTCGCCGAGGATGCGCTCTACCGATTGCTGGTATGGACCGAAGGTGAATTTGAATTTGAGCCCAAGCAGATCCGCCGCAAAGAGGTGATCGAGGCCTCCTCCGAGGCGCTGCTATTTGAGGGGATGCGCCGACTGGAGGAGTGGGGCCGTCTATGCGAGCAGCTGCCTCCGCTCGGGTCGGTCTTCGAAGTGGACTACCGGGAGCTCGGCGACCGGCTGTCCGAAATCCCCGACGAGATCAATTCGATCTTGCGGCTGTTCGACGGACGTCGGTCGCTTCTCCAGGTCGTAGAGGATTGCGACTTCGGCGATCTCGAAGCACTGACGGTCCTGTCAAAACTGTATTTTGAAAAGCTGATCTTTCCCGCCTCTGCAGCAGCCGCGCAGGACGAGCCTGTCCCTCTTGACTTGCCAGAGCCCGCGATGCCGCCGACCGTCGAGAGCGAGGCTCATCAGGACGATGAAACGCAGCGCCACTTACGAGAGAAGATGGCGGCTCCTGCCGGGTGGGGCCATGACGAGGGTGACGAACCCTCCACCGCACGGGAAGAGGCCGCAGAACACCGCGGCGAAGCGCCACAGGAAGCCAGCGATAATATCATTCCTTTTCCCACCCCCAGCCATGCCGACGCTGAAACCGATTCACCAGAGGGTCGCACTGAAGCGTCGAACGAGAGCCCTGAGCAGGTCGAGGAACCACCTGCTACAGGACGCCCCACCACACGCCGAAATCTCTTGCTAGGAAGCGGATTGCTGGCAGTAGCAGCGGGTGTGGTGTGGGGCGTGGTGCACCGGACTGGCCCGGTGGCCATGGCGCCAGTGGCTGTCGCGCCCACGCTGGATGCGGCTGCCGTGGTGGACGCTGCCATGGTGGCCGCTTCAACCCCGCCCGCACCCCCACCCAAGACCCCGGAAAGCCCCACTTACGAAGCGCTTCTCGCGCAGGTCAAGGAGCTCACCGAACACCACCGTGCTGCGAAAGCACTCCCGCTTCTCGAACAGGCGATCAGCATCAAGGCCGATGGCGTCGAAGCGCTGGTGCTGCTTGCCAATATTCACCTCGACCGTGGCCATGCGTCCAAAGCCTCCGACTACGCCCATCGCGCGGCGACTGCCGATCCTACCAACCCGGATGCCCAACTCGTCCAGGGGGCTGCCGACCAGCAGCTCGGCCATAATGGTGAAGCGCGCGCGGCCTACCAAAAGTATCTCCAGCTGGCGCCGCACGGAAAGTACGCCAGCGACATCCGGGCGGTGTTGAAGGAACTAAAGTAACCCCGACGGGATCATCCCGCCCGTCAACGCCCGAACTTCCGACTGCACCATCTCCTGCGCTTTGATCACGGCCTGATTTATAGCGGTGCTCATTCGGATTGATAGGAAGCGGTGCTCGGGCGCATTCAGCGCGAGCGCCTCTCCACGGCCTCGGTCGCAGACGTCCTCGGACCGGGAGCCTCGCGGACTGAGGCTGAGAAGCATACTTTTCGTATGTGACGAGGCCGAGGGAGGACGTAAGCCGCGATCAAGGCGCCCGAGCACCGCGTTAGGTTGCCCAAATCGAAACTGCCCGGCCCTTCCAGTGCCATCACTCCACCTCCGGCTCTTGGAAGATCGTTTCGCTACCGAAGCGATCGGTGATCAGTTTGCGGGCCGGGTGGTCGATCGCCTCTTTCCGTCGCTGTTCGCGATCTTCGCGCTGCTTCTTTTCCTCGGTGGCAATGGCCGATGGCGCATGGCCAGCCCCCTCTTGGATTTCCAGCCGCACCTTCACTCCCAGCAGCCGCTCCATGTGCACCGCAGCATCGGCTGCTTTATCCCGCGCTTGGCGAGCATTAAAGGCGCTCGGAAAACTGACGACCACTTGGGGCGGTGCAAAAACGACCTCTTCCCCATGCAGAAAAACCGACAGCAGAGGCTGCTCAACACTCATGGCCTCCGCGAGCACTGACCAGCGAGTGATCGCCGCACGTGCTGTCGGCGCGACCACTTCACTCGGCGGTGAGGGAGCCGCGGGCGGAGTACTGCGCGTTGCTGACTTGAGCGCCGCTGGACCCGGCGTAGCTCCGGTGGCCAGGCGTGCCTCCAGCCGCTCCAACCGGTCGATGAGCATACCGAGCGGCTCGAGCGGTTCGACATGGCCGAGCTCGACCAGCCCGACTTCGAGCACATAGCGTGGTAGCGGCGAGCGCAACACCTCTTCGGCGGTCTTGGCAAAGCGCGCGAACAGTAGCTCGAGCCGGCCTGCGGGAGCCGTTTTGGCCATCGTCAGAAGTTCGCCGAGCTCGCTCTCGGAGGCTTCGATGAGCGACGCCGGATCGGGGACCGTGCGCGCGACCACGAGATCGCGCAGGTGTTCCAGCAGGGCATGGGTGAAGTGTTTCCAGTCGATAGCGCGATCCGCGGCAGCACGCACGAGCTCCAGTGCACGCGGGGTCTCCCGGGCCAGGATCGCACTGCCCAACTCACGAACGAGCGAACGGTCGGCCACACCGAGCGCCGCAGCCGCCGCCTGTTCCGAGGCGAGCGCGCCGTGGCCCGAGGCCAGCACCTGCTCGAGCAGGGACAGTGAATCGCGCACCGAGCCCGCAGCCTCGCGCGCGATCACTTCGAGAGCGGCCGGCACAAACGGGATCTTTTCGCTGGAAAGCACGCTGCTGAGATGCGCCCCAATCCGCTGGCGCGGCACCAGGCGAAAATCGTAGCGCTGGAGGCGTGACAGAATAGTGACTGGAATCTTATGCGCTTCGGTAGTGGCAAAAATGAACACCGCGTGAGCCGGGGGCTCTTCGAGCGTCTTCAGTAACGCATTGAACGCGCCCGAGGAGAGCATGTGCACTTCGTCGATGATGTAGACCTTTTTCTTGCCCCGAACCGGGAGATAGCGCACCCCTTCGCGCAGGGTGCGCACGTCATCGACGCTGTTGTTCGAGGCGCCGTCGATCTCCTGCACATCCACCGACGTTCCCGCGGTGATCTCGCGGCACGCGTCACACGCATTGCAGGGGGCGTCGGTGGGCGCCTTCTCACACGAAAGGCACTTGGCCAAAATGCGTGCCGCCGTCGTCTTGCCCACGCCGCGCGCGCCCGTAAAGAGAAACGCGTGGTGCACCCGCCCCTTCTGAATCGCATTCGTGAGCGTCTGGGTCACATGCTCCTGCCCCACCATATCGGCGAAGGTCTGCGGGCGGAACTTGCGGGCAAACACCAGGTAGGACATCGACTCCCCCCCGAAAAAAAAGTGGCTCCGGGCACCCGCGCCGCCGACTACCGTTGCTCCCTTCCGGGCCTGGCGGGATTCATCCGCTTTGCGTCGCCCAGAGCCGAAGAGAGAGTTGACGGCTTACCGTGCACAGTCAACAGTTTTTTTGACCAACGGCGGAGAGAGAGGGATTCGAACCCTCGGTACCTTGCGGCACACACGATTTCCAGTCGTGCCCCTTCGGCCTCTCGGGCATCTCTCCATTTCTCAGCAACCCGGGGGGACCTTCCCGTCCCCCCGCATCGGGCAAAGCCCAACGAGCCTTCCCCCAATCGCGCGTTGCTGGCGCGGAAAACTCGACCTGCCTCGGCGGAGAGGGAGGGATTCGAACCCCCGGTACCCTTGCAGGTACACCTGATTTCGAATCAGGCGCAATCGACCAGGCTCTGCCACCTCTCCATTATATGGGGGGCCTTCCCGCCCCCCCTCCTCGGGCAAAGCCCGAGGAGCCTCCCCCCTGCCGCGCGTCTCTCGCGCGGGTCGGAGGGCGGCATTTCGCGTTATCCGAAGATTCGTGAACGTTACCCGCAGATTCGTGAACACGGTCGAGCACTTTCTTACTGTCGAGAACTCTGTCGAGAATTCCGTAATCTCTGAAAGAACTGGGTGCGGTCGAGCACTTCTTACTATCGAGCTGTCGAGAATTCCGTAGTCTCTGAAAGAACTGGGTGCGGTCGAGCACTT
>JAHFDT010000184.1 GCA_023248875.1 Myxococcales bacterium | reverse complement strand
GCCGGGCGCCTGCGCGCCAGAGGTGGGCATCCAGTAGATGCCACTGCTGGCGGTAAACAGCAGCCGATAGGCATCCGCGACCACGAGGCCGCCGCCACTCGCGACGCCGGTGGCGAGGACAGCTTCGGAACCGTTTGTGCCCGCGGAACGGAGCTGCCCCTGGGCCTCATCCTTCCAATAGAAGTAGGAGCCGTTGAAGGCGTAGGTGCGCCCGGACTGGGGTGCGTTGCCGACCACAAACTGTGCATCTTCTGACGTGCGGGGCCATACGTAGCCGCCGGTGGGGGTCACATAGAGTGTACCGGGCAGGGTGGACCAATAGAGGTTGCCCCCGGTGAGAAAAATCCGGCCGCGCGTGGAATCCCCAAAGGGCGCTTTCGCTAGCTGAGTGGGCGTGCCCCCTCCAAGGCCCACCCGGTAGAGCTTGCCAGCCACGCCCGCGTAGCGCGAATTGGCGGTGAAGTAGATGTAGCTCGTGTCGACCGCGATGCCCTCGGTTTCGTCGAACCCGCTGGCGAGCGTCACCGCCGAACCGCCACTCAGTGGCACCCGCTTGACCGTGCCATGGTAAGAGGTCCAATAGGCGTTGCTGCCATCGATCGCCAGGAACTTGGCCTGGTTGGCCGACGTGAGCGCCAGCGGCTGGCACTTGCCCTGTTTGCAGGTCCCGCCGAGACAGCTGTGGTTGCAGGCGCCGCAGTGGTTGCGATCGGTCGATAGCTCGCGCTGCTGACCGCTACAGCGCTGCCGCACCGCCTGGCTCGCGAGCTCGACCGCGGTCTCCTCTTCGACCGCCGGACCACCGCAGCCCCCCTGCTGCGACTCAGGCACCCCGAATGCGAAGGTGACCCCCACGAGCGCTGACAAAAGGGTCGCACCGAGGAGATAGCGAGGCCGGGATAGCTGTGGTCGCATGGGGAGCCCTCCGAGCGAACCGATAGTATAACGTAATCTGACTTACTTTGGAAAAATTCACCGAGACCCGTGTGGCCACAGCCTCTGTACATAAGCTGTGTGAAACTCTGTGGGGAGCCGCAAAAAACAGCGGCCGTATCTGGTTGTTTCTGTGGCTGCCTATTTTTTCGGCAACGCGGTGTGCCGTTTGGCTTCACACCAGAGCCGGTCCATCTCTTCGAGCGACATGCCCGGGAGCGCTTTGCCCTCACGGGCCGCGCTCTGCTCCATGAACTCAAACCGCGCTTGGAAGCGCTGGATGCAGCGGTGAAGCGCATTCTCCGGATCGACTTTGCACCGGGCACCGAGACGAGTGAGCACGAACAGCAGATCACCCAGTTCGTCGGCGATGGCCTCCGGATTCCGTGCCGCGATCGCCTGGTCGAGCTCGGCCAGCTCCTCATCGACCTTTTCGCGCACGCCGGATAGGTCCGGCCAGTCGAACCCGACGGTGGCCGCCTTTTCCCCGATCCGCTGGGCGCGTAAGAGCGCGGGAAGCGCTCGCGGCACCCCTTCGAGCGTGGTGCGCGGCTGGCCCTTTTCGCGCTGCTCCGCCTCCTTCAGCTTACCCCAGTTGGAGAGCACTTCCTCGGAGCCCGACACCTTGAGGTCACCGAACACGTGAGGATGGCGGCGCACCATCTTGGCGCCGATCGCGCGTACCACATCCTCGATGCCAAAGGCCCCCTCGGCCGCGCGCAGCTCCGCCTGGAAAACGATCTGGAACAGGAGGTCGCCGAGCTCCTCGCAATGGCCGGTGGCATCGCCCCCCTCGATGGCTTCCAGCACCTCGTGCGCCTCTTCCAGCAGAAACGGCTTGAGCGTCTCCAGCGTCTGCTCGCGGTCCCAAGGGCAGCCATCGGCCGCGAGGAGCCGCTGCATGATGCGGATGAGCTCGCTGAAGTTTTCACCGCGCTGTCGAATCGGATCGGCCATGGCGCGGACGGTAGCATGAACCGCTTGTTCCGCCCCACCCTGCAGGCTAGCAATGCGAAGCTTGACATTGCCCCGCCGCCCAAGTAGAAAGGGCGCGTTTTCAAGGAGATTTCGTGGCCAACTTACCGTCGGCAGAAAAGGCAAATCGGCAGCGGCTTCGGCACCGTGAACGCAACCTGTACCACCTCACCACCATGCGCAGCTGCATCAAGCGCGTGCGTAGCGCCATCTCCGCCAAGGATGGGGCGGCTGCCAAAACCGCACTGGGTGCAGCGGTCAAATTGATCGACAAGACGGCGCAAAAAGGCGTCATCGACAAGAAGACCGCGGCGCGAAAAATCAGCCGGCTGACGCTCGCCGTGAACGCTCTGTCGTAGCCTGCACTAACCCCAACACTAAAAGCTCCATCACTCGCTGGCCCTCCAGCCGAGATGACTTTAGCGTGCGGTCGGCCTGGTAGATTGCCCCGTGCATGACCCGCAGTCGTTCCCGATCGAAGCGGCGGGCCTGCGCCTCCAGCTTCTCGACCACAAAAGGGGGCAAGGCTAACCGTTCTGCCAACGCGGCTCGTCCCACGCGCTGCTCCGTCAGTTCCCGCACCACTATCAGTTGGCGAACCGTCCTGCCGATCATCGCCAGCAGTTTGAGCGGTGCCTCTCCCCCGCCGAGCAGCGATCCGAGCGTGCTCAAGGCCCGTGCCGCGTCGCCCGCCCCAATGGCATCTGCCAACTCAAAAACCGATCGCTGACGCGTGGTCGCCACCACGGCCTCGATGTCCTCACACCGGATCTCCTTGCGCTCGCCGACATAGAGGTCGAGCCGTTCGAGGGCATCGACGATCTGCCCCAGATCGGCACCCACCTCCTCAGCGATCGACTCCGCAGCACCGGCCCCAAACCGCAATCCGCGCGCTGCGCCCTCGCTGCGCACAAAGCCTGGCAGCTGCCGATCGGGCAGGGGATCGAGCTTGATCAGCACGCCCGCCCTCTTGAAAGCGGCAGAAAACTTGGTGCGCTGATCCAACTTGTCGCTGAGCAAAACAAGACAGGTCTCGGGCACCGGCGTCGCCAAATAGGGGGCAAACGACTCGAGCTGCCGGGCGTCGAGCGAATCGGCGTCCCGCACCACCACCAAGCGGCGCCGCGCCATCATCGGCAGGGTGCGCGCCGCCGCCAGAATCGCTTGTGGCACGGCCTCCTTGGCATGATACAGGTCGTAATTGAAATCGCGTGTCGCTGGCTCGAGCAGACGCTCCTTGAGCAGGCCGAGCGCCCGCTCTACCAGGAAGCGCTCCTTCCCAAAGATCCAGTAGAGAGGCGAAAGCTCGCCCTTGCGTAACGATGCCAACGGGTCGCCGTTCATGCTCACCAGCGAGACACTAGCATTCCGCCGCCGCCACGACTACAGTGCGCCCCATGCAAATCGCCATTCTGGGAACTGGGAAGATGGCGCGCGGGATCGCCTACGCGCTGCGAGAGACAGCGCACGATATCACCTTCGCTTCGCGTGAGCCGGCGCGGGCGGAAGCGCTCGCCCGAGAGATGTCCTCGGAAAACGCGCGCACCTACCAGGGCACGAGCTATGCGAGTGCCGCAGCGCGGGCAGACGTAGCCTTCCTGGCCGTGCCCTTCGTCGTTGCCCCCACCCTGGTCACCTCCCTGCGCGACCATCTTCATGAGAAGGTGCTCGTCGATCTCACCAACCCGCTGAACGACGATTTCACGGGGCTCACCACGCTCGACGGAACCTCGGCCGCTGAGGAGATCGCGCGCGTCGCTGGCCCGCGCGTCAAGGTGGTCGGTGCCCTTAAGCACACCTTCTCGGGCACCTTCGCCGAGCCCACCCTCAACGGGGGCCCAGCGCCCGATGTGCTCATCGTCGGCGATGACGCGGCGGCCAAACAGAAGGTGGCGGAGCTGGTGACCGCCATGGGCTTTGGTGCGCTCGATGCGGGGCCGCTCAAGGTGGCGCGCACGCTCGAACGAATGACGCTCTTGCTGATCGATCTGGCGACGCGCAACCACTGGAACTGGAACGCGGGCTTCAAGATCCTGAAATGATCCTCACCTGCGACGCCGGGTTGATCGACGGCCTTTGCGTCGACCGGCCGGCCGTGCGCATCATCGACGGTGCGATCGCGGCCGTTGCACCGTCCGATCAGCTCCCGGCTACGGCCGGAGAAGAGCGGCTCGATCTCGGTCGCCGTGCCCTTTTGCCCGGGACCGTCAACACCCACAACCATTCGTTCCAGTCGCTCCTGCGCGGGTTCGGCGACGACCTGCCGTTTCTCGAATGGCGCGACCGCGCGCTCTATCGCTATTCGCCGGAGATCACGCGGCCTGGCGTCGATGGCGTCTACACCGGCGCCCTGTTCGCATTTGCCGAGATGGCGCTCCACGGCGTGACGACGGTGTGCGACTTCTTCTACCTCAACAACGGGGCCAACGAGAACGCATCGCGCGTGATTCAAGCGGCGCGCGACGTCGGGTTGCGCGTAGTGCTCGCCCGCTGCTTTTACGATTGGGAGGGCGCTCCCGCTTCCTATCGCGAGTCGCCCATCGACGCCGCGCGCCGTTTTCACGAACTCCGCTGCGCTCACGCAGCTGACCCCCTCGTGACGGTCCAACCCGCGCCCCACTCGCTCCACGGCGCATCGCCGGCGATGATCCACGCTGGCGTCGAGTGCGCTCGAGAGGTAGGCACCCGCTGGCATATCCATCTCGCCGAGGAGAAGTACCAAGTCGAAGAGGCGAGAAGAAACTTCGGTACCACGCCCCTGCGTGCCGTCCAGCAGCTCGGCCTGCTGGGACCCGATATGGTCGCCGTCCATGGCTGTTGGTTCGACGAAGGTGAACGGGTGCTACTCGCCCAATCCGGCGCCGCACTCGCCTACAACCCAGGCTCCAATATGTTCCTCGGCGATGGCGTCACCGACATCGTCGACCTGGACCGGCGCGGGGTGCGCATTGCCCTCGGCACCGACGGCGGCTGCTCCAATTCCCGGGTTTCCGTACTGGATGAGATGCGCAGCTGCGCGCTCCTGCAAAAGGTGGCTCGCCTCGACGGCCAGGCGCTCACCGCCGAGCGCGCCTTCCACTTCGGCACCGTGGGCGGAGGAGATGCCCTCGGACTGCCGATCGGAAGTCTTTCCGTCGGGCAGCGTGCCGATCTCCTGTTCGTCGATCTCGATGATCCTTCGCTCTGGCCAGAACAGTCGCTGCCCAAGAATGTGGTCTATTCACTTTCAGCGCGCGCGATCAAAGAGGTGTTCGTCGATGGCAAGCCGGTGGTTCGAGACGGCCGCCTGGTCAACGTCGAGCTCGCTGCGGTAAAGGCCCGCGTGTGCGAACTGACCCAGAGCTGGCGCCGGGAATAGTTAGGCGCCTTACTGAGCGACGGAAGCCGAGGGCTTGGCGCTCCCCTTCCCTGCCTCGTTCACCCGCTCCTTCAGCTCCTTGCCCACCTTGAAGAAGGGGAGCCGCTTGGGCTGAACAGCCACCGGATCGCCGGTGCGTGGGTTACGCCCTTCGTAGGACTTGTAGTTGCGGATCTCGAAGCTGCCAAAGCCACGGATCTCAACGCGCGCCCCGTGCTTGAGCGACTCCTCCATGGAGTCGAAAATGCAATTGATGATGAGCTCCGCCTTGCCCTTCGGGAGGTGAAGCTTGTTGGCCACGAGCTCGATGAGGTCCGACTTCGTCATTCCCAAAACCCTTCCCGTCACTGCGAGTAAAGACTATTTCTAGCCCAATTTCGGGCATTTATTCAAGTCCAAAACTCAACCGGAGCGCTGGTACTCGCCAAACACCTGTCGCAATTCGGTGGCGATTTCACCCACGGTGGCGCGGGCCTTTACCGCGGCCACGATCGGCGGCATGAGGTTATCGCTCGTCCCTGCAGCGGCGCCGACCGCTCGGAGTGCCTCTTGGGCCGAACGCTCATCACGCTGAGCTCGGGTTTCCCGCACCCGCTCCACCTGCGAACGTTCGAGCTCAGGAGGGAGCCGGTGCAGCCCCTCGGGGGGCAGTTCGTCCGTCGTGAACTCATTGACCCCCACGATGATTTTGCGCCGCTCCTCGATCGCCCGCTGATATTCGTAGGCACGCCCTTCGATCGCCTGTTGAGGAAAGCCCCCTTCGATGGCCGCCACCATCCCGCCACGAGCGTCGATCTGGGAGATCAAATCGCCTGCACGCTGCTCGATCTCATCGGTCAGCTGTTCGATCGCATAGCTGCCTCCCAGCGGATCGACCAGATCGGCAACGCCGGACTCGTACGCGATCACCTGCTGCGTGCGCAACGCCAGTGTCGCCGAGGCCTCCGTCGGCAGCGCCAGCGCTTCGTCGTAGCTATTGGTGTGAATCGACTGCGCTCCGCCCAGCACCGCCGCCAGCGCCTGGTAGGCCGTGCGCACCACATTGATGAGCGGCTGCTGCGCCTGCAGCGTCGACCCGGCGGTCTGCGCATGGAAGCGTAGCGCACAGGAGCGCGCCCCTCGGGCGCCGAATCGCTCGCGCATGATGCGCGCCCAGAGGCGCCGGGCGGCGCGAAACTTGGCTACCTCTTCCAAAAGATTGTTGTGCGCGTTGAAGAAGAACGAGAGGCGTGCCGCGAATTCGTCGACGGCAAGGCCGGCCGATAGCGCCGCCTCGACGTAGGCGATGCCATCCGCCAGCGTAAAGGCCACCTCCTGCACCGCATCGGATCCTGCTTCGCGAATGTGGTAGCCCGAGATCGAGATGGTGTTCCATTTCGGCACTTCGGCGCGGCAGAAGGCGAACACATCGGTGGTCAGGCGCAGCGACGGGCGTGGCGGGTAGATGTAGGTACCGCGGGCGATGTATTCCTTGAGGATATCGTTCTGGATGGTGCCCCCCAGCGACGAGCGGGCGATTCCGCGTCCATCGGCCACGGCGAGATACAACGCCAGCAGCGTCGCTGCGGTGGCGTTGATGGTCATCGAGGTGGTGATGCGATCGAGCGGCAGACCCGCGAGCAGGAGCTCCATGTCGTCGAGGGATGCGATCGATACGCCGACGCGCCCCACCTCACCCGCCGCGAGCGGATGGTCCGGATCGCGCCCCATCTGCGTGGGTAGGTCGAGGCCACCGAGAGACCCGTCTGCCCCTGACCGAGCAGGTAGTGGTAGCGGCGGTTCGATTCGCGTGCATCGCCAAAGCCGGCATACTGCCGCATGGTCCAAAATCGGCCGCGATACATCGTCGGCTGGACGCCGCGCGTAAAGGGAAACTCCCCCGGAAAACCCAGCTGGCGAAGATAATCGACCGCACTCGGCAGATAGAGATCGTCGAGTGGGATCTCGGCATCGGTGGCGAACTCAGCTCGGCGGAGCGACGACCGCTTCACTGCCGCGCGGAAGCACGCCTCGGGCTCCTTCAGGTCGTCCATCAGACCGCGATCGTCGCGAGGTTGCCGGCCACTCTCAACTCCGGTTCGGTCAGCGCCTGCACGTCGCTGGCACTCACTCCTGGAGCGATTTCCCGCAACACCATGCTTCCGCCGTCGATATCGATCACTGCCAGGTCGGTGACGATGCGCGAAACCACGCCCACGGCAGTGAGTGGCAGCGTGCAGCGATTGAGAATCTTTTTCTCCCCTTTGGCGGTGTGCTCCATCATTACCAGCACGCGCCTGGCCCCCGCGACCAGATCCATCGCCCCGCCCATCCCCTTGACCATCTTGCCCGGGATCATCCAGTTGGCGAGATCGCCCGTTTCGCTCACTTGCATCGCGCCCAGAATTGCGACGTCGATGTGGCCACCGCGGATCATGGCGAAGGAGTCGGCCGAAGAGAAAAAGCAGCAACCGGGGATCTCGGTCACGGTCTGTTTACCGGCGTTGATGAGGTCCGGATCCTCCTCGCCTGCACGCGGGAAGGGGCCCAGGCCGAGCATGCCATTTTCCGACTGCAGCACCACATCCATGCCAGCCGGGATGTAGTTGGCCACCAG
>JAHFDT010000302.1 GCA_023248875.1 Myxococcales bacterium | reverse complement strand
GAACCCCTGCCCACCCCGGTTCCATTGCCCCCCGCCTTCATGCCCACCTTCACTATGCCCGCAAGTGAGTCGTCGTCCCCCGCGTTTGCGCCGTTCGCCCCATCGATGAACACCGCTGCACTGGGTGTGCCCCCGGAGCTCGCGGCAGTGCAAGATCCTGAAACCACGCAGGATGAAACCGACTTTCAGGCGACCTTTCAGGAGTTCCTCGATATCAAGCGCAATTGCGGAGAGCCGACCGAGGGGATCGTCTTCGACAAGTTTGCCGCCAAGCTGCGGCAGAATCGTGACCAGCTGATCGCCCGCTATTCTTGCAAGAGCGTCAAGTTCCAGGTCTACATCAAGGACGGCAAGGCCGCGCTCAAGGCCACACCGGGCGGGAGGTAAGGCAGGGTCTGCAGGGTCTAAAAGCGAGCTTGTAGCGTCAGATTGAATCCCAGCTGCGTCTGCGCCGATTTGTTGAAGACTCGCACTTCGGTGCCGTAGCTGGGGTCCGCCGGATCCATGACCTTGCTCAGCACCGTTTGGTTCGGATCGTAGCCGCCGTAGAGATCGAGAATCAGCGCAAAGTGGTCTAGAAAATCCTCACGCGCGAGCAGCTTGGCGCCGAACACCGGCAGCGCGGTCTGCATCGGCGGCAGAATCGAGTAGTCGCCCTCGCCACGGATGACGATGGTCGACGAGCTGCAGAGAGAACCCATGGTGTTGCCACACAGCTGGGCCACCGCGGCTCCCGATGGTGGCGTGAAGGTCGCAGGAAAATCGATGCCGACGGTCGGCCCCACTGTCAGCCCCAGCTTCTCGAAATGGTAGTCTACGCCGGCGGCGATGAAGTAGTCGGGCTTGACCTGGGCGGCGGTAGGGAAGGCTTGGTAGGGCACGAGCGAGGGCTGGTTGAGCAGAATGAACTCGAGGGAGCGGTAAACCGCATCGACCTTGGCGCGCAGATGGCCCCACTGGGCGCGCAGATTGACGTCGCCCGCGATCGCGGTCTGCCAGGTGGTCGAATCGGTCTTGTCGCCATCCTGCAAGGAGGTGCGAATGGCCGTAAACTCGCTTTGCGCCACCCAGTTGAAGCCCGGCTTGTAGACCGGTCGCGTGAAGTAGCGCGCCGCCGAGATCGGGTCGTTGCGGTAGAGCGAGTAGTCGAGCGATCCCGTTGGAGAAAGGCCATGGTAGAGCGATAGCTGCAGCGACCCACCGAAGGTCTGAATGGGATAGTCGGTGTAGGTTCCCCCCGCACCGACCGACTGAGTCGAATAGAGATTCTGGTTGGTGCCACGGTGAAAGTAGCCACCGTTGAGATCGAGGCGCAGCCAATTGGGGACGAGATCGACTGAGGCGCCACCGAGGAGACCGTAGACCGCCACCTGCTCATTCACCTGCGGATTGCGATTGAGAAGCAGCGAGGTCTTGCCACCGAACCAAACATTGTAGCGTTCGCTCGACCACTGAAAGCGGCCGCCGGGAGCAGGGGCACTGTTGACCGGCACCTGGGCGCTGGTCGGCAGGTCGGGGTTGTACTTGAAGAAGATCGGCGAACCGCCCCAGGAGAGGCGGTAGCTGTAGCCGAGGCGCATGCGGTCGGCGCTGAGCGGGAAGCCGACGAAGGAGAGGTTCGATTTGTGTTCGGGGCTGATATAGAAGGAGATCTTGAGGTAGCTGCCGTCGTCGATCGAGGAGAGGCTCACGTCGGTGAACTCGAGCAGGCGCAGCACGAATGCCCCTTCGGCGTCCCAGCGCTCGCCGCTCATCTTCTTGTAAATCACGGCATGGGTGAGGTTTTCATAGCCGGTGTAGCGGGTGTCATAGTTATCGAAGAAGAGGAGGCCCAGCGAACTCGGCTGCCCGATGTGCACCCCCGGCACACTGGGGTTGGTTTCGCCCGGCTTCACCAGCAGGTTTTCGTCGGTGATGGTGAAATTGATGCGCGTGTCGATGAAATCGCCTGCCCGCGCGGCAGCGGAAAAGCAGAAGGCGAGAAGAAAAAGAAAGCGTTGCATGAGAGCTCCTTACGCGGCCTAGCAGGCTGTTGATAAAGTCGTTTTTAGGCCGCTATGGGCGGCGGCCCGGCCGGAAGTCCGGCCGTAGCAGGAGAGGGGCCCCGGCGAGCTTTGCT
>JAHFDT010000183.1 GCA_023248875.1 Myxococcales bacterium | reverse complement strand
AGCGGGCGCTCGTGCGTCTGCTCCCCGGTGCGACCGGGGAGGCCGAAGCGGTGGCACTGTGGCACGAACTCGAGGAGCTCCTGCGGCTGGACGAACTCTGGGAGCAGCACCGCGAGACAGCGCTCGTCGATTGGTTTGTCGACAGTGAATACGCAGTGGCGCTCATGCCGCAGGGCCACTTGCCCAAACGGCCGGCACCGGTGATTCGCACGCTGCTCGACGAGATGCGCGAACGGCTGCTGGCGAGGCTGGTGTTTCAATGGGGGATCGATACGGTTCGTCGACTGCCCGAAACAGGAGTGCTCGGCTTTTCGCTGCGCGCCGAACCAAGCTGGGGGCTCTCCGAGCACTCCCTCGTGCTCGGCCGGAGCCGCGCTGTTCTCGTCGGAAAAATGCCTCGGCGATGGCGCTTCGCCTGGGATCGGCAGGGCATTCGCCTCAGCACCACGGGCGTGCGACTCACCGCGCACTGGGGCGGCGCATGGCAGATTCACGCCCCGCGCCACACGGTGGAGCTGCTGCCCAAGGCGGGGCCCTGGCCGCTGCGACCGGTCGTTGCACCCTCGCGGCGGCCCTTGGACGCAGCGGGGGAATGCCGACGCATCGAACGGGCCCGCGCCGTGCTCGCGCAGGCCTGGCCGGAAGGTGCGCGTACCGTCGACGAATTTACGTCGGTGCTGATCCCCGTCGACCAGCCGGAAGTGGTGAGCTACAGTTTTGCGCCCGTTCCCGGCTGGTCCTATCTCAATCTCTTCGACCGAGACTTCATCGATCTCATCGACGACCTAGTCCATGAGAATGCGCATCACCATCTTAACCATCTCCTGGCCGAGCGGCCCTTCCTACGACCCATTCGGGATGAGCCCCTCCTCTACTACTCGCCGTGGCGCGAGGCGCTGCGCCCCTTGCGTGGCATTCTCCACAGTGTTTTTACCTTCGCCGCAGGCGCAGAACTCTTTCGACGGCTCTGGGCGCAGCGCCAGCAATTCACCGATAGCGAGCAGCGTAAGATCGCGGCCCGCTGCCTAGAAGAGACGCTGCAGGTGCGCTACTCGCTAGTCGACCTCGATCACGCCACGCGCACGGGGCGCTTGACCACGGCAGGGCAAACGCTGGTGGCCGCCATCGCGCGCCAGAACCGCGGCTTTGATCGCACCGCGCCGCCGCTGTGGCGGGCGGTTCGCGATACACGATGGGAGCGCCGCCTGCGCCAGCTGGATGCGGTGCTTGGCGAGCGCGACGCGCTTCGCCGGCGGATGGGATAGAGTCGCAGGATGCGCTTTTCCGTCGATGGGTACGAGATCGACTATGAGCTGCGCGGCGCGGGCCGACCGATCGTGCTGCTCCACGGTTTGACCACCGATCGCCGCGTCATGACGGAAGCCTTCGAGCCGCAGTTTGAGAGGGCGACCTTGGGGCAGCGGATCTACCTCGATTTGCCCGGCCATGGCGCTTCCCGGGGTGATCCGACCCACGCCTCCGCCGACATCCTGGTTTCGGTAGTCGCAGCCCTGCTCCGCTCGCTGACCGATCGGCCACCACTGGTGGTCGGCTACTCCTACGGTGGCTATCTGGCTCAGGGCCTCGTCGGCGAGCTCTCCGTCGCCGGACTTTTTCTTCTCTGCCCTGTCACCGAGCCCGATTTTGGCAAACGCTCACCCGCGCCGCGCCGCATTGCGGTGCGCGAAGCGGAGCTCCGTTTCAGCGATGATCCGCGTGAGCGCGAGGCCTTCGAGGAGGTGGCTGTCGTGCAGACCAATCCGCTCCTGCAGACTTTCCAGCGCGCCATCCATCCCGCCAATATTTCCGTCGATAGCGGCCTGGTCTCTGCGATTCGAAAACGGTACGCACTCGCGCGCCCCTTCATGCAATCCCTGACCTCGCTCGACGTACCGATTTCGATCGTATGCGGACGCGACGACCATTGGGTCGGCTTTCGCGATGGCTTCACGCTGGCCGAACGCTGCCCTACTGCGAGCTATCGGGTAATTACCAACGCAGGGCACCTCCTACCCTTCGAAGCGCCCGTGCCATTTGCCGAAGCGGTCGCCGAATGGATCAGCCGCTGCCGGGCACTCTTCCCACCTGCGGCAGATCGGCGGCCATGATCCGCGGCGGCTCGCTATCCGGATCGCAGCGGTACTTCACGAAATCGCTCCAGCCGCGGGTGCGCAGAAAATCCTCGTCGAGAAGCGCCTGGCCACTCAGTTTACCCGGCACCTCACGCACAATTTCGAGGCAAGCATCGGCGAGGATCTCCGGCTTGCGCCAGATCGCCGGTCCGCCCAGTTGAAAGTTGATGGTGGCAGCGCTTTCGATCGCGGTGACCGGCCACAGTGCATTGATCGAAATCGGTCGGCCCGCCATCTCTGCCGCAAGGCCGTGCGCTAGCATGGTCATGCCAAATTTGGAGATGCAGTAGGCTACCTTGCCGGGCAGTGCGCGCAGATCGATTGGCGGCGAAAAGACCAGGATATGGCCGCCCTCCTTGGCCAGCATATGCGGCAACACTGCGCGAGTGCAGGCAAAGGAGGCACGCGCATTGATCTGGTTGATCAGGTCGTAACGCTTCATCGGCGTTTCGAGCACTGGCTGCCACCAGAGCGCGCCGGCGTTGTTGACGAGGATATCGATGCGCCCGAACTTCGCCATCGTCTGCGCCACCATGGCGTCGATCTCATCGTCGTTGCGCACATCGACGCGCACCGGCAGCGCGCGTCGCCCCAGCGCTTCGACCTCGGCCGCGACGGTAAAGATGGTGCCGGGTAGTTTGGGATGGGGAGCATCGCTCTTGGCGGCGATGACGATGTCCGCGCCCGCGCGAGCGAGTGTGAGCGCCACCGTCCGGCCGATGCCGCGGCTGCCGCCCGTGATGATGGCTACTTTCCCGTCGAGAATGGCCATGAATTCACCCTTCGTCGTTTGGCGGTTAGCCTGCTAAACTCGGCGAAGTCTGCAATGTCTGGCATCGCTTGGCAAGCGTGTTGAGCTATGCTCTCCCGCAATGATCGTCCAGATCTTCGGAACGAAAAAGTGCGCCGATACGCGCAAAGCGGAGCGCTGGTTCAAAGAGCGTGGCATCACGATCCAGGGCATCGAGCTGCGCGAAAAAGGCATGTCACCGGGAGAACTGAAATCGATCGTAGCGCAAGTGGGGCCAGAGGCGCTCATCGATCGCGAAGGGACCCGCTATCGCGACCGGGGGCTACGCGCGGCAGCACCGACGGGCCCACGGATCGAACAGGCGCTCCTCGATGACCCACTCTTGCTGCGCATGCCGGTGGTGCGTTGCGGCAAACTGGCGACGGTGGGCTACCAGCCCGAGATTTGGAAGACGTGGAGCTGACCCGCCGTCCGCCGCCACGGCATGAAGCCGAATTGATGGTTCGAGCGCAAGCGCTCCTCGGCCATACGCTCGGCGAAGTGGCCGCAGCGCTCGGTGGTAGGATCGATGGGGAGAGCCGTTCACTCAAGGGGCGCGCGGGAGATCTCGTCGAGCGGGCTCTGGGGGCGAGTGCGGGCTCGGCGGCAGAGCCCGATTTTCCTGCGCTCGGCATCGAACTGAAGACCATTCCCGTGGATGAGCGCGGTTCTGTCAGCGAATCGACCTTTGTCTGTACCCTCCAGCTGGCACGAATCGCCGATGAGCGCTGGGCCGACTCCTGGGTGCGACGGAAGCTCTCCTGCGTGCTCTGGGTACCCGTCGATGCGGCGCCGCGCCCACTGACAGAACGGCGGATCGGCCGAGCGCGGTTGTGGCGGCCGAGCCCGGACGAGGAAGTGGCGCTAAAGCAGGACTACGACGAGCTCGCCGGCCGGATCGGTCTCGGCGAAATCGCCGACCTCACCGCGCACACAGGACGCTGTCTGCAGATTCGCCCCAAGGGGCCCGATGGGAGCGCGCGCACCACCGCGCTGGGGCCCGCGGGCGAACTGGTCGAGGTGATGCCGCGCGGCTTCTACCTGCGTTCCTCGTTTACTTCCGCTCTCTTGCAGCACGCCTGATGGCAGACTGGCAGTGCGCCCCTAGTTTGAGGGGTCATGCGACTCCTTCTCCTCATCGGCCTGCTGGTGGCGCAAACCTCCTCCGCGCAGCGCGACGCCCCACCGGAGCCCGCCATCGCGGCTGCGGCCTCCCCGGCGCCCTATGCGCCTTCTCCAGAATGGACGCAAGATCGAAGCTTCACTTCCACGCGTTTTTGGCGACTCGATCCGGGGCAATATGAGGTCCAATCCTGGCTTCGGACGCGCATTCCTCACGAAATGGCGGGCGTTCGCGCACCTGCGGAGTTGCGCCTCCAACAGGAGATCGAGATCGGGCTGACCCCCCATCTGCAGCTCGACCTGTACGAGAATCTCACCTTCAACGTCGAGGACACCGGTCGCCGCGGTGTGCAGCAGGAGGGGCTTCAGATCGAGGCGCGCATCTCGTTCGGCGAGCGCTATGGACAGCTCTTCGGCAACCCGGTCCTCTACCTCGAATGGCATCCCCATCGCCATGAGCCCGACCGTGCCGAAGTGCGCCTGCTCCTCGGTGGGGAGCTCAGCGACTCTGTCTATCTCGCGGTGAATCCCTATTTCGAAACCAACATCGCTCCTACCGAAGGGCGCTGGCTGCTCGATGCGGAGGTGGGCACCACCGTGGCGCTGGGGTTGCGACTCAGCGAATGGCTGCGCATAAGCGCTGAACTCAAGATCGGCGCCGATATGCTCGGGGATGACGCCGATCGGTTTCACTTTGTCGCGTGGGGCGGGCCGGGCTTCATCTTGAAACCGCTACCGGGACGCTTTCGGAAGCACCTCAAGATCATGGGCACGCTGCTCATCGCCCTGCCGGGCACGCCCCCACAAGCGCAGCAGTTCGAGCCACTGGTCATTCTGGGTTCGCAGTTCTGAACCGCGATTCCCTGGCGATTGCCCGCACCATTCGCTAAAGTGGCCGGAGCCAAATCCGGAGGTGGCGCGAATGGGTAACCGGCGTGGCAGCTTTTTGATCAATCCTCGCTTCCAGCTGAGGATGTTGGCCTATGCGGTCGGGATGGCGGTGCTCGTCGTGGGAGGGATCTATGCGGCCCACTTCCTGTTCTTTCATCGCTTCATCCAGCTGGGCCTCACTTTGGGATTGCCGGACGACCATGTCTTTTTTGGCTTCCTTCGCCAACAGCAGCGGACCATGAACTACTTCTTTGCCGGCATCTCGATTCTCACACTGGCGGTGCTGCTCGTGGGGGGTCTGCTGCTCTCCCATCGGATCGCAGGACCGCTCTACCGTTTGCGCCGCCATCTCGAACAGATTTCAGAGGGGGAGCCGGTCCGAGAGGTCAAGTTTCGCACCCACGACTACTTTCAGGAGCTCGCCGAAGCGTTCAATCGGATCATCGGTCGGCTCAAGTAGTCGAACATGCGCAAGCTGCTCCCCATTGTGGCAGTGCTGGTGGTCGCCATGGCCATCTATCGCTCCTGGGCCGCTTTCACCGGAACCCACACAACGGTCGAGCTCGACGAGGTGCGCGGGGTCGCCGAGTTCATGCAGAAAGCGCCGCCGTCCGTCCAGACCCAACTTCTCAAGGGTTCGCCGAGCCTCACCGAAGAGGAGGAGGCGGTCGCCCGTCGCCTCGAGGCAAGTGAGCACCGTTTGTCGGTCTTTTTCTCCGACCGCTCTGACCGGATGCGCAGGCTGATCGCGATGACGGCGCTCGACATCAAGACCGATCCTCGAACGGCTCAGACGGACAATCAGCTGTTTGCGGAACTATCGCGCCGTGCCAAGGAGGTCGTGGCCGAGCTCGCCGTGGTGATTTCCACCTCACGGGATGAGCCGCAGGGGATCACCGAAGGCGATCGCTGGGGAATGCTGAAGGTGCTCCTTGGGGTGGCCGAGAGCGGCGACACTGCCACCTTGGCCAAGCTCTTGACCGGCGAGAGCGCTCGCCCGCTGCCGCTCGGCACTGCGGACGATCCCCCGGCACAGCGGCGTTGCCTCGATTTGATTGCCTTTTACTTTAGTATCGAGCCCGATCAGGGCCGCCGGTTGGAGTGGCTGCGAGGTGCGCTGGCAGCCCAAACCGCCCCCGCGTTGATCGAGCTCCTGCGGGGCCAGATCGATCGGCTCAGCGGAGCGACCCAATAAAATCAGGGAAATTCGTAACGCGTAATCGTGAGCCCACTATCGGTGGCGACCATTTCGTAGATTGCACCCTCTTCATTGACGGTGACGGGCCGCATGATCTCGTAGGGGCCGCGCACGGGAGGTAGCTCGAGTGTGCCGCTGTGCGCCCCGCTGCTGGAGAGGCGCACCACCACCAGCCGTTCGTCTTCGATCGCGTAGGGGGGATTGGTCGACTCCTCGCCCGTCTCTCCAGCGACGTAGATCCGACCGTGTCGATCGCTTTCGAGCAGGACGATTCGCAATACGGTGTGGCCGAGCGCAATGGGTTGCGCCCAGCTCGATCCACCGCTGCGTGCGGTGGCATGGATCTCGAGGCGGCCCTGGGTGCGATCGACAATGTTTGCGCTCAGCCAAAAGCGGCCATCGCGGCTGGGGCGCCCGGGGAACTCGGGTCGCTCGGTATCGGCATGTCCCATCGGATCCGCGATGCGCACCACTTGACCATGCTCACGCTCGAGGTAGATGCCCTCCTCGTCGGCCAAGAGGCCGGTGACGCTCCCGCCTTCGGGGATCCCCTTGCCGATGAGCGGCAGCTCATTTTGTAGAGTGCCCGATCGGTCGTAGACCAGCACGGAGCGGTCGGCCAATCGATCGAGCACCAAGGTATGTTCGCCGCGAGCGAACGCGATATCCTGGGCGGCATCGCTGCCGATCGGAAAGCTGCCGATGCGAACGCTATCACGATAGCGAAGGACCCGCCGGTTGACCTGATCGAGCACCAGAACATTGCCCGCTCGATCCGCGCACACCGCCATCGGTGCTTCGGGGTTCGACTCCGGTTCGCGGCGCCGGCCGAACTGATTGCTCCCTCCGCCCCAGCTGCCACGCACGACTCCGTCGGACCGTGTGGCGCCATCCTGCACGGCGAGCGGTGATGCGGTCGAATGCGCTGGCGATGGCGGCGGTGTGGTCAGGCGGGTGCCAGCGCCGGGCGCAGGCGGCTCGGGTGCGCGGGCGCTGGTCAGCCACCAGACGATCGCCATCAGCGCGATGAAGAGCAGGGCGAACGCGATCTTCTTCAGGGCTGAACTCGTTGGGCGAGGTCGCCCGCACGCGGAGGCTGCGCGGGACCGGCCAGCAGCGATGGTAATGTTGGCACCGGATCGAGCTGCGGATGAATTCGACCCGCGCGCCTCATGTCGTTGATGCGCTGCCGGAGGGCATGGATGTACTTGGCCACCGCCTCGTGGATCAGGCGATTGATCATGCGCTTGGGCGCAAAGCGGGCGGGCTCAGCCAGCAGCTCATAGGTGACCACGGAAGTGCCGCCGCCCTTCCAGCGGGTCCAAGATTCGATAAAGAGCGAGCCGAAATAGCGCCGCATCGAGCCGCGCAGTTGCCAAAAGCGGATGCGATAGCTATCGGGGCCGAGGCGATCGTGTTCGAACTGCGCGTGGACCCAGGCCTGCGAGACCGGCCAGGGTAGATTGCTGGTGAGCGTGACCCAGGCGCGTGCTTCGCCCTGACGGTCGAGGACCTCGGAGGAGACGACGCGCGGCGCGAACTCTGGATAGCGCTCGTACTCAGTGGCGACACGAAAAATCTCGTCGGGGGTGGCATCGAACACGCCGATCGCCTTGCCCTTTTGGATGCCTTCGCCACCGTCGTCAGCGAAGGTCAGAACCTCGCGTTGACCGAGCCGGGTGAGATCCTCTTGAGGGAGCGCCGGTCGGGCCCCGGCGGAACCACTGAGAGCGACCCCGAGCAGCGTTCCTATCGCGCGGCCAGACATGCTCGATCATAGACTACCACAGTCGGCCGGCCACTCGGAATGGGGT
>JAHFDT010000182.1 GCA_023248875.1 Myxococcales bacterium | reverse complement strand
AGGGCCATCCAGGGACGTCCACTACGATGAGCGCGCTGCGCCGCAATATCCCCTGCGGCGCGAGTGCAGGAACCACCTTGTCGCCGAGCGCAATACTCGCCGCAGCGACGGTGAACCCGCCCTCTTGGCGCAGCGTCTCGCCCACCCGCTCGAGGCAGTGGGCCGCGTAGCACAGTGCCACCAGGTGGCGCTCTAGACCCCCGAACCCGCAGCGCTGGGCGAGCGTATCAAGGGGGGCGCAGCGGGGCAGCTCTTTTTGGGCACCCTTGCCCCCGAGGCGCGCAAGCGCCCAGGCGGCCAGCGAATCACGAACGTTCTCCATGAGACGACGATCGCACCATCGGCCATTTCGCTCAATCGAAATAGAATTTGATGCCCACGATCTTGGCGCCCGAGACATCGCCGCGCGCCAGGTTTTTGCCGATGTAGAATGTGGCGCGCCCCTGCAGCTGCCTGGCCACCGTCGAAAAAAACCATTTTTTCGCCACCACTGCGATATCGAACTTGACCTCGACGGGCGTGGTAGCTCCTTCGTCCGGCTGCGGTACCACCGCCAGCTTGGAGACCTTCAACTCAAGGCCGACCCGGTGCTCACGTGCCTCGGTATGAAGGCGATCGAGCACCTCGCTGGTGCGCTCTGTGGCCTGTCCTGCCGTCACTGCATGCAGGGCCCGCTCGTCGAGGTGGCGCAAGGCATCGAAGTAGCTCCTCACCAGATTTGCCGCGAGTGCAGAGGGTGTTGGCAGTACCATCCGCTGAGCGCAAGCCGGTGCCGCCACCGCGAGCAGCGCGCCCCAGGCAGCGATCACAGCGACGGGTTTCTCCCTTTTCATGCGACCAAGGCTAGCCGCGATCGAGGGGGCCGCAACGCCTTTCAAAAGCTCCGAGCGCTCGCTCTCCGTCGGAGAATTCTTATGTTTCCTGGCCCCATCGAGTACGGACGCGCCGTTCGATCTGCCCCAGCAGAAAACGATCAAAGAGCAGACCGAGTGCAATGATCACCAGCATGACCGCCACCACCAGAGCCATATCGCCGAGCTCTCGACCCATCGTGAGAAGTTGACCCAGCCCACCGGCGACATACAAGAGCTCCGCCGCCATCAGTGACCGCCAGGCGAAGGTCCAGCCGAGCCGCAGCCCGGTGACGATCCCCGGCAGTGCGCCAGGTAGAATCACTCGCGCATAGAGGGAAAAACCGCGCGCGCCCATGGTTCGCGCTGCGCGCACATAGAGCGGTGGCACCGATAGCACGGCCCCTTCGGTCGCAATGGCCATCGCGAACACCGAACCCATTGCGACCACGAAGAGGATGGCCGTCTCCGAGAGCCCGAACCAGAGCAGTGCGAGCGGCAGCCAACAGATCGAGGGCAACGCCTGGAGCCCGAGGATGAGTGGCCGCAACAGAGGGCGGAGCCAAGCGACCCGCGCGGAGGCCAGGCCGATCAGCGTCCCAATCACCACCGATAGGCCGAAGCCCAGTACCAGCCGGCGCAGAGAAATCACGATCGCCCAGCCGAGCCGCCCACTGCGCAGGGCACGCAGAAGCTCGCTCCCCACCTCCTGCGGCGAGGGTACAAGATAGTGGGGCCCGAGCTCGAGACTAGAGACCAGGGTCCAGATCGCACCCAGAAAGGCGAGCGCGATCCACCACTGTCCCCCTCGGGCCGGAGCCAATCTCTTCTCCGTTCGCATCATCGATCCGCTGCCCGACTGCGCCACAGAGCGCGCGCACTGCGGCATCCTCGAGCGAACGCGGCCGCCCCAAAACCACTGGGAAGGACCAGCGCACCCGCGCCGGTCGGCGACCCAGCACGATCACGCGCGAGCCGAGCCGCACCGCCTCACCGATGTCGTGCGTCACAAAAATGATCGTTTTGCGCGTCTCGAGCCAGATCCGCTCCAGCTCGGCATGCAACACCGCCCGCGAATGGATATCGAGTGCGGCGAAGGGCTCGTCCATGAGCAGGATCGCGGGCTCGAGTGCCAGGGCTCGCGCCAGCGCCACCCGCTGTCGCATTCCGCCCGAAAGTTCATGGATGAAGGCCTCGGCAAATGGGGCCACGCGCGCCATCTGCAACCAGGCCATCGACCGCGCCCGCCTTTGCGAACGCGGCACGCCCTGCATGATCAGACCAAACTCGACGTTGCCGAGCACGGTCAGCCAGGGGAACAGCGCCGACTCCTGAAACAGCACCCCACGGTCGGGTCCCGGCCCGCACACCTCGCGCTGGTCGATCCTCACGGCTCCCGAATCGGGCTGCTCGAGCCCTGCGACGAGATGCAAAAGCGTGGTTTTGCCGCACCCCGACGGACCGACTAAACAGACGAACTCCCCCTCCTCAATGGTGAGATTGACGTCGGCCAAGGCCTCCACCGCACCCCGCGGTGTCACGAACGCCTTGGCGACCTGATCGAGAACGATCACGTCTTGCTAAGACGCAAATGCTATGCCGAGCGGTGGATGGCCTCATACCAAGTCCGAATGAATCGGATCGTTTCGCGATACCGCGTTGCTCGCTGCGGTGCGTCCTCACAGCGCCACAAGGCTGCTCCGGGCGCTCCTCGCTCGCGCCTTGTCTCGCGAAACGCTTCGAATCATGCGGACTTGGTATCACTCATGGCGCGGCAGCCTCGAGAAGACGAAGTAGCCACGGCGCTACACGGGGCTGGTCGAGTACCCAAGCCGTGGCACTGAGGATGGCTGCCAGTGCCACCGCGACCTGCACGCGCACTGGCAGCCAGGCGAATCGACGACCGAGCAACCAGTCGAGCCCATAGGTCGTCACCAGGGATGGCACCGCCAGCACCAGAGCAGACGGTCCCCCGTAGCCGGAGAGGAGGAAAACCCCGAGATAGCCGACGAAGCCCACCAGATTCGCTACGTCGCGCAAGTAGCCGGCCCACCAGCGCACCTCCGTGTGTTGCAACGGATAGCGCCGCACCCTCGCGAGCAGGTGGGCGTAAACAATTGCCGTAGGAACCATCCCCCCAAGAGCCGCCCACTTCATGGAGCCGAGAGTCTAACGTCATCGCCCGCGCGTTGAAAGCCCGTCCCTCGCGTGGTACGGTGCGATTGGGTAGGAGGCCCCTCCATGTTCGGGTTGACGGAGCTCATTGTTGTCCTGCTGATCGTGCTGCTGGTTTTCGGCGCCGGAAAGCTGCCCCAAATTGGCGATGCTCTCGGCCGAAGCATCAAGAATTTCAAGCGTGCTGCCAGTGGCAACGACGAAATCGAAGTGGCCCCCAAACCGCGTGAGCTCGGTGGCGAAGCCAAGCCCCCCATCGATGTCGAAACCAAGGTGAAGTGATGGCCGAACCAAGGCTCATCAAGCGCTACTCCAACCGCAAGCTCTACGACACGCAGCGCAGCCGCTACATCACGCTGGAGCAGATCGCCGAGATGATCCGCGCCAGCGAAGATGTGAAAATCATCGACAACAATTCCAAGGAGGATCTCACGTCGGCTACCCTGGCGCAGATCATCTTCGAAGAGGAAAAGAACAAACGTTCGCTTTTGCCCCTGAGCGCGCTGCGCAATATGATCCAGACGGGTGGCGATTCGATCCAGGAATTTGCTTCGCAGGCGGGTGCAAGGGTCCGTTCCGTGTTTCGGCGTGAAGACGAAGGCGAGGTGGAGGCGCCCCCCGCGGGGCCCAGTCCCGAGGGAGAACCTTTGGGGCCAGGCCATCTCATCCGCGAATTCCTGGAACGATCGCACGAAACCTTTGATGAATGGCAAAAACGCGTCGATGAGCGGGTCAACAAGGTGGTCGAGACGCTCGCGCCCTGGGTAGTGCTTGAAAAAGAACTTTCGGAGCTGCGTGAACGGCTGTCCGACATGGAGAAGCGCCTGCACGAGGACTAGGAGAGGGAATGCCCAAGCGGATATTGCTCGCCGAGGATAGCGTCACCGTCACGAAGATGGTTCAAATTGCCTTGGCTCACGAGGATGCAGTGATCACCGCGGTCAAGAACGGGCAAGAGGCGATCGTTGCGGCACACGCGGCGCGTCCCGATGTCGCGCTGCTCGATGCGGTGATGCCCGGCAAGAGCGGTTATGAGGTCTGTGGCGAACTGCGCGCGGCGGGGATGGCTGACCTACCGATCCTGATCCTGACGGGCAATTCCACCCCATATGATGAGGCACGGGGCCGCGAAGTCGCTGCGGATGGCAACTTGGTTAAACCGTTCGACACGCAGGCGCTGATCGATCGCATCGGCCAGCTCTGTTCGCAGGGGCGCCCCAAGGAGGGGAGCGCAGTGCGCCCGTTGCCGACGGCACAGACCCGCACAGCGACGGCGGCAGCACCACCCGCTCCCGCCGCGGCTCCGGCCGCGCCCCCTGCGGTGGCCAGAGCGCCAGTCGTTTCGATGCCAGCAGCAGCTCCACCGGCACCGCCCCCGCCCAAGAGCGCGCCCGAAAAACCGGTTTCACGATCGACGATCATGGGGCTTCCCACCCTTGCGCCCCCTCCCATCGACCGTGAAGCGCTCACTGTCCCCAGCTTTTCGCTGCCGACGGCAACTCCACCAGCGCCCAGTCCTGCGGACCCACAGCGCCCCACGGTCGAGGCCCCCGCGCCCCGCACCCCCGCAGCGCCGACACTGCAGGCAGAGGCGCCACGCCTGGTCGAGGAGACTCCACCCCCATCGTCGCGCACCGTCACCTCGCCGCAATTTGCGGTGGCTGCTCCCAGCCCCTTCGCAGTTGCGCCTCCACCTCCCGTCACGGACGCTGTCAGAGTATCGCCCGATGCCCTGCAGATGCCTCGCCCATCCCTGATTCCCAACGCGCCTCAGCCGCGCCCCAAGTCCACTTCAGCTGCGCTACGGCCCTTGGCCGCGGAGCCGACCGCGATCCCCTCGACCGCGGCGGCCGGAGGTGTGCGTGCGGAACATGAAGCGATCAGCAAGCTCAGCCGGGAAGTGATCGAGCAGATCGCCTGGGAGGTCGTCCCTGAACTCGCCGAGCAGATCATCCGCGCGGAGCTCGACCGGCTGGTGAAGGAACGTGCCGTCGCGAAATGACACGTTCATTCCGCGAACAACGCAGCTGACAGGGCTGCCAGAAATCGTCGCGAGCGGCTCGAGCGCAAGGCGGAGCGAGCACCGCAGCGCAGAATACTGGGGTATTTGAGCAGTGGAGCGCAGTGACCACGCAGCGATCGGGCCGCGCAGCAGATTTCTGGCAACCCTGTGAGGAACGCGAGATGACCGAGTTACCCAAGGCCTACGATCCCACCCAGGTCGAGCCGCGCTGGTACCGCGTTTGGCAGGAGAATCAGTTCTTCCACGCCGATGCCACCGCGCCGAAAGCGCCTTACGCCATCGTCATTCCGCCGCCCAATGTCACCGGATCGCTGCATATGGGCCACGCCCTGTTTGCGACGCTGCAGGACATTCTCATCCGTTGGCGTCGCATGCAGGCCTACAACGCGATGTGGCTGCCGGGCACCGACCACGCCGGTATCGCGACGCAGATGGTGGTCGAACGAACGCTGCAGCGGGAAGAGGGCAAGAGCCGCCACGACCTCGGCCGCGAGGAGTTTCTCCGCCGCATTTGGGCCTGGAAAGAGAAGAACGGCCACCGCATCACCGAACAGCTCAAGCAGATGGGCTGTTCGCTCGATTGGGAGCGCGAGCGCTTCACGCTCGACGAAGGGCTCTCGCGTGCGGTGTGCGAAGCGTTCGTACGGCTTTACGAAGAGGGCTTCATCTATCGCGCGCAGCGGCTCATCAACTGGTGTTCGCGCTGCACCACCGCGCTGTCCGATCTCGAGGTCGAGCACAGCGAAACCGAGGGTTCGCTCTGGCACATCGCCTACCCGGTCTCCGGTAGCAGCGAGCGCCTGATCGTCGCCACCACGCGCCCGGAGACCCTGCTCGGCGATACTGCCGTCGCAGTCCACCCCGAAGACGAACGCTTCCGTCACCTCATCGGTCGCAACGCTCTCCTCCCGCTGACGGATCGCCAAATCCCCATCCTCGGCGACGCCCAGCTGGTCGATCGCGAGTTTGGCACCGGTGCGGTCAAGGTGACGCCGGGCCACGATTTCAACGATTTTGAAACGGGTCAGCGCCACCAGCTGCCGGCGATTTCGATCTTTACGTTGGAGGGGCGCACCAACGAAAATGTCCCGACCGCCTATCGCGGGCTGACGATCGTCGAGGCACGTCAGCGGGTGGTGGCCGATCTCGAGACCGCGGGCCTATTGGTGAAAATCGAGCCGCACCAGCTCTCCGTCGGCCACTGCCAGCGCTGCGAAACCGTGGTGGAGCCGCTCCTGTCGCTGCAGTGGTTTGTGCGCGCAGCGCCGCTGGCTGCTCCGGCCATCGAAGCGGTCGAACTCGGCAAGACCAAGATCGTTCCTGAGGTCTGGACCAAGACCTACATGCACTGGATGCGCAACATCAAAGACTGGTGCATCTCGCGCCAGCTCTGGTGGGGCCATCGCATCCCAGCCTGGTACTGTGCCGCTTGCCAAGAGCCCACTGTGGCCCGCGAGACGCCAACGCGTTGTGCACACTGCGCGGGTACGTCGCTACGCCAGGACGAGGATGTCCTCGACACCTGGTTCTCGTCGGCGCTGTGGCCCTTTTCGACGCTGGGCTGGCCGGCAGAGACCCGCGAGCTCAAGACCTTCTACCCCACTTCCGTCATGGAGACCGGCTACGACATCCTCTTTTTCTGGGTCGCCCGCATGATGATGATGGGGCTGCACTTCATGAAGAAAGTGCCTTTCCGCACCATTTTCCTGCACGCCCTCGTGGTGGACGAGCAGGGCGACAAGATGTCGAAGGTGAAGGGCAACGTGATCGATCCGCTCGACGTGATCCACGGAGCAACGCTCGATGAGCTTCTGAATAAGGCCCGCGAAGGCGGCGCTCCCGAAACGGCGCTCGACCGTATTCGTAAGCAGTTTCCCGAGGGCATTCCCGCCTCGGGCGCCGATGCGTTGCGCTTTGCACTGGCAGCGATGGCCGCGCAGGGGCGCAATATCCGGCTGGCCCCAGCGCGCATCGAAGGCTACCGCCATTTTGCCAACAAGCTGTGGAATGCGGCTCGCTTTGCGCTCCTGAACCTCGAAGGCTTCGACCCAGACCGCTACGCCGATCAACCGCAGGAGGAGCTGCGGGCGAAGCTGACTCTCGCCGATCGCTGGATCCTCTCGCGTCTCCAGGCGACCGCCGAGGAGGTGAATCGCGCTCTCGAGGGTTTTCAGTTCAACGAAGCGGCACAGTCGATCTATCGCTTTCTCTGGAGCGAACTGTGCGACTGGTACATCGAGCTGGCCAAGCCGGCGCTTTACGATCGGTCGCCTGAAGGCAGCCAGCGCCACCACCTGACGCAAGGGGTACTGGCCACTGCGCTCGAGACGGCCTGCCGCCTCTTGCATCCGTTTATGCCCTACATCACCGAGGAGGTGTGGCAGCAGATCCCGCAGCCAAGCGGCACGCCGCAGTCGATCATGATCACCCTCTACCCCATGGCCGACTCCACGATGGTCGACGAGGAGGCCGAGGCGAGTATGGCGCTCGTGCAGGAGACGATCGTGGCCGTGCGCAACGTGCGCGCCGAATACAACATTTCACCGGCGGTCGTGCTCACCGTAACGATCATTGCAGAGCACGAGCTCGCCCGAGCGCGGATCGACGCGCAGCGCGGCCCGATCCTACAGATGGCACGCCTCTCAGAGCTGCAGGTGTTCGCCGCAGGCCAGCCACCGGCGGGAACAGCGGCCTGTGTGATTGCCGGCGGCATCATCGTCTGTGTCTCCGTCGCCTGGCAGATCGACAAGACGGCCGAGCTCCAGCGCATCGCTAAGGAGCTCACCAAGCTCGAGCGCGACCGCGCCCAGGTGGCGGGTAAGCTCGGCAACGCCTCGTTTTTGGCGCGCGCGCCGCGGGAGATCGTCGAGAAGGAGCAGCAACGCCTCGCGGAGAACGAGGAGCGCATCGCCAAGCTCGAAAGCTCGCGCCAGCGGCTACAGCGATTATGATTTATAGCGGTGCTCACTCGAGTTGAAACAAAGCGCTGCTCAGGCGCGTTCAGCGCGAGCGCCTCCCCTCGGCCT
>JAHFDT010000301.1 GCA_023248875.1 Myxococcales bacterium | reverse complement strand
AATCATCTCGTCAAGGAACGTGCCGAGCTCGCGATCGAGTTTCTTTAGCTGGGTTGGTGTCATGCCATTACGAGATCACGTCCGATCTCGGTACGCAACAAAACGACCAGGTAGTACTAGGCGCCCGGCCGGAATAAACTGCACAACTGCGCAGCCGATTCATCCCTTCTCGCCTCGTTGCTCCTCAGTCAAATACGGAGAGTATTCTCCCTCGTCGCGCCTCGCGAATCAGGGTGCCTCGACCACCTAGATGTGCAATTTATTCTGGCCGGGCGCCTTACCTATTCGCTCCGTGCATCGCGAGCGCCGTCCTTCGCCAACAGCTCGAGCAGCCACTCGGGAAAACGGGTGGGCCGGCCGTCGCGCCCGATGCAGGCGTGCAGCGTCTGCCCTTCCGTCAGCAGCGTCTGGTCCGACTGGCGGTGGAGAGCATAGGAAAAGCGCACCGAGCCATTTCGAAACTCGATCGGCCGAGTGTAGATGTCGAGCAGATCGTCATAGCGGGCCGGCGATCGATAGCGCACCTGCACTTCGACTACGGGGATGAAACGCCCTTCCGCCTCGAAGGAGCGGTAGTCATGACCGCGGGCGCGCAGCCACTCGTTCCGCGCTACCTCGAAATAGCGCAGGTAGTTGGCGTAGTAGACCACTCCCATCTGGTCGGTGTCGCCGTAGATCACCCGCAGCGAAGCGGTGGGCGGGGCGTCCATTCGGTCAATCCATCATGCGGATGAGCCGCGGCCGTTCGAGCACCGCGTCGATCCGAGCGAAGCCCTCGAACGCTCGCTGCATGGCCTGCTCGCGGGCCGCCTGAGTGGTGAGAATCACGGTCTCCCCCACCTCGCGTGAGACCTCGCGAACGGCGATGCCCTCGCGCGCCAAGACGCCATCGAGCTCGGCCAGAACCCCCGGCCGGTCGCGCACCCGAAAACGCAGATAGAAGCGTGATACCAGCTCGCCACGGGGGCGCACCGGCCGCTCACGCCAGTCACGGATGCGCAGCCGCAGGGGCAACCCCGAGGAGGCTGCGCTGAGAATATCGCGCGCCACCTCGATCACATCGGACACCACCGCGACTGCGGTCGGCATCATCCCCGCGCCGCGCCCATAGTAGAGCGACGGCCCCAGCGCCTGCGATGACACGTAGACGCCATTGAAGACGCCACTCACAGTCGCCAGCAGCCAGCGTTCGGGAATCATCGCTACGTGAACGCGGGCTTCGATATCGCTAGCGTGGTCGCGGCCGATGACGAGTGGCTTCAACACACAGCCGATGCGACGTGCGTAGTCGAAATCGATCGGCGCAATCTCGCGCAGCCCATCGACCAACATCTCCGTTACCGGAACGCGGGCGCCGAAGCAGAGCGAGCAGAGCACGCACAGTTTGTGCGCGGCATCCCAGCCGTCGACATCCAGGCCCGGGTCGGCTTCGGCGTAGCCCTGCGCCTGTGCATCGGCCAAGATCTCGTCGAATGGACGCTGCTCATCGGCCATCCGGGTCAGGATGTAGTTGGAGGTGCCATTGACGATGCCGATGAACTCGTCGATCTTGTCCGACGCCAAGCCGTCGCGCAGCGCACGAATGAGGGGCACGCCGCCGCACACCGACGCTTCATAAAAGATATCCACGCCTCGCCGTTCGGCAGCATTGAAGATCTCATCGCCGTGCGCCGCTAGCAGCGCCTTGTTGGCAGTGACCACATGCTTGCCGCGCTCGATTGCGCCGAGCACGAATTCGCGGGCCGCGACTTCGCCGCCTACGAGCTCCACCACGATCTGCACCGCCGGATCTGCCAGCACCGCTTCGACGTCAGTGGTCACCAGGGAGCGGTCCACCTCAACCATGCGTGGCTTATCGACCTCCCGCACCGCGATGCGACGTACTTCGAGCCGTGCTCCGAGCCGTGCCGCGATCGCCTCGGCGTTGTCCTCGAGGAGCTTGACCAGGCCCGATCCGACGTTGCCGAGCCCGAGAAGGCCAATACCAAGAGTTCGCATGGCGGGAAGGTAGCCCTCGACGCCGCGTGGGTCAATTCAGCGAGCGCCGCCACCGCAGAGAACTCGCCAGCATCAAAGCAAACAGCAGCACCACGGCAGAGGCGGCTCCGTTCCTCCGAGAGGGCGATGAGGCGAGCGCACACCCACCCGGCATGGCCACCGTCACGGTTCCGA
>JAHFDT010000016.1 GCA_023248875.1 Myxococcales bacterium | reverse complement strand
GGCGAGCGCGAAGGCAGGAGAGTAGCCCGTGGCTGAACAGACTCAGACTCAGAATCAGGACGAGCGTGGCCGCCGGCGTGAGCTGGTGGGCGTAGTGACCTCGGACAAGATGCAGAAGACCGTTGTTGTGACCGTGACTCGTCGGGTCAAGTCGGGGGCATTTAAGAAGTATCTGACCAAGCGGGATAGGTACAAGGCGCATTGCGAGAAGAACGATGTTCACACGGGGGATACCGTTCGCATCGTGGAGTCTCGCCCCATGTCTAAGTACAAGCGCTGGCGCGTGCTCGAGCTGGTCACGCGCGCCAACCTCGAATAAGGCAGAGCGGAGTAGAGCGATGATCCAGATGACCAGCGTGCTCGATGTGGCAGATAATTCGGGTGCCAAAAAGGTGTTCTGCGTAAAGGTCCTGGGCGGATCGAAGCGCAAGTACGCCTCCATCGGCGATGTGATCGTGGTGTCGATCAAAGAGGCGATCCCGGGTGCCAAGGTGAAAAAGGGTGAGGTGGCGAAAGCAGTGATCGTGCGCACCAAGAAGGAGATTTCGCGGGCGGACGGCAGCTACATCCGGTTCGATACCAATTCGGCAGTGCTCATCAATAAGGACAACGAACCGATTGGCACGCGCATTTTTGGGCCGGTGGCCCGTGAGCTCCGAGCGAAAAAATTCATGAAAATCATCAGTCTTGCACCTGAGGTTCTGTAATGGAACGGATAAAAAAAGGCGACACCGTGGTGGTGATTGCCGGCAAAGACAAGGGCAAGCGCGGCAAGGTGCTGCGCATCCTCAAGGATCAGCAGCGGGTGGTGGTGGAACGCGTGATGATGGTCAAGCGGCATACCAAGAGCCAGAAGGATCAGAAGGGTGGCATCATCGAGAAGGAGGGCACCCTCCATATCTCGAATGTGATGCCGCTGGATCCGGGCTCCGACAAGCCCACCCGCGTGAAGGTCAAAGTGGACGGCGATAGGCGTCATCGGGTCGGTAGGTCGGGCACGGTGATCGAGGCGGCTAAGTAGGATTAGACAATGGCAGACGATAAGAAAAAGAAGGGTGATGAGGCGCCGGCCGACCATGAGGCGGCGGCAGCGGCGGCCGAGAAGAAGGCCAAGCGCGAGGCGATGGCCGCCGAGGGCAAGGCGCGTGCGCAAAAGGCCAAGGAACAGACTGGCCTGACTCGGGCGGCCTCTCCGGAAGATCCGCCGCCGCGCAAGGGCCTGCCTCGGTTGCAGGTGGTCTACCAGAATGAGGTAGTGCCGCAGCTGATGAAAGAGTTTGGCTACAAGAACCGCATGCAGGCACCGAAAATCACCAAGATCACCATCAACATGGGGCTCGGTGAGGCGATCTCGAATCCGAAGGTGATGGATTCGGCGATCGAGGAGCTGCGGGCGATCGCTGCTCAACAGCCGGTGGTGACCAAGGCCAAGAAGTCGATCGCGACCTTCAAGCTGCGCGAAGGGCAGAAGATCGGCTGCATGTTGACCCTGCGCCGGCAGAAGATGTACGAGTTTTTCGACCGCATGGTCAATCTGGCGCTACCGCGCGTGCGCGACTTCAAGGGCGTGTCGCCGCGCGCTTTCGACGGGCGTGGGAACTACTCGCTCGGCATCAAAGAGCAGATTATTTTTCCGGAGATCAATTACGACAAGATCGACAAGATCAAGGGGCTCAACGTGTCGATTGTCACCACCGCTCGCACCGACGAAGAGGGGCGAGCCCTTTTGCGCCACTTGGGCATGCCCTTTAGGAGTTAATCGATGGCCCGACTCTCACAGATGGTGCCGCGTAAGCGGAAATTCACGCACACGCTCGCGGGTGGACACAAGCGCTCGGTACGCGATCGTTCGCGCTGCCCGGTATGCGGCCGGTCGCGCGCTTTTCTGCGCAAGTTTCGGCTATGCCGCATCTGTTTCCGTAACCTCGCGCTGAAGGGCGATATCCCCGGCGTGATCAAATCGAGCTGGTAGAGGACATCATGACCGATCCAATTGCTGATTTTTTGACTCGTGTGCGCAACGCGATTACTGCGCGTAAGGCGAAGGTGGAGCTCCCTTCATCGCAGCTGAAGCGGCAGATTGCCGCACTGCTCTGTGATGAGGGCTATCTCGGCAGTGTCGATGAGCGTGCTGACGGCAAGCAGGGGATTTTGACCGTTACACTGCGCTACGGCCACGACCATGCCAATGTCATCCATGGGATTCGGCGGGTGTCACGACCGGGCCAGCGTGCCTACGTGGGCAAGGACGATATCAAGAAAGTTCGCTCGGGGCTGGGCATCTCCGTGCTCACGACTTCGCATGGCCTCATGACCGATCGCGCGGCGCGCAAGGCGGGCCTCGGTGGCGAAGTGATCTGCGAGGTGTGGTGATGTCGCGCATCGGACGCAAGCCCGTGGTGGTTCCCAAAGGGGTTCATGTTTCGCTCAGTGGGCGCAGTCTTGCTGTCAAAGGGCCCAAGGGCGAGCTCAAGCGCGATCTCCCGATGGGAGTGAGCGTGAAGGTAGTCAACGGTGAAGCGCAGGTCGAGCGCGCCGATGACTCTCGCGAGAACCGCGCCAAACATGGGCTGATTCGGGCGCTGCTCGCCAATATGGTCACCGGAGTCACCAACGGTTTTGAGCGGCAGCTCGAGATCAACGGGGTCGGCTATCGGGCCGAGGTGGTCGGGCAGAAGCTGACGATGGCGCTCGGCTATTCTCACCCGGTCGTCTTCGATGTACCGAAGGGTGTGTCGGCCAAGGTGGACAAAAACTTATTGGTCCTCAATGGCAGCGATCGGGAGCTGCTCGGTGAGGTGGCCGCCAAGATCCGTGGCTTCCGACCCCCTGAGCCCTACAAGGGCAAGGGCGTGAAGTACGTCGAAGAGACCATTCGGCGTAAGGTTGGCAAGACGGGCGCGAGCTGATTTCGACGAGGGAAGGGCAAGAGGATGAGCACGAAAAAAGAGGAAGCGCGCGATAAGCGGAAGCATTCGATTCGCAAGCGCGTCCACGGGACAACTGAGCGGCCGCGCATGAGCGTGTTCCGTTCGCTCAAGCATATCTACGTCCAGGTGGTGGACGACGTGACGCACAAGACGCTCTGTGCGGTGTCGGACCTCGACGAGAAGGTGCAGGCCGAGCTCAAGGGGCTCAAGAAGGGCGAACGCGCCAAGAAGGTGGGCACCGAGATCGCCGGGCGCTGCCTCAAGCAGGGGATCACCCAAGTGGTGTTCGACCGCAACGGCTTCATCTACCATGGCCGCGTCAGCGCGCTGGCAGACGGCGCCCGCGAAGCCGGGCTCAAATTCTAAGGAGATATTGGTGGGAATCAACCTCAATGAAGTAGGCGAGCTGGTCGACCGCGTGGTCTACATCAACCGCGTCGCCAAAGTGGTCAAGGGCGGCCGGCGGTTTTCCTTTAGCGCGCTGGTGGTCGTGGGCGACCAGAATGGATATGTCGGCGCGGGGCTGGGCAAGGCCAATGAGGTGCCCGAAGCGATCCGCAAAGGGACCGAGCAGGCCAAGAAGAATCTGTTCAAGATCCCGCTCGATAAGGGGACCATTCCGCACGAGGTACTCGGTGTCTTTGGCGCCGGCGAGGTGCTGCTCAAGCCGGCTTCGCAGGGCACGGGGGTCATCGCCGGTGGCGCGGTGCGTGCGGTCGTGGAAGTAGCAGGCATTCAGGATATCCTCACCAAGTGCATCGGGACGTCGAACCCCCACAACGTGATCCACGCGACGGTGGCCGCGCTGCAGCAGCTGCGCAGCGCCGACGCGGCGGCGCGCTCGCGCGGAAAAACGCTGGAAGAGCTCCAGGCGTAAGAGGCATCCATGGCACAGAAACTCAAAGTCACGCTGTTCCGTAGCGGGATCAATCGCCCGCAGGATCAGAAAGATGCAATTCGGGGGTTGGGCTTGACCCGGCTCCACCAGACCGTCACTCTCAACGACACCCCGGCGATCCGCGGGATGATTCGAAAGGTATCTCATCTCGTGAGGGTGCTGGGTCCAGCGAATTAGACGAGGAGAAGTCCATGGGCACCACGCTACATACATTGACCCCGAATCCCGGGGCCACCCGCAACCGCAAGCGCCTCGGCCGTGGCCATGGTTCAGGTCTTCACAAGACTTCGGGCAAAGGAGTGAAGGGGCAGAAGGCGCGCACCGGCCATCACGGCATTCCGAAGCCGGGGTTTGAAGGCGGCCAGACCGCGATGGCGCGCCGCCTTCCCAAGCGCGGATTCAACAACTTCCGATTTCGGCTCGAATTCTTCCCGGTCAATCTCGGGGATTTGGCGGCCAAGTTTGCCGCGGGCGAACGGGCCGATGTCGCGAGCATGAAGGCGCGGGGATTGGTTCCGCGCTCGGCGGAGCTGGTCAATGTGTTGGCGGGCGGCGCCGAAGGAAAACTCCAGAACTTCACCGTTTCGGCCCACCGCTTCTCGGCGGCAGCGAAGGATAAGTTGGCCGCAGCCAAGGCCACGGTCGAGGAGATTGCACTCAAGGTGCCGGCGCAGCATGAGCGCGCGGCCAAGAAGAAGGCCTAGAGCCCACCGTGGCCATTTCAAATATCGCGAACATCGCCAAGGTCCCAGAGCTCCGCCGCCGATTGCTGTTTTCACTCGCTCTTCTGGCGGTCTATCGCCTCGGCATCTTCGTCACCGTTCCGGGAGTCAACCGCGCGGCGATGAAAGACGTGATATCGAAGGGCTCGGGCGGATTTCTCGGGCTATTCAACATGTTTTCGGGCGGCGCGCTCGAGGGATTTTCAATCTTTTCCCTTGGCATCATGCCCTATATCAGTGCCTCGATTATTCTGCAGCTGCTGACCGTGGTGGTTCCCGCGCTCGAGCGGCTGCAAAAAGAGGGGCAGCAGGGACAAAAGAAGATCAACCAGTACACCCGCTACGGGACCGTCGTGCTCTCACTGGTCCAGGGTTTCATGATGGCACGCGGCTTTGAGAGGTCGGTCAGTCCCACGGGGGCGGCCGTCGTCATCGATCCCGGTCCGGGATTTCTGTTTCTGACCGTCCTATCGCTCACCACTGGCACGGCCTTCATCATGTGGCTCGGCGAGCAGATCACAGAGCGCGGGATCGGTAACGGGATTTCGCTGGTCATTTTTGCTGGCATCGTCGCAGGATTTCCCACCGCCGTGATGCGCCTCTTCGAAAAGTCCCAGGGGCAGGGCGACCTGACCGTATTCGATCTGTTCGTGATTCTGGTGATCGTACTCGTCGTCATCGCAGCCATTATCTTTTTCGAGAGAGGGCAGCGGAAGATTCCGGTTCAATACGCCAAGCGGGTAGTGGGGCG
Organism: Myxococcales bacterium; assembly: GCA_023248875.1. GTDB lineage: Bacteria > Myxococcota_A > Polyangia > Palsa-1104 > SHYY01 > JAHFDT01. Next base: position 28,185 of record JAHFDT010000016.1, on the reverse strand, counting down.
AAAAATGTATGGCGGGCAGTCGACCCATCTGCCGCTCAAGATCAACGTCGCAGGCGTCATTCCACCGATTTTCGCCTCGTCGATTTTGCTATTCCCATCCCAACTGGCCGGCTGGATCCAGGTCGGCTGGTTGCAGAAATTCTCCGATGCAATTCAGCCCGGCAATTGGCAGTACAACGTGCTGTACGTGGGGCTCATCGTCTTTTTCTGCTACTTTTATACTGCCGTCACCTTCAATCCCGTCGATGTCGCCGACAACATGAGAAAGTATGGCGGCTTCATCCCCGGGATCCGACCCGGCAAGAAGACCGCCGAGTATATCGACCGCGTTTTGACGCGCCTCACCTTTGGCGGCGCTGTGTACATCTCTGCCGTGTGCATTTTGCCGCAGCTGATGCAGCAACATTTCAAGGTTCCGTTTTCGTTCGGGGGCACGGGACTGCTGATCGTGGTGGGCGTGGCCCTCGATACTGTGCAGCAGATCGAATCGCATCTCATCACTCGGAACTACGAGGGATTCACTGGCCCCAAAGGGCCCCGAATCCGGGGTCGGGCGCCGATCCGCCAAAGAGCGTAATTTTTCCACCCACGAGGTCGCTATGCAGCGGAATTTAATTTTGCTCGGTGCGCCCGGTGCGGGGAAGGGGACGCAGGCACAAAAACTCTCTGCGTTGTGGGGCATACCGCAGATCTCGACGGGCGATATGCTCCGTGAGGCACGTCGCCAGGGCACGGCGCTGGGCCAAAAGGCTCAGGCTTTCATGGATGCGGGCAAGCTGGTGCCCGACGAGGTGGTGATCGGCCTCGTCGAAGAACGGCTCGGCCGGCCCGATACGCGCGAGGGCGTGATTTTGGACGGCTTTCCGCGCACCATTCCCCAGGCCGAGGCCCTCGACCGATTGATGGCCAAGCTGAAGCGGGAGCCCGTTTGGGTGCTGGCGATCGATGTCCCGGAGGCGGAGTTGCAGCTTCGGCTGGGGGGTCGCCGCTCCTGTCCCAAGGACAACACGCCCTACCATGTGAAGTTCAATCCGCCCCGGCAGATCGGCAAATGTGATCAGTGCGGAGCCGAGCTGTTCCAGCGCGAGGATGACCGCCCAGAGGCGATCTCGAAACGCTTCGCAGAGTATCAGAACAAGACGGCGCCGCTGGTCGCTCACTACGGAACGCGTGCTAAGCGGGTCGATGGCACGGGCGCGCTCGATGCGATTCTCGAGCGCATCCAGCGTGCTCTTGTAGGATGAAAATATTTCTCAAGACGCCTGAAGAGATCAAGAAGCTTCAGGCAGCGAACCAGATCGTTGCGAGAGTCCTCGACGCCTGCGAGGCGGCCGTCAGGCCCGGTGTGTCCACTTGGGATCTGAATGAGATCGCCGACCGCGAGCTCCAGCGCGCCGGTGCGACCTCGGCCTTTCTCGGTTACCACGGTTATCCCGCGGTGCTCTGCACCTCGGTGAACGAGGTGGTGGTGCACGGGATCCCACGCAAGGATCTGATCCTCCAAGAGGGCGATATCATCGGTATCGATTTCGGCTGTTTCAAAGAGGGCTACTGCGGCGATGCTGCGCGTACGCTTCCCGTCGGCAGAGTGAGTGCAGAAGCGCAGGCCCTCATGGATGCCACGCGCGAGTCGCTCGAACGGGCGATCGCCCATTGCGTGCTCGGGAATCGACTGCAGGATATCGGCTGGGCGGTGCAGTCCTACGTCGAGGAGCGCGGCTATTCGGTCGTACGGTCCTTCGTCGGCCATGGGATCGGCCAGGCCATGCACGAAGATCCTCAGGTGCCGAACTACGGTACTCCCGGGCGCGGACTGCGTCTGCGCGAAGGGCTGGTGCTGGCGATCGAGCCGATGGTGAATCAGGGGCTGTCGGAGGTCGAGGTGCTAGCCGATCGCTGGACGGCAGTGACGCGCGATCGGAGCCTATCGGCCCATTTTGAGCATTCAGTGGCCATCACCGCCGAGGGGCCGTATGTGCTGAGCCGACCCCATGGCTGAAGGTTCGATCGACGAGGCCAGGGAGCTATTCCGCTCGGGTCGCCATGAGGAGGCGATTCGGCGGGTGGCAGACGTGCTGCAAACCGATCCTGAACAGGTCGATGCCCGATTCTTCCTCGGCCAGCTGGCACTCCTGCGGTCGATGTACAACGATGCGATCACCAACTTTGAACGGGTGATTGCCGTAGAGCCCACTCATCTTGAAGCATGGGGCGGTGCGGCCCGCGCCTACCAGTTCCGCTATCACGCCACTTGCCATAAGAATCCGGAGGCTCGCGCCGATCTCGCCGCCGCCATCGCGGCTTTTCGCCGGGCCGCCGATTTGGCACCCGATCCGGTCGAATACCTCGAGGAGCTCTGGTTGGCGCTCGGGAACTATGGCCAGGCCATGGAGGGGTCGGAGGCGCTGCGCCGGGCCGATGAGTTCCGAGCGACTGCACCCGCATATGCCGAGCTACGATCCTTGGGACTGCGCTTCTTGCTTTCGGCGCCGACTCCCCGGAATCCGAGTCGCCTCGGCTTTCCTTCTGGCAACGTTGGAATCGGCCATATCAGCTTCCTCGATATGTACGCCAAACTGGAGCAGCTCGGCTGGATCGAACGCAAGCGGACCATCGTACTCGCGCCGCGGGAAAAGGTGGTCAACTTCGCCTTTCTCGAATATTTCAAAGACTACTTTTCCATCGTCACCGATCCCGTGCTCATCGCTGCCTTGACCCCGCTGGCGGAGCGACTCGATCGCAATATCTCGTTCAGCGTCCAGGTGCGCGATCAGTATCTCCCGGCAGGTTTCGCCGTCGCCGCGGCGGAGAGACAGTGGCGGGCCGAAGGGCGCCCGCCGCTCTTGCGGCTCCAGGAGGACCACCGGCGCAGAGGGTGGGAGGCGCTTGTTCGTCACGGGATCCCGGGTGACGCCTGGTGGGTCTGTCTGCACGTGCGAGAGAGAGGGTTCCACGGCGACCAGTCCGGCAACGAGATGAACAACTGCGAGATCAACACCTACCTGCCCGCCATCGAGTCGATCACACGCCGGGGTGGCTGGGTGTTTCGGATGGGCGATCCCTCGATGCGCCCCCTGCCCAAGATGTCGCGCGTGGTCGACTATGTGCACACCGATTTGCGCAGCGACTGGATGGACGTTTTTCTCTGCGCAGCATGTCGCTTCTTTCTCGGCAGCGGTTCGGGGCTAGCCTTCGTGCCGCACTGTTTTGGGGTACCGTTTCTTTTGACCAATTGTATCCCGCTGGTGGGCGGCTGCCCCTTCTCGCCGAATGCGCTATTCCTTCCCAAGCTTCTCCGGCGCACTGTCGGTGCCGAGGTGCTGAGTTTTGCCCAGATGATCGCCTCCGTCCCGACCGCTGTCCAGGGGGCGATCTACCGCCAGCAGGGCTTGTAAGCCATTGATAATACACCGGAAGAGATCCTGGAGGTGGCAGAGGAGATGTTCGAATTTGCGGCGGGCACGAGAGGGTACTCGCAGCCGGACGACGTACTGCAGCAGCGATTCCTGGCGGCCACCTCCGGCTGGGGCGATAGCGGCGCACGGGTAGGGACCCGCTTTCTCGAACGCCACCAGGAGCTGCTGTAAGTGCTCGATACGAATTTGTCTTGCCAACATCAGTCAATAGCTGTATAAGGTGCGGCCTTTGAATGGGAGCAGTTCGATGAAGGTTCGAGCGTCGATCAAAAGGATTTGTGATAAGTGCAAGGTGGTGCGGCGCAAACGCGTCGTCCGCGTGATTTGCGAAAACCCCCGTCACAAGCAACGGCAAGGGTAGGAGACCTGAATGGCTCGTATTGCTGGCGTCGACTTGCCGCGCAATAAGCGCATGGAGATTGCCCTCACTTACGTCTACGGCATCGGCAAGGTCAAGGCGAAGCTGATCCTCGGCAAAGCGGGGATCGATCTCAACAAGCGTACCGATGCGCTCGATGAGAACGAAGTGCGCAAGATTCGCGATGTCATCGAAGCGGAGCAGAAGGTCGAGGGCGATTTGCGCCGCGACGTTTCGATGAACATCAAGCGGCTCATGGATCTCGGTTGCTACCGCGGGCTCCGCCATCGCAAGGGGCTTCCCGTGCGCGGGCAGCGCACCCACACCAATTCGCGTACGCGCAAAGGGCCACGCAAAGGGATGCTCAAGCCCAAGAAGCCGACCGGCACCGCCGGCCCGGCCGCTTAACAAAGGAATCGGATGTCGACTGTAAAACCGAAAGCCAAAAAGCGCGTCAAGAAGAACGTCCAGAGCGGTATTGCTCATATCCAGTCGACGTTCAACAATACTGTCGTCACTATTACTGACGTCTCCGGCAATGTGGTCGCCTGGTCGTCGGCCGGCGTGCGGGGCTTCAAGGGGTCACGAAAATCGACGCCCTTTGCCGCCCAGCTCGCGGCTGAGGATGCCGCGCGCAAGGCGATGGAGCACGGGATGCGCCAGATCCAGGTCTACGTAAAGGGGCCGGGATCGGGACGAGAGTCGGCGCTGCGTGCCTTGCAGCAGGCCGGATTCAAGATTTCGCTGATCCGTGACGTGACACCGATTCCGCACAACGGCAGCCGCCCGCCCAAGCGCCGCCGCGTGTGATGCCGCTGATTTTCTGAAGGAGAACCATGGCTCGTTATATTGGTCCAGTTTGCCGGCTCTGTCGCCGCGAAGACATGAAGCTCTTTTTGAAGGGCGACCGCTGCTACACCGACAAGTGCGGCTATGAGCGGCGTGCCTACCCCCCCGGCCAGCATGGCCAGGGGCGGCGCAAGAAGAATTCCGACTACGGTGAGCAGATGCGCGAGAAGCAGAAAGTCAAGCGCATCTACGGTGTCCTCGAGCGCCAGTTTCGCGGCTACTACTATAAGGCCAATCGTATGAAGGGCGTCACCGGTGAGAACCTCCTGGTGCTGCTCGAACGCCGCCTCGACAATATCGCCTACCGATTCGGTTTTGCCGGGGACCACGCCGAGGCCCGCCAGCTCGTGCGCCATGGCCACTTCACCGTCAATGGCAAGCGGGTCAATATCCCGTCCTACCTGGTTCGCACCGGGGATGTGCTATCGGTGAAGGAGTCCAGCCGTAAGGTCGCGCGCATCAATGATAGCCTGGGAGCGGTCGACCGCCGCGGCGTACCGGCCTGGCTGGAGCTGGACAAGGAGAAGTTCGAAGGGCGCGTCAAGGGGCTGCCTTCACGCGAAGATTTCACTCTGCCGATCCGCGAGCAGCTGATCGTCGAGCTTTATTCTAAGTAAAAGGAGAAGTCGCACATGCCGAGCGCTAGCGCCAATCCTGCTGTATATGCCAAGAACTGGCGAGATCTCATCCGGCCGAAGAATCTCGAGGTGGACCGCGAGTCCTTAACCGAGACCTACGGCAAGTTCACCTGTGAGCCGCTCGAACGCGGCTTTGGCACCACCTTGGGCAACTCCTTGCGGCGCGTGCTGCTATCCTCGCTTCAGGGGGCGGCGATTACGGCCGTGAAGATCGAGGGCGCGCTGCACGAGTTCCAGACGCTGCCGGACGTGGTCGAGGATGTGACCGATATCGTCCTCAATCTCAAAGAGGTCATGCTGCGGATGCACGACCCGAAGCCGAAGGTCGTCCGCATCGACAAAGAGGACGCTGGTGAGGTGACCGCTGGCGATATCGCCGTCGTGGACGGGCTCGAGGTTCTCAACCCCGATCAGCATATCGCCACCGTGTCGCATGGCGGCAAGCTGCATCTCGAACTCATGGTTCAGATGGGGCGCGGCTATGTCAACGCCGACCGCAATAAGACAGCCACTATGTCGGTCGGCACCATTCCGATCGATGCGCTCTTCTCGCCCGTCAAGAAGGTCAACTACACCATCACCCACGCTCGCGTCGGGCAGCAGACCGACTTCGACAAACTGACGCTGGAAGTGTGGAGCGATGGATCGGTGGGACCGGAGGATGCGGTCGCCTTCGCGGCCAAGATTCTCAAGGACCAGCTGACCATTTTTATCAATTTCGAGGAGACCAACGAGCCGATCGAGGAGACCGTTTCCGAGGAGCAGGAGAAGCTCAACGAAAACCTCGACAAGTCGGTCGAGGAGCTCGAGCTCTCAGTGCGATCCGCCAACTGCCTACAGAACGCCAATATCCGTTACATCGGTGAACTGGTGCAGCGCAGCGAATCGGAAATGCTCAAGACCAAGAACTTCGGCCGTAAGTCGCTGAAGGAGATCAAGGAAATCCTTTCCGAGATGGGCCTATCGCTCGGTATCAAGCTCGATGGCTGGGTAGCGCCGGTCCAGCGCGGCAAGGCATAAGGAAAGAGTTATGCGTCACCAAAAGGATGGAAAGAAACTTGGGCGCCTATCCGCGCACCGCCGCGCGATGTGGTCCAATATGGTTGCGTCGCTGATTGAGCATGAGCGAATCGAGACCACCGATGTGAAGGCCAAGCAGGTGCGGCGTCATGCAGATCGAGTGATCGCCTGGTCGACTTCGCTCGGTGAGCTACTGACCAAGGACGAGGCCAAGTTCGACGCTGAGGACCGTGCGCGCAGGGTGCATGCGATTCGGATGGCGGCACGCGTGGTGAAGAGCCGTGCGGCGCTCACCAAGCTGTTTGACGACGTGGGGCCACGCTTTCTCGGGCGCCAAGGCGGCTACACCCGCGTCATCAAGGTACGCAACCGACGCGGCGATGCGGCGCCGATGTCGTTGGTTGAGTTGGTGGTTCGCCCCGAGAGCGAGGCCAAGAAGCCCAGCGACAAGGCCGAGGCTAAGAAGACTACCCCAAAATCGTCTAAGCCTGAAACTCCTGCTGCGGGAGGGTAGTCTCGTCGTATTTGGGTAGCGAAGTCTTGACGTCGGGCGAACCGCACGTTCAAATCGCACTGTGCCGACCTCCTACTTTCTGCAGACAGGAATAGCGCTCCTCGGCGTCTCCCTGCTGGCGGCCTTGGTGCTCCGGCTGCTTCGCCGACGGGAAAGTCCTTCGCGAGCGATGCGGGTGTTGGGGCGACTTGAACTCGAGCCGCGCCGGTCGGTCTACGGGATCGCCGTCGCGGGCCGTTATTGGCTGGTGGGCGTTGGCGATGGGCCGATCTCCCTCCTCGCCGAGCTCGATCCAGCGCAGGCGGCGCAGATCGAGGCTCAGCCGGCCGGGCCGCAAACGTTTGCTGCGCTGGTGCGTCGCACGATGGGACTCGGGCAGTGAAGCCGGGCGATTGGGCTGCTTGGCTGGCTTTCGCGGCGCTCGTGCCGCTGGGAGCCATCCTGATGAGCTGCTTTGTGAAGATTGTCGTTGTGCTTTCGGTCCTGCGCGGCGCCTTTTCCCGACCGGTCGCAATTCCGGCGTCGGTCATCACCGCGCTGGCGCTGCTGCTCACGCTGTTTGTCATGGCACCCGTCAGTGAGAAGGTTTGGCAGGCGGCGGCACCCGGCCTGGCCCGAGGCGACGCTGCTTCGCTGGCCCAAGCCGCTGAGCTCGGGCGCGAGCCGGTGCGCGAATTTTTAGCGAGCCACGTGCCCGACCGCGAGCGCCAGTCCTTCCTGGAATTGGCGCGCCGTCTGCGACCGCCGGTGGATCGCGCGGCGATCGGCGATCGCGATCTCTTGGTGCTCGCGCCCGCCTTCGTGATCGCGGAATTGCGCGCTGCTTTCCAAGTCGGCTTCCTCTTGTTGTTGCCGTTCCTCGTGTTGGAGCTGGTGGTGGCCAGCCTCTTGACCGCGTTGGGCATGCATTCGCTCGACGCGCGCTCGGTCGCGCTGCCCTTCAAGCTGCTGCTGTTTGTGCTCGCCGATGGCTGGCACCTCTTGGCCCGTGGCCTCATCGAAAGCTATGGCTGATCCGCTCCTCCACGCGCTACGTGAGGCGCTTTCCCTGGTGCTCCTGCTCGCTGCCCCACCACTACTCGCTGCCGCCGGGGCCGGGCTGGTCATGTCCCTGATTCAGAGCGCTCTCCGGATCGAGGAGCGCACGCTGAGCGTCGTTCCCCGGATCGCGGCCGGCCTGTTGGCCCTGGCGATCGCCGCTCCCTGGATCGGCGCGCAGCTGGGACGGTTCATGGCCGGAATGTTGGCCCTGGTGCCCTCGCTAGGGCACCCCTGATGCCCTGGCTGCTCCTCGCTCGGACCGTGCCGCTTGCACTCGTGGGGTTGCCGCTCCCCTCCCGCGCTGCGCGGTTGTGGGTCGGCGTGGTACTCGCGCTGGCCGCACTCCCTGCGGCCGAGCAGGGCGTCGCCGAAGGCTGGCCAGCCGCCGTACATGAGCTGACGGTCGGGTTGGCGCTGGGCTTTGTCACCTCGGTGGTCTTTCGCGCCGCTCAGGTGGCCGGGCGGCTGGTCGGGCAGGGCCCCCAAGGAGTGACACTGGATCGTTTGTACTTCTGGTTGGCATTGGCCCTCTTTGGCGCGCTCGACGGACCGCGCTTTTGGGCGGTGGCCGTGGGCGAGAGCTATCTGGCCCTACCGCTCGGTAGCGCACCCGTGGGTGGATCTGCAGTCGCTGTCGCGGCGATGGCGCGCCTTGTCACTGCTGCAGTGGAGTTGGCGGCACCCGTGCTGGCCGCCCTGCTGCTGGCCGATCTATCGTGGGGCCTGGTGCGCCGAGTCGACTCGGGAAGGCGCTCCCGCAGCGGCGGCGCGATACTCGCTTCCGTGCGGGGGCTGCTCGCGCTCACCGCGGTCGCGGTCGCTGCTGCCGCGCTGGCCGGCCTGCTCGACGGTGGGCTGAGTGGGATGGGCGCAGAGCTTAGCGCCGCCGCACGTACCCTGGCGGGATGAGCGCCACCGATCGCCCCGGGGGAGCGCACCGAAGCAGGGTATAATGAGCCGTCTCCATGTTCTCTATCCTCGCGTTGTCCCTCCTGCTTATGGCGGCTGCTCCCGCGGCCGCCGAGGAGTGGAACGCGGGGTGGGCCGATGAGGATGACCCCAAGTTCGCTCGGACCATTCAGGCACACGACGAGCCCGCACCGCCACCGGAGGAGGACGAGGGCCATCCTGCGCCCTCGTTGAAGCTCGCCTGGCGCCGCCTCACGCTGCCCGGACTCGACGGCAGTCCTCTGCCGATCGATGCCGGCGAGCTCGAGCTCTATCCGATTTCGACCCGCTGGTTCCGCGTCGCCATCGACGCCGAGTTTGGCGTGGGCAAGGGTATGCTCGAAGGGAGGTCGATCGGCGTCTGGTCCTTCGTCAGTGGCCTCGACATCGGTTTCCAGTACCCCTGGCGGGTCACCCCGTTCGTCGACGCGCGCCTGGTCGGCGGCATCATCGGCGGCGATATCGCTGGATCCAGCGCGATCAGCTGGATGTACACCTATGGGATCGATGCCGGTGTGGAGCTCTATTTGGTGGACCGACTCTTTGTGAGCGGTGCGATCGGCTGGGCCCACTCCGACTACAAGGGGATCGATGTCGCCTACTCGAAGTTGCATCCGCTCGATGAGCCGCACTTTTTAGATTTCGTGGGGGACAGCGTCACCTTCAAAGTAGGATTGGGTTTGTAGATGCCCAACGAACGGCAACATGCAGATGCGCGCCGGCGTGGGGAGGTCGCGCTGAGCCCCCTGCTGTGTGGCGCAGCCGCTCTTGGCGCCGGCACCGCAACGCTGCTACTGGGGGGCGATGGCGGGATCTTGAAGCTGGCGCGCGCGGCCTGGTCGGGATCGGTGGCCATGCACGAGGTGTGGGGCGTGCTGGCGCGGCTGGTCGGTCTACCCCTGCTGGCGGCAGTCGGCGCGGCGCTGCTCCTTGGGTTGGTGCAGACCCGCGCGATCGTGGTGGCTCCCTGGCGCAGCGTACGGAGTCCGCGTCCGACACTGGTGGCGCGCGTCGGATGGTGGGCGATTGCCCTCGCGAGTCTTGCGCTGGCGCTGCGACCTGAGCTCGATCTTCTGCGAGCGCCGATCGCCCTCACGCTCGCCCTCGCGGCTGCTGGGCGAATCGCTGTGCGTATGGCGGGGCTGCTGGTGTTGGTAGGACTCGTTGACTGGGCCCTGCGTCGTGCGCAGCTCGCCCGCCGTCTGGAGATGAGCCGCGCCGAAATCGCACGGCAGCAGCGCGACGAGGAGGGGGATCCCCGCCTTGGTAGCGAACGCCGCCGCCGCCATCGCGAGCTTGTCGACCCGCCCCGAGCGCGGTAGGTTGGCGCATCATGCGCGTTCGCAAGGCGGTGATTCCAGCGGCGGGGCTCGGTACACGTTTCCTTCCGGCGACCAAGGCGGTGCCGAAGGAGCTCCTGCCGATCGTCGACGTGCCAACGATTCAGCTGGTGGTGGAGGAGGCACTCGCCGCTGGCATCGAGGAGATCGTGCTGGTCACGGGACGAGGCAAGTCAGCGATCGAGGACCATTTCGATGTCTCCTACGAGCTCGAGGAGACGCTCGCCAAGCGACAGAAGCGCGAGCTGTACGAACAGGTGGCAGCGATTTCGCGGCGCGTTCGGCTCATCTCGGTGCGGCAAAAGGAGCCGCTTGGATTGGGCCATGCCGTGGCGGTGGCGCACCAGGCGGTGGGCGATGAGCCCGTGGCGGTGCTGCTGGGCGATGATCTGATCGATTGTGAGGGTCTGCCGCAAGGGGGCATTGGACAACTGTGCTCCGTGTTCGAACGCCTCGGCGGCGAAGCGGGGGTGGTAGCGCTCACCGAAGTACCCGCGGGGGAGGAGCACCTCTATGGCGTGGTCGCCGGCGATGTCGTGGTGGACAGCGACGAGCAGCGGCTACTCAGACTGAGTCAGCTGGTGGAGAAGCCGGCGCCGGGGACCGCGCCGAGCCAGTTGGCGATCCTCGGGCGTTACGTCCTGCCGGCGTCGATCTGGCCGATCCTCGAGCGCACTGCGCCAGGTAAGGGGGGCGAAATCCAGTTGACCGATGCGCTGCGCACCCTCGCAGCGCAGGGCGATGGCTGCTACGGGCTGCGGCTGCGCGGTGTGCGCCACGATGCGGGCGACCGCCTCGGCTATCTGGGCGCCAATCTGGCCTATGCCCTCAAACGGCCTGAACTTCGCCCCGGGCTGGTGGCGCTGATGCGAGACCTCATCGATCGCTACGGTTAGGGCCCGTGCACCCCGTCGAAGTTGCGGTTTTTCTTCCCATGCCCACCACGCTCACCTATGCGGTGCCGGAAGGGATGTTGGTGACGGTCGGCTCCCGAGTGTGGGTGCGTTGCGGCGGGCGCAGCGTTGAGGGCTTGGTGTTCGGCGAGGCGACGACAATCGTCGATAATCCGCGACCCATCGAGCGGATCATCGACGGCCCTGGCCCCACACCGGATTTGGTGGAGCTCGGGCGCTGGATCGCCGACTACTACTTGGCGCCCCCGGGCGAGGTGGCGCGTCTGCTCGTTCCATCGGGGGGCAGGGCCCGTGAAGCGCAGCGTGTCGTGCTGACGGATCGGGGCCAGCGGGCGGCAGAGGGATTGGGCCAGGCGCTCGAATCGCCGTTGCTCGACGGTGTTTCGCTACGGGAGCGGGCCGTACTCGAGCGGCTGCTCCAGGCCGAGGGCGAAGCCAAGGTGAGCTCTCTCGGAGCTGGCGCGAGCAGGGTGCTCAAGACACTGGAAGGGCGAGGGCTGGTCGAACGCAACACGGAAGTCAAGGTGCGGCGCGAGCGGGCGAGCGATCCCTTCACTGCGATCGCGATTACGCGAGACGAGGCACCCTCGCTGACCGCGGAGCAGCTGCGCGTCCTTGCGGTACTGCTGCCATCGCTCGAGCGGCGCGACTTCGCGCCCTTTCTGCTGCACGGCATTACCGGCAGTGGCAAGACGGAGATCTATCTTCATGCCATCGCCGTAGCCCTCGAACGGGGGCGGGGCGCGCTGGTGCTGGTGCCGGAGATCTCCCTCACCCCACAGCTGGCCTCGCGCTTTCGCGCTCGCTTCGGCGACCAGGTGGCGGTGCTGCACAGCGGGCTCACCGATCGCGCCCGGTTCGACGCCTGGGTAGGTCTCCAGGCGGGGCGGATGCGGATCGCGCTGGGTGCCCGTTCGGCGGTGTTTGCCCCCATTCCCCAGCTCGGTGTGGTGGTGGTCGACGAAGAACACGACGGATCGTTCAAGCAGGAGGAGGGAGTTCGCTACCACGGGCGCGACGTCGCTCTGGTGCGGGCACGTTCGGCGGGCGCGCTGGCGATTCTGGGATCGGCCACGCCCTCCCTCGAGACCTATGCGGCAGCGCGCGCCGGGCGCATCCACCGGCTCGAGCTCGTCGAGCGCCCCACCGGTCGCCCGCTGCCGCGGGTAGAGGTGGTCGATCTGCGCCAGCACCGGATCCGTGCCGACGAGGGGCTGCTCTCGGCGCCGCTGGTACGGGCGATCGACGAAACGCTGGCCGCCCGCGAACAGGTGCTGTTGTTTCTCAATCGCCGCGGCTTCGCCACATTCCTTCTCTGTCGCGTCTGCGGCCATCGCATGAGTTGTCCCGACTGCGCGGTGACGCTCACCTATCATCGGCGGGGTGAGCGGCTCGCATGCCACTACTGCGGCCATCTCGAACCTGTGCCGGCCCACTGCCTACGCTGCCAGGCGTCGGCGATCGAACAGTTCGGCATGGGCACGGAGCGGCTCGAGCAACGGGTGGTGGAGCGTTTCCCGCACGCGCGGGTGGCGCGGCTCGATCGCGACAGCGCCTACGGCCGTGGCCTCGAGCGTGTGCTCGACGGGCTGCGCGTCGGCGAGATCGACCTTGTGGTGGGCACGCAGATGATCGCCAAGGGGCACGATTTCCCGCGCGTTACGCTCGTCGGGGTGGTGCTCGCCGACCAGGGCATGGGGCTCCCCGATTTCCGTGCCACCGAGCGGACCTTCCAGCTGCTCGAACAGGTCGCCGGGCGGGCCGGGCGTGGCGAGCGACCGGGTCGGGTGCTGATTCAGACCTACAATCCCGAACATCTCGGCGTACTCTGCGCCCGTGCTCACGACTACCTGCGATTTTTCGAGAGCGAGCGGGCGGCGCGCGAGGAGCTCAACTATCCGCCCTTTTGTCGACTGGGAATAGTCCGCTTCGACGGCCCCGATGGCGGTGCCGTGCGCCACGCAGCCACCGAAGTGGCGCTGCGATTGCGAGGTTTGGCGGCGCGCGCGCCCATCGAGGCAGCGATCTCGGTCGTCGGACCGGCCGAGGCTCCGCTCGCGCGTCTGAAAGGGCGTACCCGCTGGCAAATCTTGGTCAAGGCCTCGCAGCCCACACCGCTTCGCACCATGCTGCTCGCTGCCCGCACGAAGAGCCTGCGCGGCGTGCGAATTCTGCTGGATGTCGATCCGGTGTCGATGATGTAGCATAGGCGCGATGGGCGACTTTGAGCGGACCCTGCCGGAGCTCGGCACGGTCCATATCGATCTCAACTTCGACGAGACACCTCTGACTCGGGAGCGGGCGCTGGCCGTTCGGGCACTCGTCCACGATGGCGACTACTTTGCAATTCTGGGCGTCGGGCGGGAGGCGACGGCCCTCGAGGTGCGGGGAGCTTGGCAGCGGATGCGCGACCAGTTTCGCGGCGACCGGGTATCGCAGGGGCTGCGTGAGGAGCTGGGCATTTCGCTTGGCGAGATGATCGAAGTACTGGACGAGGCCTGCCGCGTTCTTGCCGACGAGGAGCTGCGGCGCGATTACAGCCGCCACCTCGCCAGGTAGGAGTGGGTATGCTAGATTTCGACCTCGCCGAGGAGAAGTCCCCATGCGAATAGGAGCTGGGCTGTTGACGCTTGCAACCATCGTTGCGCCCGCACAGGCGAAAAAGCCGTCGCATGCAGCCGCCAGGGCGGTCGCCGCGCCTCCCCGCGCGATCAGCGAGCTGGCGGGGAAATTCACTTGGGATCTTTCACCCGACCAATCTATGAAGATGGTCACCGATGATATCGCGGCGCAGTTCGACGAGAAGATCAAGAATGAGACGGTCTCGGCGAAGCAGGATGAGCTGATTCGGCAACGGGAGGAGGCCGTCGCCAAGGTCAAGAATAGCTACGTCAAGTTCGATGGGCAGAAAACGGGCTGGGATGTTTCGATCGTCGATCATGAATTCGCCCACAAGAACGGCGAGTCGATGTTCGTTTTGCTCGAGAAGGACCAACGCCGCTTTCTCTTCTTCTACAACGATCGGCTGTGGAAGCAGCTCATCGCCTTCAACGCGGAGAATCCGAACTTTGCCGGGAAGAAATTCGACGATTTTGCCACCGTGGTGCAGAAGCGTTACGGGGCCGCAGCCGCCACCTTTCGGAAGAAGCGCACCAGCGATGAGCAGACGCTGGATCACCTGGAGTGGGCCCCGATGGGGGACTATCTGCTCTGGGCGCTCGATTTAACCAACTTCTATGGCAACTTTTGCCTGTCGCTGATGAAAAAGAGCGCGGTTGCCGAGATCGAGCGAAGCCGCTTGCTCCATAGTCCACGCGAGCGATCGGCCGGTGCGCTGGTCGACCAGGTGACGCAAGGGGAGGCGGTGGCAGGCGACAGCAACGCCAATATCGTCGACGAAATCACCGGGCGCGTGACGCAGAAGAGCGACGAGCATGCAGCGCCCAGGCCGGCCCCGGCAGGGGGGAGGCCGGCAGCACCCAAGCCGGCGAAGAGCTCGACGGCAACTCCGTCGGAAGATCCGCTGGAGGGGCTCAAGTTTTGACTGATTTGAACCTTCGCGCGCGAAAGATTCTCTCGGTCGTGGTGCAGGAGTATCTCACGACGGGCGAGGCCGTGGGTTCGCGCACGGTCACGCGGCGCCATGGGGTAGACCTATCCGCTGCGACGGTGCGAAACGTGATGGCCGATTTGGTGGAGGCGGGTCTGCTCAAGCAGCCCCACACCTCGGCGGGCCGCATGCCGACCGACGAGGGGTTACGGTTTTTTGTCGATTCTCTCCTCAAGGTGAGAACGCTGTCACCGCGCGAACGGGAGGAGATGCGGTCGCGCTACGATCTGCCGACGGGTGAGCTGGAGACCGCGCTGCGCGAAGCGAGCAAGGTGCTGTCCGATCTATCGCAGCATACCGTGGTGCTCACGACTCCGCGTATGGCACAGTCGACGCTCGAGCATCTCGAATTCATGCGACTGCCTTCGGGATCGCTTCTGGTGGTGCTGGTGACTACGGGCGGTCATGTCCAGAACAAGCTAATCCATCCCGAATTTAGTGTGGCCACCGAAGAGATCGAACGCATCAACAACTATCTCAATGAGCGGCTGAGTGGACTCACGCTGGCCGCCGTTCGTAGCCGCATTGCGAAGGAGTTGGCGAGCGAGCGGGCGACCTACGATCAGATGGCGAAGCGGGCCCTGGAGCTGTCTCAGGTGGCGCTCCACGACGAAGCGGGCGGAGAAGTCATCATCGAGGGGCGTGCACGTCTGGTCGAACAGGCGACGCCATCGGATGTGGGGCAGATGAAAGCGCTGCTCGCGGCCTTGGAGCAGAAGGAGACGCTGGTCGGGCTACTCGAGAGGACGGAGCAGGCCGATGGCCTGAAGGTCTTCATCGGCGCCGAGGCGCAGCTGGGCGAGTTCACCGATCTGGCGCTGGTGGCGACCGCTTATGGTGCCGAGGATCGGCCGCTCGGGACGCTGGGTGTGGTGGGACCCTCCCGGATGAACTACTCCAAGGTGATCGCTTTGGTGGATTTTACGGCCCAGATTGTTTCCAATATGATCGATCGGCATGGATAGGACTGACCATGAGCCATGAATCAGAGAAACCTCCGGCGGAGATGGAACCACCACCCGCCCCTGTAGCGCAGGAAGATCCGAGCGAAGCGATCGAAGAGAAGTGTGCGCGCTTCGAGCGGGAGCGCGACGATGCTCGTGACCGCATGCTGCGGGTCGCTGCCGAGTTCGAGAACTGGAAAAAACGCGCGCGGCGTGAGGCAGAGGATGCGGCCACGCGGGGGCGGGAGCAGCTGGCCAAAGAGCTGCTCCCGGCGCTGGATAATTTCGAACGGGCGCTCGAGGCGCTGGCCAACGGTGGAACGTTGGAACAGCTCGGACAGGGAGTGAAACTGGTCGACAAGCAGCTGCACAGCGTACTGGAAAAATTCGAGATCAAAGGGTTCGAGGCGCAGGGCGAGCCGTTCGATCCCAACCGCCACGATGCGATTCAGCAGCTGGAGACGAGCGAGGTACCTCCTGGCACCGTGGCCAAGGTCTTCAGCCGCGGCTACCTGATCGGCCCACGTCTCCTGCGTGCAGCCATGGTGGCGGTCGCCAAGCAGCCCTCGGCGCCGCCCCCGGAATCGGTGGCAGGGGCCCCGCATGTCGATATCAAGGCGTAGGTTCGCATGAGCAGAGTTGTCGGCATCGATCTGGGTACTACCAATTCGTGCGTCGCCATTCTCGAGGGTGAACAAACGATCGTGATCCCCAACGCCGAGGGAACTCGGACGACTCCATCGCTGGTGGCGCACGGACCGGGTGGCGAGCGTCTGGTGGGCCAGGTTGCCAAACGGCAGGCGATCAGTAATCCGGAAAACACCCTCTCGGCGGTCAAGCGGCTCATCGGACGCAAGTTCGACGACCAGGAGGTGCAGCAGCACCTCACGATCTGTCCCTATCAGGTGGTTGCGGCGCAGAACGGCGATTGCCGAGTGATGCTGGGCGGAAGATCCGCTTCGCCCTCGGAAATCTCGGCGCAGGTGTTGGCCTACATGAAGCAGATCGCCGAGGCCTACCTCAGTGAGCCAGTGACCCAAGCGGTGATAACGGTGCCAGCATACTTCGATGAGGCGCAGCGTCAGGCCACCAAGGACGCTGGCAAGATCGCGGGGCTAGAGGTCCTACGTATCCTCAACGAGCCGACCGCAGCCGCGTTGGCTTACGGGATCGCCCAGCCGGGGCGTAGTGAGAAGATCGCGGTCTATGATCTCGGTGGCGGGACGTTTGATATCTCCATCCTCGAGCTGTCCGAAGGGGTACTCGAGGTACGAGCCACCAATGGTGACACCTATCTCGGGGGTGAGGACTTCGACCGGCGCATTATCGACCACCTGTGCGACGAGTTCAAAGCGCGGGAGAAGATCGATCTGCGGCTCGACAAGATGGCGCTGCAGCGTCTCAAGGAGGCGGCCGAGCGCGCCAAGCACGAGCTATCGAATTCCCTGCAGACGGAGATCAATCTTCCCTTTATCTCGGCCGATCGGAATGGTCCGAAGCATCTTACGACGGTACTGACGCGCAGCAAACTGGAGAGCTTGGTCGCTGACCTGGTGGATCGGACGATCGATCCCTGTGCGCTCGCGCTCGCTGATGCAGGCCTCTCGGCAGTCGATATCGAACAGGTGATCTTGGTCGGCGGACAGACGCGGATGCCGCTCGTGCAAGCGCAGGTCGAACACTTTTTCGGGAAGAAACCAAACAAGCGCGTGGATCCCGATGAAGTGGTTGCGGTCGGCGCGGCGATTCAGGGGGCGGTGCTGCAGGGGCGGTCGGATGGTCTCCTGCTGCTCGATGTTACGCCCCTGACACTGGGGGTCGAGACGGCGGGAAGCGTGTTCACTCCGATCGTTCCGCGCAATACCAAGCTGCCATGCCGCCATTCGGAGGTCTTCTCCACGGCCCTCGACAATCAGGATTTTGTCGAGGTGCACGTGCTGCAGGGCGAGCGGGCGATGGCCGCCGACTGCAAGTCGCTATCGCGCTTTCAGCTGGTGGGGATCCCTCCCGCACCGCGCGGCGTGCCGCAGATCGAGGTGGCTTTCGATATCGATGCCGATGGCCTTTTGTCGGTGTCGGCACGCGATCTTTCCACTCAGAGCGAACAGGCCATCAAGGTTGTGCCGAGCTCGGGGCTGACGAGCGATGAGATCGATCGGCTTTGCGCCGAGGCGGAAGCTACGAAGATCGATGACGTGGAGCGCAAGTCGGTGGCGGATCTCAAGCTGCGACTCGAAGGGCTGATCTATGCGGCAGTTCGTTCGCTTGAGGAATACACCGCGCTCTTTTCGGAAGAGGAGCGAAACCAGTACACAAAACAAATTGCGGCGGCTCGCGCCAGCGCGGAAGACGAGGCAATGTTGCCGGTGGTGGTGGGTGGCGCCGAGAAGACGGCGCAGGAGATCGGTGAGCTGATCTTCAAGCGCACTTCGGATTCGCAGACCGAGAAGGAATCGGCCGCCACGACGAGCCCAACCGACGGAGGATGAGGCGGGACTATTACGAAGTACTCGGCGTCCCACGCGAGGCCGATGCGGGCGAGATCAAGCGCGCATACCGCGAGCTGGCGATGCGCTACCATCCCGATAAGAATCCGGGCGCACGAGAGGCGGAAGAGCACTTCAAAGAGGTTTCGCAGGCCTACGCGGTGCTCGGCGATCCGGAGAGCCGTGCGCGCTACGACCGCTTCGGTCCCCCCGGTGGAGGATTCGAAGCGACGCTCGAGTCCTTTACCGATCTGTTTGAAAAGTTGTTCGGCGATCTCTTCGGCCGTCAGAAGGGGAGGCGCCCGGGGCGCGACCTCCGCTACACCCTCGAGGTCGACTTCGTCGAAGCGGCTCTGGGATGCCAAAAGACGATTCGGGTGCCGTCGCGCAGGGTCTGCTCGGACTGCGACGGGACGGGTGCGCGCGGTGGCGAGAGGGGACGGGTAAGCTGCGGACGCTGCGCTGGGCGAGGTGAAACTCGACTCCAACAGGGCTTCTTCACCGTCGGTAAGAGCTGCCCGGGCTGCGGGGGCGTGGGGAAGGTGGTGCTCGAGACCTGTCCTCCGTGCGAGGGTGAGGGAACCGTCGCACAGGAGCGCGAGTTTACCGTGACGATTCCTCCGGCCACCCTCGAAGGAGCGGTGCGCCGGGTGCAGGGCGCTGGGGAACCCGGTCGGCACGGTGGGCTCCCCGGTGATCTACACGTCGTGGTGCGGGTGCGCCCCCACTCTTTGCTCGAGCGTTCGGGCGATGTGGTGTTGTGTGAGGTGCCGATTTCTTTTGCCGAAGCAGCACTGGGCGCGTCCATTTCCGTCCCAACGCTCGACGGACTGGTGGAGATGCGCGTCCCGCCGGGTACCCAGACCGGCTCTCTCTTCCGGCTGCGCAGCCGCGGATTTCCGTGCGACGGAGGAGCGCGCGGTGATGCACATATTCGGGTGGTGGTCGAGACGCCGATCGCACTCACCGATGAGCAGCGGGCGATTTTCGTCCAGATCGGTAATTTAGAGACGCCGCAGAGAGCAGCGTTCATTGCTAAATTGGCCGAGCTGTCCCGTCCGTGATGTTTTCTCGCCACCGGCTGACTCGGCGCCACTACATTCTGATGGCGCTGACGATCGGCCTCGGAGGGCAGCTGGCAGGGGGCTGGCTGCTCGTTCGCCTACTTTTGCCCGGGTGGGGTTCAGCCGCAGTTCCTGCGGCTATGGGATTCTGTGCGGTGATGACCTTACCGCTCGTCCTGCGACTCCGGATCGGCCTGCCGGGCGAAACTGGCATGCTCGGTGCGACGCTCTACGGTTACTACTTCTGGTGGGCGATGGCGCTCTATGCGGGGCTGGCAGCGCCTGTCTGTTTTTTCCTGGCCCGCTGCGTCGGAGCGTCGGATCGGATCGCCGCCACCGCCGCGCTGGGTTGCGGATTTTGGGCCGGGATTGGCGGACTGACATACCGACGGATGCGGGCGCGCCTTCGCCGGATCGAACTGGCCATTCCGGGATGGCCGCGCGCGCTCGACGGCTATCGCATCGCGCAGCTCTCCGATATTCACATGGGGCCCCACACTCCGCCCAAACGAGTCAGGCGTTGGGTCGATCTTATCAACACCCTCACCCCCGATCTGGTGGCGGTGACCGGCGATCTCGTGGCTTCCGGAAACCACTTCATCGAGGCAGTCGCCGAGGAGCTGGGGCGGCTGCGCGGCCGCGATGGCGTGGTGCTGTGTATGGGCAACCACGACTACATGTGCGACCACGTGCGGCTAGTGGCGGCGCTCGAGCGGGCGGGGATTGAGGTCCTGCGCAACTGTGGCCGGGTCGTCGAGCGCAGTGGCGCGTGCTACTGGCTGGGAGGCGTCGATGATACTTGGCGCAATCGGCACGATGTGGCCCGGTCGGTCAAGGGGCGAGCTCCAGGCGTAGCTACCGTAATATTGGCCCACGACCCGATCCTGTTTGAAGAGTGTGCAGCGCACGGCGCGTCGCTCGTGCTGTCGGGCCATACTCACGGGGGGCAGCTTGCAATTCCGATTTTTTCGCGTCTGCTCAATCCCGCCAGTCTCAGCTACCGCTACACGGCCGGGTGGTATGAGCTGGGATCGGCCCAGCTCTACGTCAGTCGCGGGGCCGGGACGACTGGCCCCCCGCTGCGCATCGGTTCACCCTCTGAGATCGTTCTCGTTACCCTGCGGTCAGCAGAAATTCGACCTGCCGGTCAGCCCATACTAAAATAAAGTATGGCCGCTCCTTCGACGGGGAAAACCGCGCTCGTGCTATCGGGGGGCGGCGCGCGCGGCGCCTATGAAGTGGGTGTGGTGCGCTATCTGCGCGAGGAGCTACCGAAGCGGCTGGGTCGAATGCCACGCCTGGATATCCTCTGCGGTACCTCGGTCGGGGCGATCAACGCGACCTACTTGGCAGCGACGGCGAATGACCCGGTGAACCAGGCCCAGCGACTGGCGAACCACTGGCACTCGCTGAAGATCGGCGAGATGGTGGACCTCTCGCTGAGCGATCTAGTGCGGGCGGGGCGGCTACTGATGGGAGGGCGGCCCCGTTCGGACAAAGCGGCGATGGGGGCGGGTGGGATCCTCAACACCGCGGGGCTCCAGCGATTCGTGGTTCGACGGGTACCGTGGCGCGGCATCGCCAATAACCTGGCAGCGGGCCACTTCAACGCGCTTTCGATTTCGGCGACCCACGTCGCCTCGGGCAACACGGTGGTATTCGTGCAAAACCGCGAGGGTAGTTTGCCGCCCTGGAGCCGTGATCCCTTCGTGCGGGCACGCGCGGCGGAGATCGGGCCGGCGCATGTACTGGCCTCAGCGGCCATCCCCGTGCTGTTTCCGGCCGTGCCCATCGATAGTGCCTTCTACTGCGACGGTGGTTTGCGGCAAAACACCCCGCTGTCGCCGGCACTGCGACTCGGGGCCGATCGGGTCCTGGTGGTCTCGCTGCGCCATATGCCGACCCGGCGCGAGGCGGTCGCCGTGGCGGGTGAGCACCTTCGTGATTACCCGAGTGCCTGGTTCCTGCTCGGCAAGGCACTCAATGCGCTTCTTCTCGACCACACCGAGTATGACCTCGATCGGCTTCATCGGATGAATGCGATTTTCGACGGTGGCATCCGCGCGTATGGGGAAAGTTTCGTCGAACAGATCAACAACGTGTTGATGCCGTTGCGCGGTCAGGGCATTCGGCTGGTACGCGATCTATTGATTCGGCCGTCGCGCGACATTGGCGCACTAGCGGCGACTCACGCTCGTCGGCCACGGCTGGCGGAGATCGGCGGAGTCATGGGGAGAGCGCTGCGTTTTCTTTCCGGCGAGTCGACCGAAGCGGATCTGCTCTCCTATGTGCTCTTCGATCGCGACTATTCGAGCGATCTGATCGAGCTGGGCATGAGCGATGCGCGTGCACGCGAGGAGGAGCTGGTGGCCTTCTTTGAGGATCGTCCGGCACTACAGGCGGTTTCGTAGCGTCAGTACCTTACAGCGCACTTCAGTCGCGTTGAATCGCGGCTTACCTCCTCGCTCCCCTCGGTCACGTACCCACCACGTACGCTCCCTCAGGTCGCTGTGGGGGCGCTCGCGCTCAACGCGACTGAAGTGCGCTGTAGCCACGAACTTGTCGCCAGCGATAGCGGACGATCTCGCGGGCAACGTTGGCGATACGTCTCAGCGCAAGCTCACGGCTCTGGCCATCGACTCGAGGAAAGGGATGGATTTGAACCGTTTGGAAACTTGCGCCGGCTTCGGCGAAGCGTTGCAGTAGTTCGAAGCTGAAGAGGAAGGTATTGGAGAGGATGGTGTGGAGTGCGACCCGCTCCAACCAGCGGCGGTGAAAGAGATAGGTGCCGGCGAAGTCGACCGTGAGTCCGCCCACCTTCTCCACGAGCAGGCGAAATATCCATGACAGCAGCGCTCGCTGCTTGCCCGCGGGAGCTGCGCTGTAGCGACTGGTGACCACGCACTCTGGGTGGACCCGTTCGAGGAACGGCAGCAGCGCCTGGGCGCGCACTTGGCGATCAGCGGGAAGGTGCGCGATATAGTTCTTGGAGGAGGCGCGGTAGCCGCTGCGCATGGCGGCGCCCATGCCTCGGTTTTCGAGGTGCCGCACCAGGCAAACGTCCTCGCCTGCGGCCTCGGCAGCTTGGCTGGTTCCATCGGTACTGCCGTCGTCGACGATCACGATCTGGTAGCCCGATAGATAGAGTTGGGCAAAGCGGCGTGCTTCGGCGATCGCCCCGGGAATCGAGGCCTGTTCATTGAGGGCGAGATAGACCAGCGATAGCTCGTGTGGAGATCGCGGTGTGATCGCCAGTGCGGCGGCCTCCTCGAGATCGGCGGCGATGAAGCAGGCGCCCGCCTGCTCGAGTGCCACGGCGCCGGCCCGCTCTTGGGGCAGTCCGATCGCCACCAGCGGCCGTGGATCGCCCTCTTGGGAGAGGATCTGCGCGGCATCGCGAGCCGACTCCATGTCGTAGGGATGGTCGCCGAGCAGCACAATGCGATCGATCGAGCATCCCCAGTCGCGGGCGCAGAGCTCCAAGATCGGCTGTGCCGATGGCTTGAGGGAGCCCGGCTGGGTGCGAGCGATGATCTGCCCGAAGCGACCGAGATGGAGGCCGACGCACTGGGCAGATCGCTCCACCGCTCGGCGGCTGTTGTTGGAAAAGAGTGCGATCGGTGCACCCGCAAGGCGCTGGAGAAACTCGCCAGCACCCGGGCGCAGTTCGGCGCGTTCACACGCGCGGAGCTCCTCCTCATCGATGATCGCCCAGGCCCTTCGCCACAGCTCTTCGTCGCCCAGCTCCGCATGAACGCGGGTCAAACTCGGGAGGAGTGGTCTGAAATCGCACTCTACTCCGGCGCGGGAGAAGAGGTTTCGAAGGGTTGCGCGGAGGGCTTCGACATCGATGTGGAGGTCGACCAGAGTGCCATCGAAATCGCAGATGACGAGCGGAGTCATGGATCGATGTGGACTAGTACCGGACCGCAGTCGAGCGTTCGGATCCAATACCAATCGGGCGGGATCGGATCGTAGAGCGGCGCTCTGGGAACAGCTTCGCCGAAGGCGAGCTGCAGCGCTAGTAGCGGGAAATTGCACCCGGCTTCGGAGTAAAAATGGATGGTGGTGCCAAAACGCCCGGCATTGATCTCGGTGATCCGGGGCAGGCTCGCCGAGTCCTCTTTGAAATCGACGAAATAGATACCGTGGGGTAAACCTGGCAAGGCCTGCACCGCTTGGGTGCCGTACTGGTGCAGCTCCGGTCGAACGAGGGTTCGGCTGACCGCAGGAGCGCCGGTGATCCCGCTGGGGCTGACATGGGGGAGGACGTACTCGAGCCGTTCCCGACTTTGCGCTGCCACCAGTTCGCCCTCGCGAAACAGGCCGCACCAGGTGAGGTTGCGCCCGGGCAAATACTCGCTAGCGATAAAGCCGCCCCACCCTTCGTGGTGGTCGACCCACTGGATGGCATGTTCCAGCTTACGGCAGGGGAGCGAGGCCACACCGATGCCGATCCCGGGCGCGCCACTGCCGCGCACCCAGAGGGGACGTGCTGCGATTTCCGCGAAGCAGCGTTCGAGATCGGCCGGCGACTGGATGAGAAAGGTCCGAGGAACGGGCAGCCCCGCATCGAGCAGACGCTGATGAGTCTGCCATTTGTCGTCCGCCATCAGGATCGCTTCCGTCGCGGGCAAGAACAGGCGAACATCCGCTAGGAGAGAGCGGTTCTTGGCCAGGGTACGTACTTCGACTGGATGGGTCGGTAGCACGAGATCGATCGAATGGCGCGCGATGAGTTCGCCGAGCGCCGCGAGATAGTCGGCGGTCTGCCGGGCCGGCGGAATGAGCACCGACTCATCGGCCAGCGAGAGATGAAGGTGATACCGGTTGGCATCGGTGCCCAGCACCCAAACAGCTGGATCCTTCTTGAGCGATCGGGTGACATTGACGCCGAGCGGCCCCCCACAGCCGGTCACTAGAACGCGTTTCATTGTTTCAAGAACTCGGCGTAGTTGCCCGCGTAGCGGTTCTCCCGCGCAAATTCTGTCCCGACCGCTCCGAGCTGTTGTGACTCGGAGAGAGCGCCTGACTCGAGCAGTTCGCAAAGCAGAGTGCGGATCCCGGGGCCGGAGTTGCGGTGTCGTCGCAAGCGATCGGGATCGTTCTGGTCCGGTTTTGCCGCTCCGTAGTCGTTGAAATTCCGCGTATTCAAGAACACGTGAATGGGGTGAAAGTTCAGCACCTTCAGACCGGGCTGCCCGAGGTGTAGGAGCTCCGGGCGAAATTGATCGCGGTAGTAGATGCAGTGGACATCGTCCTGCCAGTAGATGGGCAACCGCAAGAGGCCGCTCCAATCGAAGAAGGGGCGTAGACCCGGCTGCAGGAATAGCAGGTCGTTGGAAAAATACTCGATGCCCTGGCGATGGAAGAGGGGCAAAAGTCGCGAATGGAAATAGAGTACGTGGTTGCGCACGCCCTTGGCGGGAAACCGAGCCAAGGATTCGGAGAGGACCAACTCAGGAGGGCGGTCGACGAGAAAATTGGGATGGATCGCGGTCTCGTATTCGGGGGCCGAAATGAGAGCGCGTACCGCCGGGCTTTCGTGGGTGCAAAAGACGGTGGAGGGGAGGTGATGGGGGAGGAGGAGCTGACGCAGATCTTCCAGGACGAAATCGGGGGCCCAGTCGAGATCAAAGGTGAGGCAGACACTCATCGGCTTCAGGGTGCCATGCCGGGCAGGTGTCGGGCGAGCGCTTCTTTCAGTTGGTCAAAGACCTCGTTCGCGCTGGGTCTCCCATCGATGATCACCACCGGTCGGCCGGATCGACGCAGCTCACCGACCTCGTGGCGATAGGCCTCTCCCACGCGCGCCTGGAACTCGAAATCGTCGAAGAGCTCCTCGGGGCCACCCCGTTGGCGCCGCCGCTGGGCCGCCGCTTCGACCGGGAGGTCGACCCACAAGGTCAGATCCGGATCGGGCGCTAGGCAGTTGATGGCGACGACGAATTCGCGTGACAGGTCGATCGACTGATAGGCCAGAGAGGAGAGCAGATAGCGGTCGGTCAGGACGATCTGTCCCGCCGCGCGTGCCGGTTCGATTTCTCGTCGGAGGTGGTCGAGTCGGTCGGCCGCGAACAGCAGCGCCAGCGCGGCACGGTCCCCGGGAGCGTGTCGCCCGCTCAAGAATTCGCGCAGGAGCTGTCCGATCGGACCCGTCGACGGCTCTCGGGTGCGGTGCACGGCATGGCCGTCACGGGCCAGCCACTCGGCAAGACGCGCCGTCTGAGTCGTGGTCCCGGCACCATCGATCCCTTCGATCGCGACCAAAAGTCCGCGTGGCATGGCCGTACTATAGATCCCTTTGAGAGGCCGAGTCGGCCTAACTTGCCCAGGCCATAGGATGCGCGTAGGCTTTGAGGTCGAATGGGTGAGCAGCCGGACGCGAGCGGGCCGTCGTCGCTGGGAGATCCCGGCTCGGTGATCGGCGAGGAGACTGAAGCGCGTGGCGGCCCTCGTCGCAGTGGCGCCACCTGGATTGCGCCGGTCATTATCTGTTTAGTGATTGCGACCGCGGCCGGCTTGCTGGTCCTGCGCGGGCATCATCAGAAGCCGCCGATCCCAGAGACGGCGGCGGTGACGATGCCTGCTCCCGCTGCAGCACCGCCCGCACCCGCACCGGCACCGATTGTGACCCCGCTGCCCTCTCCCAAACCGGCTCCGATCCCGAAGCCCGCCCCCCATGCCTCGCCCCAGCGCATACCGCACCCCGCTCGTCCCGCTCACCCGATCGTGCATCCCGAAGCCCGCCCAGCGGGGTTGCCGAGGTTGCCCGGTCCACCCCCCTCGGATGGTTAGGCGCCTTAGTGTAGGCTTTCGGACAGGGTACGGTTCAGGATCTCTTCGCCGCCGTCGAAACCGACAAACCGGACGCCCATTCCTGCCAGCGCCCGGGGTCCCGTGCCGTCGACAAAATTCATGAAATAGTGCCCCTTGACCTCACCGAGGGCCACGATTTCTCCGCGCGCGTCGGGCATGGTGAAGTGGACTCGGATGGGGCTGCCGAGGGGGAGTGGCTCGGAGAGTTCGATGAACATGCCGCCCTCCGAGATATTGCGGGCGATGGCCACCACCTGGCCGAAGCTGGTGCTGCTGACCGAGACCGGAAAAACCTTGTCGAGTCGCAGCGTTCGCCGCTTGTCCATTTTGCTCCTCATCGTTACCATGGGAGAGAGGCTAACATGGTAGGACAATGAAGTCTAAAATCTTACTTTCTCCTACATGTAGGACTCCCGGCGACGCCGCTCGGGGTGAGGCTCGGGCGGGCGGTGCGCTGCTTCCGCGAGAATGGATAGGGTGAATTGCTCGCTAGGCTGACAGAGTTTTTCGCTCTATTGCGCAAGAACGCCGTGCGCATCTCGCCCGCCGAAACGATCGACGCGCTGCGCGCGGTGGAGTGCGTGGGAATCGGCGATGCCGAGGCGTTACGGAGCGCGCTTGCTGCAACCCTCATCAAACGCGCCTCCGATGCCACGGTCTTCGATGAGCTGTTCGAACTGTTTTTTTATCGAGCGGGGGATTTTTCGGTGCGCTCCCTCGCGGGGGGGGCGCCGCTGGTCGATGAGTTGCGGGCGCGGGGCTTTTCCGACGAGGAGATGGAGGCCCTGTTGGCAGTGCTCGCCGATGAGGCGGCGCGGATGGCGCCCGCGGCCCGCATGGGGTTGGGCCTCCGTCGAGGCTACGTCGAGTCGCTCATCCGTTTGGCGGGTACCGAGGTTGATCTCGATCGCCTGACCAATCCGCTCCAGGTAGGCTTTTTTACCCAGCAGGTCAGCGAGAAATTGCAGCTGCGCCAGGCGGAGCGCGAGCTCGAACAGCTGGTAGCGCGTCTCGAGCGCACGCTCGGCCCGGAGCGCGCACAGGCGCTCGGCGCAGCGATCCAGGAGAACATGGGGCGTCTACGGGCCGCGGTGCGGCGCTACGTGGCCGACGAGTTCGCGCGGCGCAATGTCCAGTTCGTCACCGATTGGCGGCGGGCCGCGCTCACCGAAAAGCCCTTTGCCCAACTCTCCGAGGAGGAGATCGCGCGTCTACGAACCGAGGTGGCGCGCCTGGCGCGCAAGCTGCGCCAGATGGCGTCGCTCCGGCCCCGCACCCGGCGTCGCGGACGGCTGGACGCCGCGCGCACCATCCGGCGGAGCTTGCGTTCGGGCGGGGTTCCCTTCGAGCTGCGCCACCGTCGCCGTCGCGTGGAAAGGCCGCGCCTCGTGGTGCTGTGCGATATCTCCGATTCGGTGCGCACCGTATCGCGCTTCATGCTGCAGTTCGCCTATCTCTTGCAGGACCAGTTTTCGGCCGTGCGCTCCTTCGTTTTTGTGGCGGAAGTGGGTGAGACCACTGAGCTGTTCCGTCGCTACGAGCTCGAGCGAGCGATTTCGCTCGCCTACAGCGGATCGGTCATCAACGTGTTTGCCAATTCGAATTTCGGCCGCTCCTTCGTGGGATTTCGCGACCGCTTTTTCGATGCGGTGACCAGCAAGACGACCGTGATCGTCATCGGCGACGCGCGCAACAACTACCATGCCCCCGAGGCCTGGGCGCTCGGTGCCATCCGTGCGCGTGCCAAGCGGGTGCTGTGGCTCAATCCCGAGCCGCCGGTCGCGTGGAATTTCGGCGATAGTGCGATGCGCGACTATGAGCCCCACTGCGACCGCGTCGAAGTGGTGACAAATTTAGCCTCGCTCAAGCGGGTGGTCGACCAGCTGGTGCTTTAAAACTTCGGCAGCGTGCCCTTGGTCCACTTTGAGGTGACGCCCTTTGGCCCCCAGCCCCAGCGATTGACGAATACCTTGCCGGGATAGACCCGGGTGGCCACGAAGGCGACCATACCCGCGTCCCTCATTCCCGGGGTGAGGTCGAGGCGCTGGAAGTTATTCGGGTTTTTAGTAAAGGCCGTGAACTTTTTCGAGTTCAGCTGATTCTTGGGGACCTTCTGGTAGCTGCCCATCTCACTTCGGATGACGGCCGTGAGGGTGGCTTTCGTGGGCGCCATTTTCCCTTTGGGGGCGGCCAGGGTCAGAGTCGGTACCAGCAGTGCGAGTGC
>JAHFDT010000181.1 GCA_023248875.1 Myxococcales bacterium | reverse complement strand
GTTATCGTCGGATGTGGGCGCTGCCCGTTCCGGTGATTGCGGTAGCGGCCGGGCTCGAGCGCGCGCTCGGCGAGGCATTGGGCCGGCGCCCGCAGCGGCTGCCCAACGCCCTCGACCACGCCCACTTTTTTTCGGATGCCCGCCCGCATCCTGGCCCGCCGCGGCTGCTGTTCGTCGGAGCGGAGCAGAGCCGCTTCAAAGGGGTCGCCACGGTGCGGGCTGCGCTCGGCGCGCTGCGTGTGCAGGGGCGCGACTTCCAGGCCGTCTGGGTCGCACCCGAGCCGCCCACGTCCCTCTTTGACGGCGAGCTCCACGTGGCGCCGAGCCAATCCCAGCTGGGCGAAATCTATCGCAGCTGCGACCTCTACCTCTCGGGTTCTCACTATGAATCCTTTCCCTTGCCGCCGCTCGAAGCGATGGCCTGCGGCTGTGCCGTGGTGACGACCGATAACGTCGGCGTGCGCGAATATGCGAGGGCAGGAGAAAACTGCCTGATGGCGCCTGTCGGTGATGACACGGCGCTGGCCCGTGCGGTGGCACAGCTCTTGGATCATCCCGAGCAGCGCGCCGGGCTGGTGGCGGCGGGTTTGGCCACCGCGGCTCGCTATGAATGGTCGCAGGTCGCCCAGCAGCTCGAGCAGCTTTTGCACGGCGCGATGGCCCTCTGGCGGCCCCCGCACGAGGTGCTGCGGATCGAGCGCCTTCCACGCGGCCTCCCACTCGACCAGGCGCGCAGCCGCGTCACCGAGGTGCAGGCGACGATGGCCGAGCCCTGGTGCCTGTGGTTGGTCGAGGGCGAGACGATTTCCGAGGCGGAGCTGGCACGGCTGCGTCGGGTGCTCGGGCAGCCGATCGACGACGCCTATGCGGTGGAGGTCCACTACGCGGACGATTGGGCGGTGATCGCCCGCTTTGAAGTGCGCCTGCTCCGGCGCGGCGCCCCCTTTCGTCCCTACGATGAGACCGTCGAGCGCGCACCGGCGCAGCTCGCGGGCGGCCAAGAAAGCTACTTTCTGCCCGACTGGCTGGCGACGGTGCGCCCCCTCTTACACGAGCGCCGCTTTCCCGATCTGGTGCGGTTCGCCAGCGAACATTTCGAAGCCACTCCCTCGGGGGACCGGCCGCTCTTGCTCAAATGGGCCGCGCTGGCACTGCTCGAGGCCCAAGTCGCCGAAAGCGCGCTGCCGCTCGTGGAAAACGCGCTCGCCAGTGCTCCCCACGACGGCGATCTTTTCTACCTTGCCGGACGGATCGCGCGTGCACTCGGGGACCGCGCGACCGCCCAAGACCTGCTGTCGCGCGCCAGCGAGCTCGGCGATGCCAGGCGCTGCAGCGAATTCTTCGTCGACCTGGCGAAGCTCTGTCAAAACTCGTAAGAGCCGATCGCCCACGCGTTGACGGACCCGAGGGTGCGGACTATTGTCCGCGCGATGAAAATCACCGCCGATGAAGTTCGCCTGACCGCCGAGCTCGGGCGTCTCGCGCTCAGCGAGGAGGAGACTGCACGCCTGGCGCGCGAGCTCGATGCGATATTGGGCTATATGGAGAAGCTGGCGGCGGTCGATGTCGCGGGTATCCAGCCGATGACCCACGCGGTAGCGCTCGATTGTCCACTGCGCAGCGATGAGCTGGGGTCGCAGCTCACCGTCGAACAAGTACTCTCGGCCGCGCCAGTGCGCGAAGGCGATCTCTTCCAGGTACCGCGGGCGATCGCGCACGATAAGGAGGCGCCGTGAGCTGGCACTGGCAGAGCGCGGCTGCAATCGCGGCCGCCGTGCGGAGTCGCGCAGTGTCGGCGGTCGAGGTGGCGCGCGCCCATTTGGACCGAATCGCGTCCCTCGACGGCAAACTCCACTGCTATCTGCGCGTCGATGAGAAGGGTGCGCTTCTGCAGGCGGCAGCGGTCGACGCAGCGGTAGCGCGAGGAGAAGACCCCGGCCTGCTCGCAGGCGTGCCCGTCGGGCTAAAAGATCTCTTCGTCACCGCAGGCCTCGAGACCACCGCCGCCTCGAAGATCTTGCAGGGCTGGATCCCGGTTTACGACGGCACCGCGGTGACGCGGCTCAAGCGGGCCGGCGCGGTGCTCCTCGGTAAGTTGAATATGGATGAGTTCGCGATGGGCTCGTCGAACGAGAATTCGGCCTTCGGCCCGGTGCACAATCCGTGGGATCTCGAGCGCGTGCCGGGCGGCTCGTCCGGCGGCTCGGCGGCGGCGGTGGCAGCGGGCCTGTGCGCGATTGCGCTCGGCACCGATACCGGCGGTTCGATCCGTCAGCCCGCGACGCTTTCGGGCGTGGTGGGCATTAAACCCACTTATGGGCGCGTCTCGCGCTACGGCGTGGTCGCCTTCGCTTCATCGCTCGATCAGGTGGGTCCTTTGGCCCGTACCGTCGAGGATTGCGCGCTTGCACTCGAAGCGATCGCCGGCCATGACCCGCAGGATGCCACTTCGATCGATGCGCCCGTGCCACGCTATCGCGACCAGCTGGGAGGAGATCTCAGCGGGCTGCGCGTCGGCGTGCCCGAGGAGTATTTTGCTGAGGGGCTCGATCCCAAGATCGCCACGCTGGTGCGCGCCGCGATCGCCGAGCTCGCGCGGTTGGGTGCCCGAACGGTGCCGATTTCGCTGCCCAACTCGATCCATTCGCTCGCCACCTACTATTTGATTGCACCCGCGGAATGCTCGTCGAACCTGGCGCGCTACGATGGCGTGCGCTACGGCCTGCGCATTCCCGCCGAGGGGCTCGGCGAGATGTACCAGCAGACGCGCGCGGCCGGCTTTGGCGCCGAGGTCAAGCGCCGCATCATGCTCGGCACCTATGCGCTGCGCGCCGGCTATTACGACGCTTACTATCTGCGCGCGCAGAAGGTCCGCGCGCTCATCAAACGCGATTTCGACCGCGCTTTTTCCGAGTGCGATGTGATTGCCACGCCCACTTCCCCCGTGCCCGCCTTTCGTCTCGGCGAGCGGACCGCCGATCCCATGGCCATGTACCTGGCCGATATCTACACTATCTCCTGCAACTTGGCGGGGCTGCCCGGGCTCTCGGTGCCGTGTGGCTTCGTCGATGGGCGTTTGCCGACGGGGTTGCAGCTCCTCGGGCCACCGCTCGGCGAAGAGGTGGTGTTGCGCACGGCTGCTGCCTATCAGCGTACCACCCGCTGGCACGAACGGCGACCGCCCCTGGCCACCGAAGGTGTGGCATGAACCGTTACGAACCGGTCATTGGCCTCGAGTGCCACGTGCAGCTCCAGACTCGATCGAAGGCCTTTTCTGGCGCCAGTGCGGCCTTTGGTGGCGCGCCCAACGCCTACACCGATCCCTATACCCTGGCGCTGCCGGGCACACTGCCGGTGCTCAACCGCGTCGCTGTCGAGTATGCGCTCAGGATGGCGCTCGCCACCGGCTGCACCATCCGGCGGCTGTCGCGGTTTGCCCGCAAGCACTACTTCTACCCCGATCTGCCGAAGGGCTATCAGATCTCGCAGTATGACGAGCCGCTCGCCGAGCGTGGCAAGGTGGAGTTCGTGCTTGATGGCGAGGTGCGTTCCGTGCGTCTCACGCGCATCCACATGGAGGAGGATGCGGGCAAGAATACCCACGTTGCGGGCGCGCCCTTTTCGCTGATCGATCTCAACCGCGCCGGCGTGCCGCTCATCGAAGTAGTGAGCGAACCCGATATTCGCTCGGCCAAAGAGGCGGCCGAGTATCTGCGCGCACTACGCCAGTTGGTGCGCTACTTGGGCATCTGCGACGGCAATATGGAGGAGGGATCGCTACGCTGCGACGCCAACGT
The DNA here is from genome assembly GCA_023248875.1 of Myxococcales bacterium. Lineage (GTDB taxonomy): Bacteria > Myxococcota_A > Polyangia > Palsa-1104 > SHYY01 > JAHFDT01. Next base: position 4,324 of record JAHFDT010000181.1, on the reverse strand, counting down.
TTCGATCCGCCCGGTCGGTTCGGAGAAGTTCGGCACCCGCACCGAGCTCAAGAACATGAACTCGTTCAAGCATGTCCAGCAGGCGATCGACTATGAGATCGTGCGTCAGTCGCAACTCCTCGATGCGGGCGAACGGGTGGTTCAGGAGACGCGGCTATGGGATGCGGAGCGCGGCAGTTCGCATACCATGCGTTCCAAGGAGGAGGCGCACGACTACCGCTATTTCCCCGAGCCCGATTTGCCGCCGCTCAAGATTGCCGAGGACGAGATCGAGCGGGTGAACGCGTTGTTGCCGGAGCTACCGATCGCGCGGCGGCGGCGCTTCATCGACCGTCAGGGGCTCTCCGTTTATGACGCCACGTTGCTCACCGCGGAGCGTGAGATCGCCGAGTACTACGATCAAGTGGTGGCGGCCGGTGCCGATGCCAAGAAAGCGGCCAACTGGGTCGGTTCGGAGCTTTTGCGCGAGCTCAACCGCGAAGCCAAGGCGATCGGCGATTGCCCGATTTCACCCATTGCGCTCGCAGAGCTCATCGGCCTCGTCGAGGAAGCGATCATTTCCGGAAAGATCGCCAAAGACGTCTTCGCAAAAATGTATGGTACTGGCCGCGGTGCCCGCGAAATCGTCGACGCCGAAGGCCTCGTACAGGTGACCGACCCATCTGCCATTGAAGCGGTGTGCCGCAAGGTGATCGAGGCCAATCCCAAGCAGGTCGAAAAGTACCGCGGCGGTAACGACAAGCTGCTCGGCTTTTTCGTCGGCCAGGTGATGAAAGAGACCGGCGGCAAAGCCAATCCGGAGATCGTCAATCGCTTGCTCAAGAGGCTCCTTTCGTGATGTCAGGGACGGAGTCGGTATCGGAATCGGAGTCGGAGTCGAAGTCGGTATCGGAATCGGAGTCGGAGTCGGCATCGGAGACGGGGACGGAGACGGAGACGGAGACGGAGACGGAGTCGGAGTCGGCATCGGTGACGGAGACGGAGTCGGTATCGGAGACGGAGACGGAGTCGGAGTCGGAGTCGGGCTCGGAGACGGAGACGGAGACGGAGTCGGAGTCGGGGTCGGAGTCGGGGTCAGGGTCAGGGTCGGTATTGAACGCGGTATCTGTATGAACGAGCATCTCTCTCCACTCGAATGGTCGAACGGCGTGCTGCGTCTTCTCGATCAGCGCCGTCTGCCAACGGAAGAGATCTGGCACGAGTACCGTTCGTTCGCCGAGGTGGCGGGCGCAATCAAAGACATGGTCGTGCGGGGCGCACCCGCGATCGGCTGCACGGCCGCCTATGGGGTTGCACTCGGTGCGCGCGAAGGGGCACTTTTTGACGAAGTGTGCGCTGCGCTTGCTGCGACGCGACCGACGGCAGTCAATCTCTTTTGGGCGATTGAGCGGATGAAGCGCGTGCAGCCGCGCACGGCAGAGGCGCTCGAACGCGAGGCGATCCAGATTCAAGAAGAGGATATTGCCGCCTGCCGTGCCATCGGGCGCCAGGGTGCATCGCTCCTTCCTCCCGGTGTGGTCCTCACCCACTGCAACGCCGGCGCGCTCGCCACCGGCGGCTACGGCACCGCGCTTGGCGTCATCCGTAGCGCCATCGCCGCGGGCACCCGATTAGAAGTGTTCGCCGATGAGACGCGCCCCTTCTTGCAGGGCGCTCGCTTGACCGCCTGGGAGCTCCAGAAGTCCAATATCCCGGTGACGCTCATCACCGACAACATGGCCGGCCACTTCATGTCGCGCGGCGCCATTCAGTCGGTGGTGGTCGGCGCCGATCGCATCGCCGCGAACGGCGACACCGCCAACAAGATCGGCACCTTCTCTGTCGCGGTCCTGGCGCGTGAGCACCACATCCCCTTTTATGTCGCCGCGCCGCGTTCCACTATCGACCGCGCCCTCCCCGATGGCAGCTGCATCCCGATCGAAGAGCGCGCCGCCGAAGAGGTCACCCACCTCGACGGACGCCGTATCGCCCCCGAGGTCGCGGTGTGCAACCCCGCCTTCGATGTCACCCCCGCGCGGTTCATCACCGCTCTCATTACCGAAGCCGGCGTTTGCCGCGCCCCGTTTGGCGAGTCGATCGCCCGTCTTTTCTAGACCGACCTCACGTTAAGTTGATCTACTTCGGCGACCGATCCCTTCGGCGCTGCTTCGTCGCTCCTCCTAGGATTACTGCCAGTAGTCCTGCGTCGTCGCTCCTTGCTTCGCCTCGGTCCCCCCCCAGTTGGAGGGCGTCGTGGGCCGCCTCGCTACGCTCAACTTAACGTGAGGTCGGTCTAAGGCGGCGCATATTTCATTACATCGATAGAAGAAAACTATTCCCCCCTCCCATTGATCAAGGAGAGACCGCCATCCCAGGACAGAGAATGTCAAATAACCACTTATTATCACTGCTGTTTCTGCTCGCTGGCTGCCCCGCTCCCGGCGGCAACTGGCAGAGCAGCGCAGACGGCGATAGTGCAGCGGACGGAGCCGCGGGGGTGGGCGATGGCGCACCCGCGGACCTGGTCCCCGGCCAGAATTACTGCACTCTGGGGATGTGCTGCACCACCAGTGACTGCGTGGGCAAGAGCTGCTGCCAAGGAGACCACCAGTGCCACTCCTGCTGCCGGATGGACAGCGATTGCCTGGCAGGCCAGTGTTGTAGCAAGGAGGGGCAGTGCGGCACCTGTCCGTGCAAGAGCGATGGCGAATGTGGCAATGGCAAGTGCTGTTCGGGGGGCGTCTGCATCGCGGGCCCCTGCTGCAAGGACAACAGCGAATGCCAGGCGGGTCAATGCTGTAGCCTTGCGACCCGCAAGTGCGGCACCTGCCCGTGCAAGAGCGATGGCGAATGCGGCAACGGCAAATGCTGCTTGAACAGCGCCTGCATCGCGGGCCCCTGCTGCGCGACCAACGCCGACTGCACCGCGGGTCAGTGCTGTAACCCCAATACACGAAAATGCGGCGCTTGTGCCTGCCTCGTCGACGGGGAGTGCGGCAATGACAAGTGCTGTCTCGGGGGGGCCTGCGTCCCTGGCCCCTGCTGCGCGAAGAACGCGGACTGTCAGGCCGGCCAGTGCTGTAACCCCGCCACGCGGAAGTGCGGCGTTTGCGCCTGCCAGAACGACGGGGAGTGCGGCAACGGCAAGTGCTGCCTGGGCGGGGCCTGCATCCCTGGCCCCTGCTGCGCGAAGAACGCGGACTGTCAGGCCGGTCAGTTCTGCAATCTTGCGACTCGCAAGTGCGGCCCCTATCCCTGCCAAAACGACGGCGAGTGCAGCAATGGCAAATGCTGCTCGGGCGGCGCCTGCATCATGGGCCCCTGCTGCGCGGGGAGCGGCGACTGCCAGGCCGGCCAGTGCTGCGATCTCGCGCGGCGCAAATGCGGCCCCTGCCCTTGCCAGCGCACCGACCAGTGCCCCATGGCCCAGATCTGCTGTGGCCACTGAATTTCAAGTCGAGGGAGAAGATAAACGATGTACCATAAATCACCTGAGGGTTCCGCTTCCGCTCTGTTTTTGCTGTTGGTCGCCTGCGGCGGCGGAAGCTCCTACTACAACGGACCGGGGCCGGCGGATGCCCTGGTTGTTCTCCCTCCTTCCGACGGCGGCAGCCTAGACCAGAGCAGCCCGGGATCGCCTGACCTGTCCGTTCCCACGCCCGGTGCGGGGATGTTCGGGGCACCGTGTGAGAAGAACAGCGAGTGCAACTCGCTTTTATGCTTGCAAAACGGTCACTGTTCGAAAAAGTGTGGCGGGGCGACCGACTGCCCGCCCGCGCCCGAATGGATGTGCATGCCGTTGCCGATGGTTGGCAAGCTGTGCCAGTGCACCGAGAGCGGAGCTGAGGTGTGCGACGGCCACGACAATAACTGCGACGGCCTCGTCGACAATGGCGCCTCGTGCAGCGGTGGCCAGGTGTGCCAGGACGGTCAGTGCGGTTGCCCCGCCAAGCTGACGCTATGCAAGGGAACCTGCACAGACCTCGCCGCAGACGCCAAGAATTGCAAGTCCTGCGGCACCCCCTGCGCTGTGGGGGCAAGTTGCCAGGCCAGCGTCTGCGTCTGTCCCGGTAGCCAAATGGTCTGTGGCGGAATCTGCACCGACACAACAACCGACCTGAAGAACTGCGGCCAGTGCGGGGTGCAGTGCACAGTCGTCGGCGCGTCCTGCACCGGCAGCGCTTGCAAATGTCCGATCAACCAGATGGCCTGTAGCGGAGTGTGCACTGACATAACGACCGTGAAGAACTGCGGTCAGTGCGGCGTGCAGTGCGCCGTCGGCGCGTCCTGCACCGGTGCCGCGTGCAAATGTCCTATCAACCAGATGGTCTGTGGCGGAGTCTGC
>JAHFDT010000180.1 GCA_023248875.1 Myxococcales bacterium | reverse complement strand
ATGATCCCTCCAAAAAGATCACCGCATCTTGATCCTCTCGATCACCGTCGCCACTTCTCTTTATCCCGCAGCGAATACCTGGATCATCTCCATCGGTTACTCGTTATCCGATCGGCATTGCTGCTAGTGGTGTTCTTCAGTGAACTCTGCGTCGACCACGTTATTGGGCGGTGGCGGGGTGGCACCTGCTTCAGCTCCCGGCGCCCCCGCTGCACCCCCATCCGATCCAGCGGTGGCATTGGCCGCGCGGTACATCGCCTCGCCCACCTTGAAGAGCGCCTTTTGCAGCGCCTCTTGCGCCGCCTTGAGCGGGCCGACGTCGCGCGCCTCCTGATTCTCCTCGAGCGTCTTCTTGGCCGCGGTGATGGCGTTCTCCACTTCGAGGCGGTCCGCTTCGCTGAGCTTCTCGCGATTTTCCGCCAGCATCTTATCTGCCTGATAGATCGCCGAATCGAGATGGTTCTTGGCTTCGATTGCTTCGGCCCGCGTTTTGTCCGACTGCGCGTTGGCCTCGGCCTCTTTGACCATTTTCTGGATCTCCGCCTCGGTCAGGCCCGAGCCCGCCTCGATGCGGATGGTTTTTTCCTTGCCGGTGCCCTTGTCGCGCGCGCTGACATTGACGATCCCGTTGGCGTCGATATCGAAGGTGACCTCGATCTGCGGTACGCCGCGCGAGGCTGGCAAGATCCCTTCCAGATGGAACCGGCCGAGTACTTTGTTATCGCGCGCCATCGGCCGTTCGCCCTGCGTCACCACCACCTCGACTGAGGTCTGGCCGTCCGCCGCCGTCGAGAAAGTTTCGGTCTTCTTGGTAGGAATGGTGGTATTGCGGCCGATCATGGTGGTCATGACACCGCCGAGCGTTTCGATGCCAAGGGTCAGCGGCGTCACATCGAGGAGGAGGATGTCCTTCACTTCGCCCGATAGCACGCCCGCCTGCACCGCGGCGCCGAGTGCCACCACCTCATCTGGGTTGACGCCCTTGTGCGGCTCCTTGCCAAAGACTTCGCGGACCTGCTTCTGCACCAGTGGGATGCGCGACGATCCGCCGACCAGCACGCACTCGGCGATTTCCGACGGCTGCTTGCCCGCATCCGCGAGCGCCTTCTTGGTCGGATCGACCGCACGCGCCACGAGCTCGCCCATCAGCTGCTCGAGCTTGGCGCGGGACAGTTTGACCTGCAGATGCTTCGGCCCGGACGCATCCGCGGTCAAGAACGGAAGGTTGATCTCGGTCTCCATCACCGACGAGAGCTCGATCTTCGCCTTCTCACCCGCCTCCTTGAGGCGCTGCAGCACCATTTTGTCCTTCGAGACATCGATGCCCTGGTCCTTCTTGAATTCGGCGATCAGCCAGTCGATGATGCGCTGATCGATATCGTCGCCGCCGAGATGGGTATCCCCATTGGTCGAAACCACCTCGACCACCTTTTCCCCCACTTCCAGCACCGAAACATCGAAGGTACCGCCGCCAAAGTCGTAGACCGCGATCAGATGGTCCTTGCCCTTATCGAGGCCGTAGGCGAGCGCGGCTGCCGTGGGCTCGTTGACGATGCGCTTGACATCGAGACCAGCAATGCGTCCGGCATCCTTGGTTGCTTGGCGTTGAGCGTCGTTGAAGTAGGCGGGCACGGTGATGACCGCTTCGGTGATTTTCTCGCCCAAATAGGCCTCGGCCGCGGTCTTGAGCTTGGAGAGAATGCGCGCCGAAAGCTCGGGCGGCGAATAGCGCTTGCCGCGGATTTCAACCGCAACATCGCCGTTGGGCGCGCGGACAATTTTATAGGGCACGCGCTTGGCCTCTTCCTGGACCTCGTCGAACTTGCGCCCCATGAAGCGCTTGATGGAATAGATGGTGTTTTCCGGGTTGGTGATAGCCTGGCGGCGCGCGATTTGGCCGACCAGCACCTCCCCCTTATCATCAAATGCTACGACCGAGGGCGTGAGACGACCGCCCTCTTCGTTGGTGATCACCTTGGGCTCCTTGCCCTCCATGATGGCCACAACCGAGTTGGTGGTGCCGAGGTCGATCCCGATGATTTTGCCCATAGCTGTTCGCGCCTCCGACGGAATTTAAACGTATGTGTTGAAGAACGCGTGGAAGTTAACCATCCCTTTGGGGGGCGTCAAGCGGGATGGCGATTGGCCTACGTTGAATCTCTTGACACCTTTGTCGAATCGACGACGATGGTGGCGCCATGAAGACGATTGCTATGCTACTGCTCCTCTGTGGTTCGGCACGCGCCGAGGACCGAGCTGCGGCCAAGGCTCACTACAACGAGGGAATGAAGTATTACAACCTGGGTAACTTCACGAAAGCGCGCGAGGAATTTCAGGCGGCCTACCTCAAGTATCCAGAGCCGGTGTTTCTCTACGACATCGGCCAGTGCAGCCGCATGCTGGGCGACCATGAGGATTCGATCCGCTCCTACCGCGCTTTTTTGCGCGAGCAGTCGGGCACGCCGATGCGAGCCGACATCGAGCGGTTCATCGCCGAGGCGCAGGAGGCGATCCGGAAGCGGGCTGTTCCCACCGCACCGACGGGCACGGTGGCTCCGGGCGAGCTTAGGCCAGCGGCACCCGAACCACACCCCGCCCCGGAGCCGTCGGTGGCGGAGGTGACTACCACCGACACCGCGCCATCGCCGCCCAAACGGAAGTGGCTCTGGGTGGGCCTCGGTGCCGGGGCTGCGGTGCTGGTGGGCGTGGTGGTGGGGGTGGCGGTGGCGATGTCAGGAGGGAAGGATGCGCCTGTTCCTATGACCACTCTCGGCGGTAACGCCGTCAACTTCTAGCCAAGGATTGAGTGATGCGATCTATCCTGTTGCTTTTGGCGCTGGCGGGCTGTGGGGGAGGAAAAGGGGTGGTATTGGTTACGGTCTCGACGACGAAGACACTGCCAGGGGTGACGGGGATGCGCGCCTCAGTGACCCATGGAGGACAGAAATCTCAGCCCGTTTCGCTGTCGTTGAATGGCAGTTTCGTCGTGGGCCAGCAGCAGACCTTTTGGCTTCAGTTTGCGGCGGACCGCAAAGGCGCGATCACGGTGGCTGTCGATGTGCTGGGGGCGGGAGGCCTGACCCTTTTGAGTGGCAGTGGTAGTGGCGAGCTCACGCCGGGGTCGTCCACCAGCATTACAGTGATCTTGGGGGGCGGAGAGGGGATGGCAGATATGGGGATGAACGCCGACATGGCGATAGTCCCACCCGATATGTCCATCCTACCCAGCTGGAAGAAGGTGCCCGGCCCCACTGCGAATGACCTGCGTGGAATCTGGATCACGCCACCCGTGGCAGGCGCCTACGTGGTCTATGTTGCGGGCTACGGCGGTTCACTGTTTTCTGCTCCCAGCGAAAAGCTGCGACAGGGGAGCCCCAATCCCTGGACGGCGGCAGCTTCGACGGTGACCAGTGATCTGTTCGCCATTTGGGGCAAGAGCTCGAGCGATATTTGGGCGGTGGGCCGGTATGGCACGGTGGTGCACTCTACGGATGGCAAGTCGTTCGCTTCCACTAGCAACCAGCCCACCAACACCTGGGATCTCACTTCGGTGTGGGGGGAAGGTGGGACGGTCTACGTGGGGGGAGGTTATGGAATGGTTTTCGCGACCATCACCGCGGGGACTATGTGGATGGACCGTTCCCAGGCGGGGGGTACCCCCATCTACGGGATCTGGGGACCGGGGACGGGCGGCGAGCTCTATACCGTGGGGGGGAGTGGCCAGGGAACGGGCTGGATCAATCGCTCCAGCGACGGGGGCAAAAGCTGGAATATGGCCGAAATGAATCAAAAGCAGGGGGTCGACTACCTCAACGGGATCTGGGGCACGAGCACGAAGAACATCTACGCCGTAGGGAACCAGGGCAAGATCTACCATACGGACGATGGGGCGGCCTACATGAACTGGAAGGAGCAGATGAGCCAGCCTTCGACCTGGATCTCGGCAGTGTGGGGCGCCGATGCTACCCACCTCGTTGCGGTGGGCGACGGGATTTGGACCACCTCCAATGGGACAGATTGGAAGAATGCATCGGTCATCCTGCCGGCGACACTCAACGCCGTAGCAGGTGTGTCAGAGACTGAGATCTGGGCGGTAGGGAACGGAGGAACGGTCTATCACTACGGCTATTTCTACTGACACTACAGCTATTTCTACTAAACCGAGGCCGTAGGGGGCGTTGTCGCGATCACGGGCGGCGGCACGAAATCGGGCTTCAGCCGATCGGGGAGCTCGGTCAGCACCAGCGGCAGAAGCTCATCTATGCGCTTGACGAAATGGAACTCCAGCTCGTCCTTGGCCTGAGGCGGGACATCGATGAGATCTTTCTGATTGCGTTCGGGCATGACGATCCGCTTGATGCCTGCGCGGTGGGCAGCCAGGACCTTTTCCTTGATGCCACCCACCGGCAGCACCGCGCCACGGAGCGAGATTTCGCCGGTCATGGCCACATCGGGCCGCACCGGCTTCCCAGTGAGCAGCGACGAAAGTGCCACGAACATAGTGACGCCTGCCGAAGGGCCATCCTTCGGGATGGCCCCGGCCGGAATGTGGATGTGGACGTCGGTCTTCTCGAGGAAGTTCTCATCGAGGCCGAGCCACTTGGCCTTGGATCGTACGAACGACATCGCCGCCTGCGCCGACTCCTTCATCACGTCGCCGAGCTGGCCGGTCAGCACCAGAGTGCCCTTACCGGGCATCCGCGTTGCTTCGATAAATAGAATGTCCCCGCCGACGGGCGTCCAGGCGAGCCCGGTAGCCACGCCCGGCTCCGCGGTGCGCTCGGCCACTTCGGAGATGAACTTCTGCGGCCCGAGATACTCCGGCAGCTCCTTATCGGTGATGGTGATCTTGGCGTCGGCTTGGCCCTCCGCGACCTTGACCGCCACACCGCGGCAGACCGATCCCACCTCACGCTCGAGATTGCGCACGCCCGCCTCGCGAGTGTAGCCATCGATGATCTCATTAATGCCCGCATCGGTGATATCGAGCTGCTCGGCGTTGATGCCGTGCTCATCGAGCTGTTTGGGCACGAGGAACTGCCTCGAAATGTTCCGCTTCTCGTCGCGGGTGTAGCCTGGCAACTCCAGGATCTCCAGACGGTCCTTGAGCGCCGGGGGAACCGGGTCGATGACATTGGCCGTCGCCAGAAACATCACGTGCGACAGGTCGAACGGTACCTCTAGATAATGATCCGAGAAGGTGTTGTTCTGCTCGGGATCTAGCACTTCCAGGAGCGCCGCCGCGGGATCGCCGCGGAAGTCGTGGCCCAGCTTGTCGAGCTCGTCGAGCATGAAGATGGGGTTGTTGGTGCCCGCCTTCTTCATGCCCTGGATGATGCGTCCCGGCAGGGAGCCAACGTAGGTGCGTCGGTGGCCGCGGATCTCCGCTTCATCGCGCACGCCGCCCAGGCTGATGCGAATGAACTTGCGTCCGATCGCCCGGCCGATCGATTTGCCGAGCGAGGTTTTGCCGACTCCCGGAGGACCCACCAGGCAGAGGATCGGTCCCTTCTTGTCCGCCTTCAACTTGCGCACTGCCAAGTATTCGAGGATGCGCTTTTTTACTTTCTCAAGGTCGTAGTGGTCGGCGTTGAGAATGTCGCGCGCCTCCTGGATATCGAGCTTGTCCTCCGTCGAGACCGACCAGGGGAGCTCCACCAGCCACTCGAGGTAGGTGCGCGTCACCGTGTACTCCGCCGACGAGGGCTGCATCACCTTGAGCCGCTCGAGCTGCTTGAGCGCCACCTTTTCCGTCTCTGCAGTCATCTTGGCGTCGGAGATCTTCTCCTTGAACTCGTCGAGATCGCCGCCGCTCTCGTCGATCTCGCCCAGCTCTTCTTTGATCGCCTTGAGCTGCTGGCGGAGGACATACTCGCGCTGATTGCGCCCCATCTCCTCCTGCACCTGCGTGTTGATCTTTTCCCGCACCTTCAACACTTCGAGCTGACGCGAGAGGAACTGCAGTACCTTGCGCATGCGGCTCTTGAGATCGAAGGTCTCAAGCACATCCTGTTTCTCATCGACCTGGATATCCAGGTTGGAGGTGATCAGATCGGCGAGCTGGCCCGGCTCGGTGACGCTATCGACGAGCGCCGCCGCCTCCTTGGGTAGCTCGGGCATCAACTTGATGACCCGTTTGGCGATGTCCTTGAGGTTCATCACCAGCGCGTCGAGCTCCACGTCGGTGGTCCCAGGATCGGGAATCGCGCTGACGCGGGCGATAATGAACGGCTCCTGCTGGCTGTACTCGGTGACGCGGATGCGCGACACACCTTGCAAGATCACCGAGAAGTTGTCTTTCGCCAGCTTGATGACCTTGAGGATCCGCGCGGCGCAGCCGATCGAATACATATCGCCATCGGTGGGATCCTCGGTGCGGGCATCTTTTTGCGTCAGAATACCGATCACCGGTCGCTCTTTCGAGATCGCCTCCTCGACGAGCCGGACGCTCTTTCGCCGGCCGACATCGATCGGGATAATCGAGCCCGGGAACAGTACCGAATTGCGGAGCGGGAGGATCGAAATCTGATCCGGGACCTCTACGGGTCCGCTACTACCCGGATGATCAGGGGGACTGCCCTTGGACTTGGTCATGGTTTTCCCCTCTCGCTTTCCGTCGGAAAAAGGTTCTGTTCCTCGGCAACTTATGACGCCGGGTGCCGGCTGTCAATATGACCTCGTCGGTTTGTCAATGCTCAGCGATTCTGTCACCCCGCCACCCGCAGCAGGTCGGGGGCACGGAGGAATCGACTGGTTCATGGCCCATCGGCGGGGGGATGGGCGATCTCGACCCGATCGCGGAGCGAGGAGGAGACATGTACCTGGTTGTGGGCGTCGACGATTACAGCGCCGATGGAAGGGCCCATCGCGTCGATGAGGGCCATGCCGCGCTGGGGTCCCAGGATCAGCACCGCATCGTCCAATCCATCGGCGGTGGTGGCATCCGGAGCCCAGACAGTGACTGAACGGGCTGCGGTGGCGGGATAGCCGGTCTTGGGATCCAAAATATGATGGTACCGTTTACCATCGATGAGAAAGAAGCGTTCGTAGTCGCCTGCGGTGGAAAAGGCGTGGTCGGTCACCGCTGCGACGGCGAAGTAGTCCTCACGCGGACCCCGCGGGTCGCGGATACCGGCGCGCCACGGTTGCCCCCCTTTACTGCCGGAGAGCATCAGATCGCCGCCCGCCTGGACGATCGCATCGGCGAAGCCGCGTTTTCGTAAGATCGCAGTGGCACGGTCGACCGCGTAGCCCTTGCCGATGCCGCCCAGGTTGATGCGCATGCCCGTTTTCTTGAGAAAGAGTGTGCGATGGGGTTCATCGATCGTCAGCTGGCGATAGTCGATGAGGGGCAGGCGGTGCTTGACCTCGATGGGATCGGGCAGGTGCGGGTCGCGGTCCTCGTCGAACTTCCAAAGGCCGTGCAACGCATAGAAGGTGATATCGAAGGCGCCGTGCGATCGGCGAGAGAACTCTTGCGCGCGCTGGACGCACTCCAGCGTCTCGGGAGCGACTGCCACGGGCTTGTGACCGGCGGCAGTATTGACGCGCGAGATGTCCGACTCCGGGCGCCAAGTGGTCATGAGCTGCTCAAGGCGGCGGATCTCATCGAAGGCTTCGCCGATGGCCGCGCGAGCGACCGCATCGTCACGCGCCCAGACTTTGATTTCGACTGCGGTGCCCATCGCCTCACCGGCGCGGGCGATGAGATGCGGCGGGGGAAGCTCCGCGCGAGCGACGGTGGTAAGCAGAGCGAGTGCCAGCACCCGATGCATAAAGTGGTTACGCACTCTGCGATTCAATCAGTGCCTTCGACATCGCCGACGGTGATGTTTCCCATGGGAGGAGTGTACACTACAGGAATGAGCGGTTTGCAGTTGGCTCATTTGATCCTGGTTTCCCTCTGGAGCGGCATCGTATTGACCGAGGCTATTGTTGAGACGCTCGGCCATGTCGAGGAGGGGCTGGCGGCGCGCGTCCATTTCTGGATCGATGTGATCGTCGAGATGCCTACCGTGCTAGCGGTGCTGATCACCGGCGCGATTCTGGCGGCACGTGTTTGGCCGCCGCCGCCCTTACTTGTCGCGAAGCTCATCGCTGGACTAGTCGCCGTCGGCGTCAACGGCT
>JAHFDT010000179.1 GCA_023248875.1 Myxococcales bacterium | reverse complement strand
GATGACGGCCATGATGACGAAGTTGAGCAGCCAGGCAGCAGCTACCGCAGCGATGAAGCCGAGGAGCATCCAGGGGTCGTGGGAAAAGCGTCCGCCGCCGGCAGAGAACAACATGATGACGGCGATGGGCAGCGTCAGGGCCGCGCGCAGTGGCGTTGCGGCGAGGTTTTCGGCGCTGTAGGTGACGAGCGGATGGAGCGGGCGCAAGAGGCGCAGCGACAGTGCGCCACTGCGGATCTCCCGATTCATCTCCCACACCACCCAGGCCCCTGTGAGCTGGCGCACGATGAGACTGGCGAGGAAGTAGGCGATGAGCTCGGGCTGGCCATAGCCGCCGATGCTGCCCTCGCTGGAGCTGCGGGCGACCGCGTGCCACAGCGCCAGGCTGACCAGCGGCATCGAAGTGGTGAGCACCCAGATCACGAGCTCCGCTCGGTAGGCGAGCGCTTCGGCGAAGCCGATTTGGAGGAGCGTCGGGTAGGCCCGTAGTAGGCGGCGCATGGCTGAAGGATAGCACTTCCCTCGACAGCGATCCGGGACCGGGTTACTCTGCCAAAGCGCTCTTTTCGTCGACCAGAGGTGACAATGGCCGGTTTTGTTCGAACGGTGATCGCAGTGGCGCTTTTGTCGCAGGTGGCTCGCGCTGGGACCAACCAGTACAACATCGAAGTGCACGGCGCGAATCTGTGCGGCGGCGCCTGCAACCGGACCAAGGCGGTCTACAGCTCGACCGGATGGTGCTTAGCCCAAGATGGCAACGGTAACTTCAACGGCAACAACCCGGCCTACTTCACCGACGCAGCTCCGAGCGGGGCTAAGGTCACGAGCGTGGTGGTGCAGCTCCATGGCATGAACTGCTCCACCGTTCCGATCAACGTGACGGTAAAGATCAACGGGGTCGTGATCGCGACCAAACCGGGGGGGGCCAAGAACTGCGATACGTCCATTTGCGATCATGTCGGGGGCGATTTCACCCTCACGGATTCGAACGGTATTTCTGGCTGGAAATACGCCAATTCGGGGATGCAGAACCGGGTCGACATTTACGTCGACGACCTTACGTTGGGACAGGGGATCCAAGTCTCCAACGTCTTCGTTGCGGCCACCTACGTCAATCCTCCCAAGCTGGGCGTGACGCCCAATCCGGTGGCCTTTGGCAACCAAACGCCCAACACCACGGGAATGCAAACGGTGACGCTCACCAACCAGGGCGAGGCCGATCTGAGCGTGATGGCCATGTCCGATCCCGCCAACGCAGTGTTTCAGCTGGTCAAGCCGGTGCTGTCCTTTACGCTCCCTTCCGGACAATCGAAAACCATGTCGGCCACGTTCACTCCGACCCAGTCGGGAGCGCAGTCGAGCAGCTTTACCGTGACCAGCAATGATCCGGCGAGTCCCACGACGGTGACGTTGACCGGCAACGGCTTCTTACCGGGAAAAATCACGCTCAGCCCTCCGAGTATCAATTTTCCCGATCAGCGGGTGGCTACCACCAGCTTGACCAGCACCGTCACGGTGACCAACAGCGGCAACCAGAACCTGACCGTGAACAACATCACGATGACGGGGGCCAATTCGGGCGATTTCATGCTGGTGAACCTGCCGCAGTTCAAGGTGGTGCTGACGCCCGGCCAGTCCACGAGTTTCGGCGTCACTTTCAAGCCGAGTGCGGTAGGCGCGCGCAGTGCGACCGTGCTAGTGATGAGCGACGATCCCAACAACTCGAGCGCTTCGGTCGCACTGACTGGAAACGGCATTTCTCCCACGGTAGTGCTCTCGCCGACGGCCCTCGATTTTGGCAAGGTCACCGTCGGCACCAAGGTGACCCAAGAGCTGAAACTCACCAACAGCGGCAGCGATGACCTTTCGCTCAAGATGCTCTCCCTGAGCGGCTCGCTCAATTTCAGCTTGGTGAGTCCGCCCAATACGCCGGTGACGGTGGCCAAAGGCGGCGGCATCCTCAAGCTGATGGTCGCCTACCAGCCGAACGCAGTGGCGGTCGACTCGGGCAAGCTGACCTTGGTCACCGATGCGCCCAACATGCCGAACTTCGAAGTTCTGCTCACCGGCGAAGGGGTGAGCGGTGCGCTCAGTGTCACTCCCCTCACACTCGATTTCGGCGGCATCATCGTCGGGAAAACCTCTACCACTAAGCAGGTGGTGGTGAGCAACAGCGGCACGGTGGCCTTCCAGCTCACTTTCGTGAAAATCGCCACGGGCGATGCGAACGCCTTCCTGACGATGAATCCGCCGACGCTGCCCAAGACGATGAACCCGGGCGATATGGTGGTGATCGATGTCGCTTTTGCGCCGACGGCGCACGCAGCGCAAAAGAGCGTCCTGCAGCTCGGCACCAACTTGGCGATCGGCGCCACTGCTGAGGTCAAGCTGCAGGGCGTGGGGCTTGCAGCGGGCCTCAGCGCTAGCCCCATGACGCTCGATTTCGGCACGGTTCTCGTCGACCAGACCGCGGGTCCGAAGGTGGTGACGCTGCGCAACACCGGCGATGCGCCGCTCCACCTGGTGGCACCGATGGTCCTAGGGATGGGGGCGGCGGCCTATTCGCTGACCTTCACGCTGCCCCAAGTGCCGCTGGGTTCGAATGAGACGGTGGCAGTAGCGGTGACCTTTGCGCCCCATGCGGTCGGACAGTTCGTGGCGCAGCTGCACGCTACCGCCAGCGATAATGGGGTGATTCCCATCGACGTGACGCTTACGGGCATAGCGGTCAATGATCAGCTGGAGATCACGCCCCCGGCGCTCGATTTTGGCAATGTGGCGATCGGCGCGACGAGCGCGCCGCAGACCGTGACGATCCGTAATCCGGGGGGCAGCTTGGTGACCTTGGCGGCGATCGCTAGCGGTTCAGGTGCTTTTCTCGTGACCCCTTCAGTGGCTCTACCGGCGGCGCTGAAGCCGCAGGAGTCGATCACGATGCAGATCGCTTTTCGACCGAGCCTGTTGGGCGCGGCGCAGGCCCAGATCACTCTGGATACGGCTTTCCGAAAAGCGACCGCGCTGGTCATGGCCAAGGGCAACGGTGTGTGGCGGCTGCAGGGCGGTGGGTGCAGCTGCCATGTGGGCCGACGGTCGCAACGCGGGCTCGCCGGCCTTCTGGCGCTGGTCTTGGCCGCGGTTTTGTGTGGGAGGTGGTGGCAGACTGGAGTTTTTGGAAATAGATGACCCCCAGAAGGTCACTATAGCGGTGCTCATTCGGATTGATAGGAAGCGGTGCTCAGGCGCGTTCAGCGCGAGCGCGCCCGGACCGAGGCCGAGGAGCATACTTTTGGTATGTGACGAGGCCGAGGGAGGACGTAAGCCGCGATCAACGCGCCTGAGCACCGCGTTAGGAGTGGTCGTCGCACTGCTCATGCCCTTCGTGGCGCACGCTCAGACCTTCAGCTATGGGCCGATTCTGGGTCGCGGTGCCAGGCCCGACTGCATGATCGTGAAATGGGGCACTGGATCGTCCACTGATCCGACGCAGCTCTCTTATCGATTGATGGGGGCGAACCAGTTCCAAATCGTGACCGGTGCGCTATCGCGTGACCACGAGATCGAGCTGTGCGGGCTCAGCCAGAATTCCCTGTATGAGTACTTCGTCACTTCGGGAGCAGCCGTCAGCGCGACCTACACCTGGGCGACTTGTCCGCCGGCTGGAAAACCGATGAATCTGGTGTTCTACGGCGATAACCGAGGGGGAGTGTCCGTCCACACGACCATCATTGCGCGGATCAAAACGCTGGCTCCTGACATCGTGTTTCAAAGCGGCGACATTCGCGGTGATGGCACCTACTCGGGCTATCTTTCGGAGTTTTTTCCGGTGGTCAAGGAGCTGGTGGCTCGCACGCCGATGATGGCCGTGCCCGGCAACCACGACGCGATGACCACGTTGTCGTCCAACTACGGGCTGCTCTTTCCCTCGCCCCGACAGAGCCCGAATGATCCCTGGCAGCCCTACTATGCCTTCTCCTGCGGCAACGTTCGGTTCATCGCGCTCGATTCGAACAATGTCTCGGGGAGCGCACAGAACACGTTTCTTATGCAGCAGCTCGGGGTGGCCAAGGCCGACGCTACCATCGACCATGTCTTGGTCTGGTTCCACCATGCTGCCTATTCGACCGGAAGCCATGGCGACAAGGTTTCAGTGCAACAGTATTGGGTTCCTCTGTTTAGCGATCCAGCGAACAAGGTCACGGCCGTATTCAGCGGCCACGACCATATCTACGATCGCCTCACCAATGGGAGCAGTGTGGTCTATATCGTGACTGGTGGCGGTGGTGCCTTGCTCAATACGTTGACAGGGACGAGCGCTGCCACTTCGCTCGTGGCCAAGATGAGCTACAACTACGTGTCGGCCCACATCGACGGTAAGACGGTGGTGGCCACTGCCTACGACGAGCTCGGCACACAATTCGATACCTGGACCGTCACCAAGATGCCGCTGCTCGATGGTGGCGTGGCACCCACTGACCTAGCGATGGCGCCTATGGACCTGGCGATGGATCCACCGGACGTGGCGATGGTGCCTGTGGACCTCACCATGGACCCGCCCGACCTAGCGATGGCGCCCGTGGATTCGGCCATGGCGCCCGTGGATCTGTCGATGGCGCCCTCGGACCTAGCGATGGCGCCTATGGACCTGGCGATGGAACCAGCAGACCTGGCGATGGCGCCGCCCGATTTAGTGTCAAAACCGATCGATCTTGCCGCCTTGGCGGTCGATTTTTCGGTCAAGCCAGGTGACTTGGCCGTCCCTGTAGACCTGCGGGTGGGACCTTTTGACCAGGCGGCTAAACCGCTGGATCTGGTGCTTCATTCACTCGATCTGGCGGCCAAGGATGGTGCGGGTCTGGCGGCCGACCTGGTCGTGGCTCCGGGCGATGCAGCGATGGCGGACATGGCAATAGATGCTGCGCTGGCGACCCAGATCCCTGATGCTGCGCTAGCGAACCACCTGCCGGTCATGGCGGGGTGCGTGCTTGCGCCGCGAAGTTCTCATTCCGCAGCGCTGCTGGTCATCGCAGCCATCGCACTCGTCTGCCGGTTTCTGCGCCGCCAGAACTGATCACTTCGTCTTTTCGAGAATTTGAAACTCGACCCGGCGGTTGCGCTCGTGATCCGCCGCGGTGTGCGCGCTTGGCACAATCGGCTGGTCGAAGCCGAAGCCCTGCGCGGTCAAGCGAGTTGCATCCACGTTGCCACGCCCGACGAGAAAGTTCATCACGCTGATGGCTCGTTCGAGCGAGAGCTTGCGGTTGTGCTCGGCAGTGCCGCGCTCATCGGTGTGGCCGGCGATCTGGATGCGTTTGATCTCAGCGTGGAGATTGACGACGCGCGCCACGGTATCGAGCAGCTTGAAGGACTGCGGCTTGATGCGGTCGCTATCGGTGTCGAAGTAGATGGTTTCGTTGATCTCCACCCGCTTATCGCTGACGCGCACCAGTTCGGGGCCTACGTCGGGGCAGCCGTCCTCGTCTTCGAACCCGTTGTAGATTTCGGCCTCCTTTGGGCACTTGTCGCGCACATCGGGCAGGCCATCGCGGTCATTGTCGGGATCGGGGCAGCCGTCCTCATCCTCGAAACCATCGAGGTCTTCCGGGCGGTCGGGGCAGCGATCCTTGGTATCGATGATGCCATCCTTGTCGTTGTCGGGATCGGGACAGCCATCCTCGTCCTCGAATCCATCCTTGTCTTCCGGCTCGGTGGGGCAGCGGTCGAGATCGTTGGGGATGCCATCGCCATCGAAGTCGGGCGCGATGCGCGCGTAGCTGACCTCAGTGACAATGCGGAAGGTGGGCGAACCGTAGCCCGCGGTGAGGCCCGGCCCGGCGGCGACGGCGGCCCGCAGTCCGATGGGCAGATGAAGCTTGAGGCCGAACAGCGCTTCCGCTGGCTTCTGTTCGATCGTCGACGAGGCGCCCGCGACATCGGGATCGGCCTGCAGGCCAAACGAGCCCCAGAATTCGCCGAACAGATCGAGGCGGTCGTTCACCAGCGCGACAGCTGCACCGGCTCCCGCGAGGAGCTCACCGGCCAAGTAGATCGATGCCAGGTGCGCGGTCTCGGTGCGATAGCGGTAGCCGAGGTAGCCAGCCAGGCTGACCGGGCCGACGGAGAGGTCGGCGATGGCGCGCGCGGCCAGGCCAAAGCCTGGCTCGCTCGAGTAGCGATCGCCCTGGCCGGTGGGAAAGGAGACGTTGCCTTCGACGGCGCCGCCAAACTTCCAGCGGGCTGGCGTCAACCGCAGCTTGGTGTGGAAGCGAAGGTCGCCGAGTGCAGCGGCGGAAAAATCGGGATGCGCGTAGTCGGTCGCCTGATAGAGCGAGACCGGCAGCGCGATGCCCAGTTCGAGCCGTCCTAGCCCCAGCGCGCCGAGCAGTTGACCGGTCAGCTGGTGCGCCACCAGGGCGGCGCCGCCCGGAACCAGCAGCGGCGACCTGGCATAGTCGATCGTCAGCCCTACGGAAAAGTTCAAGAGATCCATCGTCCGCGCCGTCGGGATGGCAAGAATGCGTCCCGGACCTGGAGCGGGCAGAAAGCGTTCCAGTGAAACGTTGGGCCTGCCGGGCGGCACCTGGGCGACGGCCGCGCTGGTCAGGCAGACGATCGAGAGAACGGTGAGGTGTTGCAAAGGGCCTCCGTGGTGACGATCCCATACTGAGGGGGTGAAAATCAAACTTTGGAGGCCGCCACGGGTCGCCGCTATTCTTTGCGGGAGAACAGTTCGCGCATGACCTCTTCGAGCGGGGGATCTTCGATCGTGAGGTCCACCACGGGAAAGTTGTCGATCAAACGAGTCACTGCGCTCTTTAGATCCCTCTGTTCGACCTGGATGAGGGCCCGGCTATCGGAGGTGCCACTTCCATCGACGACACGGCCTACGTCGGCCAGTCGGGCGCGCTCGACTGGCCCTTCGAATCCGACCAGAATGCGTTTTTCGGGGCGGAGCGACCGGACGAGGTCAGGGAGGGCCCCATCGTAGCGTAGGCGCCCCTCCGCGATCACGATGACGCGGGGACAGAGCGCTGCCACGTCGTCCATGTAGTGCGAAGTGAGCAGCACCGTGGCGCCAAAGCGTTCGTTGTATTGGCGCACGAATTCGCGCACGTTGAGCTGCATCGACACGTCGAGGCCGATGGTCGGCTCGTCGAGGAACAGCACTTCGGGGCGGTGGAGAAGGGCGGCCGCGAGTTCGCACTTCATCCGCTCGCCAAGCGAGAGCTGGCGGGTGGGCTTGAACATGATCGGCTCGAGATCGAGTAGCCGCTTGAGCTCGCCCAAAGTCTCGTCGAATCGCGAGCGTGGTATTTCGTAGACCGCGCGGTTGAGCGCAAAGGTATCGGCCGGTGGAAGATCCCACAGGAGCTGCTGTTTTTGCCCCATGATCAGCGTGATGCGCTGGAGGAACTCGGGCGCACGGCGCGCAGGATCGAAGCCGGCGACGCGAACATGGCCCTCGGTGGGGTGAAGGAGGCCCGCCAGCAGCTTGAGCGTGGTGGTCTTGCCGGCACCGTTGGGGCCGAGAAAGCCCACCCGCTCCCCGGACGCGATCTGGAAGGAGAGATCGGCCACTGCGTGCACCGGCCGATAGTCGCGGTGAAACAGCGAGCGCAAGGCGGCTCCTAGCCCTTCACTGCGCTGGTGGACTCGGTAGGTTTTCGAAAGGTGTTCGACGGAAATGGCTGGGATCACGAGGCCTACTTCGTCGGTTTCGGACCGACCATGTTCTCTGGGCGCACCCACTCGTCGAACTGCTCGCCGGTGACCAGGCCGAGAGCAATTGCCGTCTCCCGCAGGCTCTGGCCGGTCTTGTGCGCGGTTTTGGCGATCTTGGCAGCGTTATCGTAGCCGATGTGTGGGTTGAGCGCGGTCACCAGCATGAGCGAGCGCGCCATCAGATCGGCGATGCGTTCACGGTTGGGCTCGATGCCGACCGCGCAGTGGTCGTTGAAGCTCACCGCTCCATCGGCGAGCAGCCGTGCCGACTGGAGGAAATTGTGGATGATGAGCGGTTTGAAAACATTCAATTCGAAATTGCCCATCGCCCCACCGCAGTTGATGGCGACATCGTTGCCGAACACCTGGCACGCTGCCATCGTCAGCGCCTCCGACTGAGTCGGGTTTACCTTTCCGGGCATGA
>JAHFDT010000015.1 GCA_023248875.1 Myxococcales bacterium | reverse complement strand
CCCTCCGGAGGCCGGCGTCGGCGGAGGCAAGGGCTCGGCGGCAGGAGCTGCCTCGGGGCGTGTCTTCAGCGCCAGCGCTACGCGCTGATCGAGCTCTTCAAAGCGAAACGGTTTGGGCAGGTAGTCGGCGGGGGCATACTTTTGACTGCGGTCGAACTCTCCCCCGAGCGCGGTGAGAAAGATCACCGGCGTGGTGGCGAATTCCCGTCGCTGTCGCAGCTGGGAAACGAGCTGCCAGCCATCCATCGCCGGCATCATCACATCGCTGATGATGAGATCGGGCCGCTCCTTGAGTGCTCGGTCGAAAGCCTCCTTGCCATTGCCCGCGGTGACCACACCAAAGCCGCGCTTTTGCAATACGGTGGTCACCATCCGCAAGATCCAGGGATCGTCATCGGCGATCAGAACTTTGATCGAGGCCACGGAGCGAGTGTATGCGGCACTACCGAGGCGGTCAATCGTGGTTTGACGCACCCTCGAGCGCGTGCTTCCATACGCAACACCGACGGAGGGAACCGTGCTGCAGACCTTTTTCCGAGAAGAGCATGAAATTTTTCGCAAGTCACTGCGCGAGTTCGTGGCCAAGGAGTTGGTCCCCCACGTCGACGCCTGGGAGCGCGCGGAGGAGTTCCCACGCGAAATTTTCCGACGCTGCGGCGCGCTCGGCTTCCTCGGACCCCACTATTCCGAAGCGCTCGGCGGCGGAGGCGGCGACTACTGGTACTCGGTGGTGTGGGGTGAAGAGCTGGTGCGCTCCGGCAGTGCGGGGCTCAATATGGCGCTCATGGTGCAAACCGACATGGCCACGCCCATCCTCGACGAGATCGGAAGCGAGGAGCAAAAGCGAGAGTTTCTCGCGCCGGCGATCCAGGGGAAGAAAATCGCCGCGCTCGGCATCAGCGAGCCAGGTTGCGGCTCCGACGTCGCGGCCCTGACGACCACCGCACGCCGCGTCGGTGGCGACTATGTCATCAATGGCGCCAAGTGCTGGATCACCAACGGCACTCGCGCCGACTTCATCACGCTCGCGGTGCGCACCGGTGGTCCTGGCCATTCGGGGATCTCGCTGGTGACCTTTCCCACCGATGTGCCCGGCTTCCGCGTGGCCAAGAAGATCAAGAAGATGGGAAACCATGCGTCGGACACGGCGGAGTTAGTCTTCGAAGATTGTAAGATTCCAACCCGCTATCTCCTCGGCGAGGAGAACCGCGGCTTTCATTACATCATGACCAACTTTCAGGGTGAACGGCTCATCGCTGCCGTCGCCGCGGTGGCGGGCGCGCAATTTGCCCTCGACTACACCGTCCAGTACACCAAGGAGCGTCGCACCTTTGGCCGCCCCATCCTCGGACACCAGGTGTGGCGCCATACCTTTGCCGATCTCGCCACCGAGATCGAAGCGGCGCGCTGGCTCACCTACCGGGCCTGTGACCTCGCGAACCGCGGCCAAGATGCGACGACCGAAATCACCATGGCCAAACTGTTCGCCGGCGAGCTGCTCAACCGAGTGGTCGATCGCTGCCTCCAGGCGCACGGCGGTTTCGGCTATTCCGATGAATTCCGCATTTCGCGCGCCTTCCGCGATGCGCGCCTCATCACCATCGGCGGTGGAACCAGTGAGATCATGAAAGAGATCCTCTCGAAGCGCCTCGGCTGGATGTAGCCGGGGCCGTTTCTTCGATCTGGCCCATGGTGTGCAACTTATCGCCATAGTAGCGGGCCGCCTGTTCGGCTCGCGCGTACAAAAGGAGGAGCCATGCATTTGCGAAAGACACTGCTGGCATGCGGTGCGGTCTTCGCACTGCTCGTCTCAGTGCGCCCGGCCCATGCCCGCTTCATGCCGCGGCTCGGCGCAATCACCCTCGGCGGCGGAGTTGCCAACTTCGTCAAGGGTCAAACGGAGGCCCAAACCACCCCAGGCGGCGCCGCGGACGCGCGTCTGACCATCGGTACGGGCACACCGTTGGCATTCGAAGTCAACTACCTCGTCACCCTCTCGCGAGAACATGTACCGACGGGGTTTAATCCACCGGAGCTCACGACCTCGACTCTTTCGGGGAACGGGCGGGTCAATTTCACACTTTGGCGAGTCCAACCGTTTCTCACCGCGGGGGCCGGCTGGGTCAACCTTCATAGCTTCGGCCGCGACATCGCACCGACCGCAGCGACCCACTTCAAGCACGACATCAACGCCGTGGCGATTCCGCTGGGCGGTGGCGTGGCGACCTACCTCGGAAGCCATGCCGTCCTCGATGCGCGTTTCAACTATCAGCTGATCGCCGACAAGGACTTCACTTCATTCCACGAACGGCCGGATATGTGGAATGCCACGCTGAACGCGGGGTATTCTTTCTAACTTTTGCGCGGACGCGGCGCGGGATATTCCTTCTAACTTTTGCGCGGAGAGGAGGGGTTGCTCCTCCTCTCCGCCCTGCGCATTAGTGCCAACGGTGCCCCAGGCGGAACAGAAACGCCCCAACGACAACCAGGATCCCCCCTGCCACCCACAGCGTGGCCGAGCGCTCGGCTCCCCACACCGGATCGGGTGCACGCGGTAGGAGCCGATCCGCGAGCGCGACCGTTCCGCCCAGCAGCAGGAGAGCTCCGGCAGTTCGCAGGCGCGAAGACCAGCGCTTCCGGGTTCGAGCAGCGATCTCCTGGTGCACCGCCATGGCGTCATTTATAATGTAGGTGGTTACCCATGACCACCCGTCGCAAGCTATCCCGTGGGCGCTGGGTATTGGCGCTGTTGGTTGCTGTGGCGGTGCACGGCACGGGGCTCTGGCTCATGTGGATGACCGGCAGCCTTGCGCCGCTCGTCCGCTCGGGGGCGTTGGCGACGGCGCGTTCCCAGGATCAGGAGGAGGGCGCCAACCGGCCGATTGAGATCCAGACCTTCGTGGAAGCGCTCCAGTCTCCCGACGAGAAGACCGAAGAGGAGCGCCGGACCGAAGAGGAGAAGCAGCGAGAGGAGGAGAAGGCCGAAGGGCAGGTGATCGATATCGCGCGGCCACCGCTCGAAGAGCCGCCCGAAAAGGCCAAGTTTCTGGCCGAGTATGACTCGAAAGTCGAGCGGGAGACACGCGGGCGGCCAGGGCGCGACCGAGCGGGTGCCGCGGTCGAGAGCGCGGGCTCTCAGAGGGTGCCCAAGCGCACTCCAACCGCGCATCCCGGTCCTGCCGGAACGGGTGGGGCGCGGTTCACCCTTTCGCCGTCGCGCAGACCGCCCGGGGGAAATGGCGAAGGGGGCGCAGCGGATCGGCTGACTGACGAGGGCGTCGAGCGGAGGCCGGGAGCGCCCGGTACTGCGCCGCCCGTGTCCCCAGGCTTTCCCGGCGTGCCCGGACAAGAGCGACCCAATCTCCAGCCGACCGAGGAGATGCTCGCGCGCGCCATCGGAAAGGGAACAGGTTCGCCCGACTACCTGCGAGATGTCGACGAGGGGGAAGCTACCGCGCTCAACGCCAAGAAATTTAAGTACGCCTCCTTTTTCAATCGGGTGAAGCGCGCCGTCGCCGAGGAGTGGCACCCCGACCTCATCTATGTGCGCCATGATCCGACCGGTAATGTCTACGGTTCGAAGGATCGCATCACCGTGCTGCGGGTCCACCTGCGGCCCGATGGATCGCTTCACCACGCCACGGTGATGCAATCCTCGGGCGTCGGCTTCCTCGACGATGAAGCGATCGACTCCTTCCGGCGCGCTCAGCCGTTCGTCAATCCGCCGCCCCTGCTGGTCGATGCGGATGGCCTCATCCACTTCAATTTCGGCTTCGTTTTCGAGCTCTCGGGTAATACCAACTTCAAGGTATTTCGTTACCAGTGATTATCCGCCCTGGAGCAACGTTCGCAGGGTCTCCTCCTGGAAGAGTTCAGGCCTTGGCCACCCACTTGGGGCCGAGCGCCACGGGATGCCACCCACCCAACGCGTCCAGTAGCCGCTGGGGCGTTTTTTCGATCACAAACACGGAGAGCGCGTCCGAATTACTGAAGCCCTCGACGACCACGTGCGATAGGAAATCAAGCAGCGGACCAAAATAGCCGTCGGTATTGAGAAGGCCGATTGGTTTCGAGTGGAGGCCGAGCTGGCTCCAGGTGATCACTTCGAACAGCTCCTCGAGCGTTCCAAATCCACCGGGGAGCGCGACGAAGGCGTCGCTCAACTCGGCCATCTTCGCTTTGCGCTCATGCATGCTGCTCACGACGTGAAGCGCGCTCAGCGCATCGTGCGCAATCTCTTTGGCGACCAGCGCATGGGGAATTACGCCGACCACTTCGCCCCCCCCGGCGAGGGCGGCGCCGGCGAGCGCCCCCATCAGTCCAACCTTGGCGCCGCCGTAGACCAGACTGATGTCGCGCTCGGCCAAGAGTCGCCCGAGCTCGGTCGCCTGCTCGAGGTAGCTCGGTCGCGTACCGGAGCGCGAACCAGTAAAGACGCACAGGCGGCGCAGCCGTGTCATCGGCTGATCAAGTAGAGGACTGCTTGGTCCACCGGAGTCGCGGCTTACGAGCTGCTAGGGTCTCGTCGAGACGACCGATCGCCGTCTGATGCGGTGCATCCTTGACCAGTTGGGGATTCTCCACCGCCTCCTCGACGATCGACAACAGTGCATCGGCAAAGGCATCGAGCGTCTCGGGCGTTTCGGTTTCGGTCGGCTCGATCATGAGCGCGCCCGCGCCGCCCGTCACGGCCGGGAGCGGGAAATAGATCGTCGGCGGATGGTAGCCATAGTCCATGAGGCGCTTGGCGACATCCAGTGTCTGCACGCCGGTCTCCTTCTTGAGGCGCTTATCGGTAAAAACCACCTCATGCATCGAAGGGCGGTCGTAGGCCAGCGGAAAGGCCCCTTGCAGCCGAGCACGGAGGTAGTTGGCGTTGAGCACCGCCATCTCCGTCGCCCGAGTGAGGCCTTCGCCGCCCATCTCACGGATGTAGGTGTAGGCGCGCACGTGCATGCCGAAGTTGCCAAAGAAGGAGCGGAGCCGACCGACCGACTTCGGTCGTGCATATTCGATGCGGTAGCTGGTGCCCTCTTTCTCGATGGTAGGCGTCGGCAGAAAGGGCTCGAGCGCGGCCACCACTCCCACCGGACCCGAGCCGGGACCGCCGCCACCGTGGGGGGTCGTGAAGGTCTTGTGCAAATTGATATGCATCACATCGACGCCGGTCGTGCCCGGTCGCACCTTGCCCAGCAGCGCGTTCAGGTTGGCGCCATCCATGTACACCAGGCCGCCGGCGCGGTGAACGACCTCGGCAATCTCGGCGATACGCTCTTCGAAGAGCCCCAACGTCGATGGATTGGTGATCATGAGCGCGGCGGTTTCGCCGTTGGCCGCCGCGCGCAGGGCGTCGAGATCAAGCAGACCATCGGCACCGGTCTTGAGCGGCACGGTGGTAAAGCCATTGAGCGTACAGGAGGCGGGATTGGTGCCGTGCGCACTGTCAGGGATCAGCACCTGGGTGGGGTGGCGGCCGCGATCCTGATGATAGGCGCGGATCATCATAAGACCAGCGAGCTCCCCATGTGCGCCGGCTGCCGGTTGCAATGTCGCACGAGCAAAGCCGCCGATTTCGCACAGGAGGCGCTCGAGCGACCACATGAGGGCCAAGGCTCCCTGCAGCGATGAGGGCGGCTGCGCTGGATGCAGCCCAGCGAAGCCTGGCCATCGCGCCACGCGCTCGTTCACCTTGGGGTTGTACTTCATGGTGCAGGAGCCGAGCGGGTAGAGACCGATATCGATGGCGTAGTTCCAACGCGAAAGGCGGGTGAAGTGGCGTGTGACTTCGACTTCGCTCACTTCGGCGAGCTCGGGATCGGCAGCGCGAGCCAGCGCACCAAAGTGGGCCACCGGATCGACCGCGGGCACGTCGAGCGGCGGCAGCGAAGCGCCGCTGCGGCCGGGCGAACCCTGCTCAAAGATCGGCGGCTCGCTGTGGAGCAGCTGGCGCGTCTCGATCGGCTGGGCCCGTTTCATGGAAGAACCTCATTCAGTTCCTTCACCAGTCGATCGATATCTCCTTTGCGGTGTTTTTCAGTCACGGAAACCAAGAGGGTATCGTTCTCCGCCACGCCGGCAAAGAGATTGTGCTCCGCCAGCTTCTCGACGGCGCGCGCCGCATCACCTCCGCGCACGCGGAGGGCGAACTCGTTGAAAGTCGGCGCCGTATAGCGTAACGAGAAGCCGCGCAACGATGCGAGCTGCCGCTTGGCATATTCGGCCTTGGCCAAATTGAGCGCGCTGAGCTCCCTCCAGCCGCGCCGGCCCAGCAGACACAGGTGAATCGTAAAGGCGAGGGCGATGAGGCCCTGATTGGTACAGATGTTCGAAGTCGCCTGCTCCCGGCGAATGTGCTGCTCCCGGGTCGCGAGCGTGAGCACGTAACCCCTCCGCCCCTGGTGGTCGACCGTTTCGCCGATGAGCCGCCCCGGCAGCTTGCGCGTGTGCTCGGTGCGCGCTGCAAAAAGCCCGACGCCAGGGCCGCCCAGCGAAGGTCCAGTGGCCAGGCCGATGCCTTCGCCGCAAGCAATATCGGCACCGCAGGCGCCTGGCGATTCGAGTGCGCCATAGGCCAGCGGTTCGGTGGTGGCCACCACCAGCAGCGCGCCGCGCGCGTGTGCGGCCTGTGCCAGGGCGGGAAGATCTTCCACCACTCCCCAATAATTGGGCGACTGAACGACCAGGCAGCTGACCTCACCGAGTTCGCTGAGCGTGGTGCGTCCCGTTCTGTCGTCGAGCGGCGCCAGTTGGAACGAGTCGGTGAGACCCGATAAATAGGTCTCGGCGGTCGCCACGTAGTGCGGATGCAGCCCCGCCGAAATCACTGCATGGCCGCGGCCCGTCACTCGCTTGGCCATCAAGATCGCTTCTGCAGCAGCCGAGGCACCGTCGTACATCGAAGCATTCGCGACCCCGAGCCCGAACAGCTCCGCGACGATGGTCTGGAACTCGAAGATCGCCTGCAGCGTCCCCTGCGAAATCTCCGGCTGGTAGGGCGTGTAGGAGGTGTACCACTCGGCCCGACCGAGGAGTGCATCGACCGCCGTCGGTACGTGGTGGGGCGTAAGACCGGCGCCAAGAAAGGAGAGCGCGCCCTCAGCACCGGCGGGCCGGCTCTGGGCCGCTATCTCTCCGAGGTGGTCGAGCAGCGCTGCCTCGTCGAGCGCGGGGCCCAAATCGAGCGGCCGCTGCGAACGCACCGCCGCCGGAATGTGGGCAAATAGCGCTTCCACTGCAGGCGCGCCGATGACTTTCAGCATCCGTGCGACATCCGCCTCGGTGTGAGGCAAATAGCGCACTAGTGGTTTTCCTTGAGATACTCGGCGTACTGCTGCGCGGTCATCAGCGCTTCGATCTCCTTCAGATCAGCCACTTCCACGACCAGCATCCAGCCCTCGTCGTAGCAGTCCTCATTGATGTACTCGGGGGAATCGCTGAGCGGATCGTTGACCTTCAATACCTTGCCGCTGCAGGGGGCAAACAGATCCGACACCGCCTTGACCGATTCGACCGTGCCAAACACCGCATCCTTGCGGATGGCCTCGCCCTCCTTCGGCAAATCGACCTGGGTGATATCCCCCAAGGATTCGACCGCAAACTTGGTGATGCCGATGGTGGCGCGGTTGCCCTCGAGACGGGCCCATTCGTGCTCCTTGGTGTAACGGAGGTCGTTCGGGTAATCGCTGCTCATGATCGCTCCTTGGCCTACTATGCTCGTCGGTAAAAAGGACCTTTGACAATTTCGATGTCGGCCGGCTTGCCGCGGCAATCGACGATGAGAGGAGTGCCTGGTTCGGATAGTTCGGTGGGTACATAACCCATGCCGAGGGCGCAGCCTACCGTGGGGCCGGTGGTTCCCGAGGTCACGACGCCCACCGGAGTGAGATCCTTCAAAATCGGATATCCATGTCGGGCGATGCCGCGACCGTGCACCCTGAATCCGACGAGGCGCCTACGTACGCCCGCCACACGGATGGCATCGAGCATCGCCGCACCCACGAACCCCTGGCCCTTGACCACCCAAGAGAGTCCCGCTTCGTGTGGATTGTGCTGCTCGTCGATATCGTTGCCGTAGAGGCAGAGCCTGGCCTCGAGTCGCAGGGTATCACGCGCACCCAGGCCAATCGGCCTGATGCCCTGTCGGGCACCGCGCTCCAATATTCGATCCCAGATCAGGGGCGCGGCATCGGCCGGCAGGAAAACTTCGACCCCATCCTCCCCGGTGTAGCCAGTGCGTGCCAGCTCGACCGCAACGCCGCCCATTTTTGCGGCACGAAAAGTAAACGGCCGCTCCGGGACCACCCCATCGGTCAGCTCAGCAGCCAGCGCTAACGCACGCGGCCCCTGGATCGCCAGCAGCGCAATTTCCCACGAGCGGTCGACGATATCGGCCAGCGTCCCCGCGTGCTGCCAAAAGTGGGCGAAGTCCTTCTTGATGTTCGAGGCGTTGACGACGATGAGAAAGCGATCCGCGGCATGACGATAGACGATGCAGTCGTCGACGATGCCGCCGTCCTCGCGGCAGGTGCAGGTGTACTGCGCGCCGCCGTCCACGAGCTTAGTGACATCGTTGGTGACCACTCGCTGTACCGCCTCGAGCGCGTGGCTGCCGCGGAATTCGATCTCGCCCATGTGGGAGACGTCGAATAGCCCCACCGCTTCGCGCACCGTGCGGTGCTCATCGAGGATACCGGAATATTGCACAGGCATGGCCCAGCCGCCAAAATCGATCACCTTGGCGCCGAGCGCAAGGTGGCGATCGTAGAGGGGGGTCCGTTTCGGCGTCCCTGAGGTCGTCATGATAGCGGGGAGAGCATACCGATCACTACCGGCCGGTCAAGCGCCCTTCATGCTCGCTACCGCCGCATGGCTCCTCGATAACTGGACCCAGGGATCTGAAGTCGTCTATAACATGCGAGACTCAGAGCAAGGCGCTCGACGATCGGGAGAGACTTTATGAGCCAATTGATGAACTTCGTTACGCCCCTGCACCGGAGGACGAAGAGGGACTATCTCGCGCGCATGGTGGACGAGAAGGTCCACTGCATGCTCAAGGCCAAGGAGTACGAAGGCGACTATTGGGACGGCAACCGCCGCTATGGCTATGGCGGCTACAAGTACGACGGTCGCTGGAAGGTCGTCGCCGAAAACATGATCAAGACCTACGGTCTCAAGTCCGATGCGAAAATCCTCGACGTCGGTTGCGGCAAGGCGCACCTACTCCACGAGTTTCAGCGACTCTTGCCGCAGGCAGAGCTCCACGGCTTCGACATCTCGCGGCATGGTCTCGGCGACGCTCCGGAACCGATCCGAGATCGCCTCTTCCGCTATCGCGCCCAGGATGCCTATCCCTTTGGCGATGGCTATTTCGATCTCGTGGTCTCCTTGGGCTGCCTGCACAACCTGCGGGTCTTCGAGCTCAAAACCGCCCTGGCCGAGATCGAGCGGGTCGGACGGAACAAGTATGTGATGCTCGAAAGCTATCGCAGCGAGCTCGAGCTGTTCAACCTTCAATGCTGGGCGCTCACCTGCGAGTCGTTTTTCGATACCGCCGAGTGGATCTGGCTCTACCGGCACTTCGGCTACACCGGGGATTACGAGTTCATCTACTTCGAATAACTTCCATAGCCCTCACACGGCCTCGTGGCTCTTCTTGACGCGCAGAACATCGCCGGCGCGTCCGCCCCATTCGAAATGGCCGCCAGTCGCAGTAGCGAGTCTGCGGTGTTCGCGCCAGCGCCCGACGAAGGGGCTGCGGCGCCACACCTTCACTTCGGCCGCCGCGCAGCAGCTGTTGTGGCAAAAGGCTGGATCGCCATCGGGGTCGACATATTCCGCCAGGATCATGTCCTCCGGACGGCAGGAGAAGCTCCCTTCGATGCGGGCCGTGGCGTGGGCGCCAGAGAAGATATAGGTGCCGGTGGCGTAGTGCGAACGCGCGAAGGGCATCGCCCAGGGTTGGCGAAAGGCGAACTGTTCCCCGTCGAGAAAAAGCGTGAACATCGTCAAGGTCGGCAGAATGACGGAAGCACGCTGTAGACGTACGCTGAGTACCTCGAGCGAAGCACCCGGTGGGTCGAAACTATTGCAGTGCGCCCAGCCCCACGAGTAGGCGTGTTTGCGACCCCACACATGGGTCTGGCCGGCCGCATCGCCGTCCATCGCGTACCGTTGCCCATCGACGACGATTTCGCCGCTCAGCCGAATATCTTGATTGGGCGAATGGACTTTGGTCGTGGCCAGATTGCTGTGATAGGCGAGGTCGGGCAGGAAGCGGACCGTGCGCGTCGCGGGGCGCCACCGGAGATCCCAGCGCACCTCGTGGCCGCTGCCGGCGAGACTGCCCTGCATGGGGTCGTGCCTGAGGTACGCGTCGCCGATCGCCAGCAGGAAGGGGCTCGTCTCGCTGCGCAGCTGCGAGATGGGAAATCTGCGGTTGATGCCAAACGTAGCGGCCGGATCGTGGGCATCGAAGCGCGCGAACCAGAGCTGTGCGTAGGCCTCGCCGTGGGTGGGCGCCTCGAGGGTGTAGCGGATCCAGAAGCCGGTCGATGAGGCGCGGTGCGAGAGCGTGGTGTACCAGACCTCGTAGTGGCCGGGCGAGCGCGCCCAGACCATCGCATTGTCCTGTTCCATGGGGGTAGGGGATTGAACGTCGAATCGGCTGTTTTCGACAACAGAAAACTGCTACGGAGAGGGCGTGGACCTGACCGCAGTGTTTGTTCCCCTCGATCATCACGATGCTGAATCGGTGCGGCGGATCGTACTGGAGCGTGGAGATGGCCCCGGTTGGCTGCGGGTGCGCGCGCTCGATGTGGTGGGGCTGTGGCAGATCGAACTGCTGGACGACGCGGGGCTGCCGAGCGCCGATCCGGCGTTCTTGGAGGCCCTGTCGGGTGGACAGCGCCGCGCCGTTTTCGTCCATATCAACCACGATGCGCGTCAGGCGATGGTGCATGCCTTTGCCGATGGGCAGGCGGCGGATGAGGGCTGGCTCGGCGAGCCCGAGGGGCTCGACGGCAAGCTGAGCGAGCTCTTTCAAAAAACGCTCGCGGAGCTGGTCGGTGCCGACGATGGTTCCCGGCTCGGGCTCGGTCAAACCGCATCGAGCACCATCGCCCGCACGCGCGGGCGTCAGCTGGCCGCTCCGGTCGGGCTGCCGACTGCACTGCACAGCTTTCACTTTCACGATGGCAGTCCCGCCGGACCCGATCCGAGTGAACTTGACCGGGTGGCGCTGGTGGCCTGCGACCTCGCAGCGACGACGGCGGCCTGGAAAACGATCAGCGGCACGGAGCTGGCCCGACGCATCGCTGCGCTGACGCCGCCGCTGCTCGGGCCGCTCGCTGGTGTGCGCGATGAGGTTTGCTCGGCACTCGGGGCACTCGACGAGCGTTCGCCCGAAGCGGCCGGACTGCGTTCGGTGGTGGCCCTCGAGCTGGTGGCGCTCAGCGAGTGCTACGTCTTTGGCGGCGGTGAATCGGTCTGCTACCTCGATGAACGGGTGCTGCCGATCTTTTCGCTCGCGCCGGGCGACCCGACGTTCGAGGATGACGAGGAGGCGGTCGAGCTCGAGGGGCGCGGGAGCGTGCTCGAGGTGATGAGCGAAGTGATGCCTTATGCTTCGCCGGAAGGCGCCATGCTTGAGCAGCTTGGCGACGACGAGCTACAGCCGTTGGCGCCGTGGGCGGAGTCGGGCGCCGAGTATATCGGATCGCTATTTCGTTTTCGCGGCGAGCGGCTCCGTGAGCTCCTCGGTAGCATCGATGCACGGGATGTGGCGGGGCGCGTCGACCGCTTCTATCGCGCCTGGTGGAAGGCAGGCCATGACGGCCCGCTGGATCAGGCCTTCGAGACCTGGCGCGCCGAATTCGACGAGCGTAGCGGCGCCGACATCCAGCGCTTTCTGTGCGCCTGGGCGGAGTGGCGAACGGTGTTGGAGTTGGCGGCCGCGAATCGGCTACAACCGCTCCTGGTCTTCTACGGGCTGGAAAAATGAACCCACGCCCTTACGAACTCGAGGTGATCTCCGACCAGCGGATCGGCACCGATGGATTTCTCTTTCTCCGGCGCATTCGCCTGCGCAACCGCCATCCCGATGGCACTCGCTCGCGCGAGTGGCTGTGCGATTTCATCGAGCGCTCGCGCGGCCCCGATGCGGTGGCGGTCGTGTTGTGGCGACCGCGCAGCGATGGCTCCGTCGAAGTGCTGCTGCGCCAAGGGCTGCGGCCCGCGCTCCATTTCGGACGCGATCCAGAGCGCCTTCCCATCCCCGATCGGCGCGACTACTTTTTTCTCACCGAGATCGTTGCCGGCATCATCGAGCCCGGCGAGCGTGGCGAACCGGCGATCCGCCAGCGTGCCGTCGATGAAGCCTGGGAAGAGGCGGGCTATCGCATTGGCGTCGACCAGTTCGAATGGCTCGGTCCGCCGATTTTTCCCTCGCCCGGCATGACCTCGGAGCGGCTGTGGCTCATGTCGGCGCGCGCGCCGGATGGCGAGCCCGAGCCGCCGCCGGGCGATGGCTCGCCGATGGAGGAGGGTGCCCAGGTGCGCTGGGTGGCCCTTGATGAAGCGGTGGCGATGTGCCGACGAGGTGAGCTTGAGGATATGAAGACCGAAATCGCGCTCCGTCGACTGGAGGAGCAGTTCCGTTAGTACCCCGATCGTGCTGAGGAATAGTTACGGGGCTTGTAGATAGGTCACAAGCGCCTCGGCGATCTCGTCCTGTGCGCGTCGCGCATCGCCGACGGCGCTCTCCGGCACCTGGTTCATGAGCACGGAAAAGGCCAGCGGGACACGGCCAGGCGCGCCGGCGTAGCCCGAAAGACACGAAACGCCTTCGAGCGTGCCGGTCTTGGCGCGTACATAGCGCTGGGCGCTGCTGCCATTCATGCGATGGCCGATCGTGCCGTCGGCGCCGGCGAGCGACAGAGAACCAACGAAGTCGGCGGCAAAACGAAAATCATGGTAGGCGGTGCGCAGCAGCTGTACGATCTGCGCGGGCGAAAAACGGTTCGAATCGTAGAGACCGGAGCCGTTGGTCATCTGGTACTGGTCCCCGCGCAGGCCGAGCCGCTCCAGGAGAAAGCGTCCGATCGCCGCTATCCCCTTCGGCCAGGTACCAGGCGTGCCGCCCGTCTCGGCGCCCAACGTCTTGAGAACCTGTTCCGCCATGAAGTTATTTGAAAGCTTGTTGACATCCCGCACCAGCACACCGAGCGGCGATGAAAAATGGGTAACCAACGGCCTTGCAGCGGGCGGAGTAGCCGCCCGCACGATTTGACCGCCGACCTTGATGCCGCGCCGGGCCAGGACTTCGCGAAACGAATGGGCCATGTAGAGATCGGGATGGCCGATGCGGCGGTGCTCCACCTGCGGCGGATCGCCCTTGCGGATCTGTCCTTCGACCTCGAGCTCGGTCAGGGCTTCGCGATCGTGTGCTGCGATGGTGAGCTTCGTCTTTCCCTCAGTGACGGTACGCGTATGGTTGACCACCACGAGATAGGGCGAAGCGGGCTCCGCGAGCACCCGCGCGGGCGCTCCGTCTTTGGCACCAGCCAGAACATGTACAGAACAGGCGTTGTAGTTGAGTGAGACGGCACCATTGGGAGCGCGGAAGGGCAGGTCCTCCGACTTCATCGCAAAGCCGGGACCGACGCGGATTTCATCGAAGTAACGGTCGTCGATCGCCAGATCGCCGTTGATCTTGCGCACTCCGGCAGCGGCCAGATCGCCGGCCATCTTCCAGAGATCTTCGGTGACCAGCGAGGGGTCCCCTCGCCCCTGGAGGTAGAGACTCCCGGTCACTTCGCCGCGCACCACGCTCTCGGCCAGCAAGGTCGTTTTGAAGCGAAATTCCGGGCCCAGCAGCGCCAATGCCGCCGCGGTGGTGATAAGCTTCACGTTCGAGGCGGGGTTGTAGAGCGCCTCTTCATTGCGATGATAGACCGTGCGACCCCCATCGATTTCCGCCACCGAAATTCCTATCCTTGCCTCAGCCAGCGACCGGCGTGCCAGTGTCTGCTCGATCTTCTGGTGCAGCCAGTGAAGCCGATCGGCAGCCGTTCCGTTCGGTTGCGCGGGCAGCTCGATCGCATGCGCATCGCTCGGCACACCGGCGTCACTCTGCGCCTGTGCCACACTGCTCAGCAAGAGGAGCGCCCAGGTTGTCGACGGTGAGTGGAACATGCGGCAAGCGTAGCACCAGCCCGAGATGGCGGCCAATTCGCGCCGGGGCATACGCTCTGCTTCTCGCTGCCTGTCCATCGCAGCACCGCGGCTCCGATGAGCTCGTCGTGTTCATCGAATCGCCCGCACAAACTCTCGATCCACGCTTCGCTGTAGGCGCCTACGATTTCAAACTTTCGCGACTGGTCTACGCGCCATTGGTTTCGGTGGATACCCCGACCGTCGAACCGAAGATGGAGCTGGCCGAATCGGTAGCCGCCATATCTCCGACAGAATACCTGGTGACGCTGCGGCCAGAGGCACGCTTTTCCGATGGACGGCGCGTCACTGCCGCCGATGTCGTCTACACCATCGATTCGATTCGCTCCGGCCACGCGGTCGGGCGCCTCTCTATGCGTTTTCGTGATGATGGGCTCGAGCGCATGGAGATCGTCGACGATCGGCGCGTGCGTTTCATCCTGTCCCACCCGCATGCACCGTTCATCACCGATCTCGATTTTGGCATCCTGTCGCGCCCCGCGCCCGGCCACGAGCAGGATCGTCCGCTGGGTGCGGGAGCGTTTGTCCTCGATGACAGCGTGCCTGTGCGCAGCGACCGCTGGCACTTTCGCGCCAATCCCCACTATCTCTTCGGCCGCCCCCCCACGCACCGGCTGACGGTGCGCGTGGTACGCGATGACAACTCGCGACTGCTCGCGCTAGTGGGCGGCTCGGGCGATCTGACGCAAAATACTGTCTCGCCGCTCTTGCTCGAAGCGGTGGCACGCCAGCCCCAGCTGCGCGTCGAGAGTCAGCGCTCCTCGGTCTATACCTATCTCGGCTTCCACTGCCAAGACTCGATCTTGCGCGATGTGCGCGTGCGCCAGGCGATCGCACTCGCCATCGACCGGGAACGCATCGTCGCTACCCAATTGGGCGGTCGCGCCGAATTGGCGACGGGAATGTTGCCGACGTTCCACTGGGCCTACAGCGGCGAGGTCGAGCACTGGCCGCACGATCTTGCACGTGCCCGTGCGCTGCTCGACGCTACCGGCTATCCCGACCCCGATGGGGAGGGGCCACGCCCGCGCTTTTCGCTCGTCTACAAGACCTCCTCCAACCGCTTTCGCGTCGCGGTAGCGCAGGTAATCGCCGCGCAGCTGGCCGAAATCGGGATCGAGGTCGAGATCCGCTCGCTGGAATTCGCCACCTTCTTGGCCGATATCAAGGCCGGCAACTACCAGATCTTCACGATGCAGGTGCCCGAGGTGGCGGAGCCCGATCTCTATTCGCCCTTTTTCCATTCGCGCTTCATTCCGACGCGCGAGAATCCCGACCAGGGCAACAACCGGGTTCGCTATCACAATCCTGAATTGGACGATCTCCTCGATCGCGCGCGCCGCGAAATCATCTGGGGCCGGCGGCGCGAAGATTACCGTCGCGTGCAGCAGATCCTGGCGCAAGATCTGCCGGTGCTCAGCCTGTGGCACGAACACAACGTAGTGGTGATGAACCGTTCGGTCAGCGGCTTCGAAATCCTGCCGACTGCCCAGTTCTCATCGTTGGCGCGGGTCGAAAAGAAATCACGGTAGCGCCGCAGCGGGCAGAGACTGTTTCAGCTGCTGCTTGGCTGCACGTGCGGAGCGGATCTCCGAGAGGATCTCCGAAGGACTGGGCGGTGTTTCCGAGAGAATTCGATCCAAGAGGGGAAACTTCTGCCGCTGTCGAGCGATCGCGCCACGGTTCAGAAGCCGGTCGCGTGCACCGTTGAGCTTCGTGTTCTCCACCATGACGGTGAAGACAGGAGAGATGGGCAGTGGCAGCGAGAGCTCGCCGCCCAGTGTCCGTCGGCCTGCCACGCTAAGGCGCAGAGACAGGAGCGACAACTAAAGCTTGTTGGGGGTGACCGGATCGTAGGGGGAAAGCTCTAACCTCGCTCCTAGGCCTACGGCTCCTGAGCCGTAGGTGCCGTTGATCCCCCCCATCACTACGTTTCCCCGACTCCCGACCGGTCCAAGATTCAGGCCGCCGCCCAATCGGAGATAGGGCCGGACGGGGAAGCGACCGGTATCACTACCATTCAGCTGGATCCCCAGGCGAGCGTTCAGCGATGCCAGGGAGAAGAAGCTCGCCGAGATTCCAGTCTCGAAGGCGATGGCGCTGCCCCTGAGCCCGTGCGCATTCTCGAGCAGGTCATTGACGGCCAGTTTCATCCCATCGATCTCGGATCGGAGCTGCTGCCGAGTCCGCGCCTTTTCTTCTTTCGATGCGATCTCGCGAGGAGAGCGTCGCCATAGGCGCTGCCAAATCCTCGGCTTGCTGCGATCGATTTCTCGTAGCTGGCGGGTCTTGACCTGGATAACGCGGTCGATCCCCCGGATGGACTGGCCGATCGTTCTGCCCGTCTCAAGGGCGGTGATCGCCTGCCGCAGCTCCTGTTGCCGGCTCGTCGTTACCAGGGCCTGCTCTGGGGAGGCACGGCCAGTCGCGGGAGCCGTGGGCTCCTGTTCCAAACGCAAGACCATCTGCTTCAGTGCATCGCGGGCGGGCGCGTAGCGATGGATCGCGCTCCGTTTCGGCGCGGAGGGCTGGAGCCTCTGACCGAGAGCGCGTACCCCTCGGGTCATCTTTGCGAAAAGGGAGGGGGGCGCCGCGTCGGCTGGCATTGCGACGGAGAGGCTGGCCCAAGCAACGATGCTGAGAGCGCGCATTGGAGAGCTACTAGTAGCGGTACTCGTAGACGTGCTCGAGCCTTTCGTGCTCCGCCGTGCCGACCCGTCCGGTGGACAAGAAGCCGACCGAGTAGCGAGCACGCCAGCTCGCTCCCAAGCTCCGCGGCTGCCTGGAATAGACGGTCACGCGTACGCGACCCGATGGCGTGAAGCTGCTTTCCTCCAGCTGGTTGAGATGGCCCCAGGCGGCGGCGGGATCCCGGCGCGCGAGCTCCGCGCCCGTAGCTTTGCGAATCACTGCCTTGGCCAGGTTGGGCGTCACCGAGCGGACCGCGCCGCGGCGGTTATCTAGCTTGGCTACGCGCAGCTCCTCCCCATCCGTGACAAAAGCCACCCAGGTGCTCCGCGGCGTGCGCTTGAGCACGTGCGTCGCCTTCACCCACTCCAAGTCGCGGGCGTGGGTGAAGCGGTCCTGAACGATCGCGCGCGCCCTGGCGGGCGAGAGTGCAGCGAAGCTAGGGCTGGCGCCGAGCGATAGGATGGTCAACGAAAGAATAGTCGGGATCCGGTTCATGGAATCCTCCTGGGCGGGGCGAACAGCAAGGAGAGTGCCAGGCAGGTTACCCTCAAAATGATTCAGGTTTTCGCTGATTGGAGCTGGCTGTTCGGGTACGCCCCGCTGGCGGGTGAAAGCATCACGCGAAGCGTCAAAAGACAGGGGCGGTCCGGGCACCATCGGGAACCGGGGTGAGGTTTAGTACGGAGACGGCGTATGACATCGGTTTTGGCATCGCTGTCGATATCGGAATCGCTGTCCGAGACGGCGTCGGTATCGGCGTCGGTATCGGTGTCGGCGTCGGTATCGGAGTCGGGGGCGGAGTCGGGGGCGGAATCGGTATCGGTATCGGCATCGGCGTCGGTATCGGAGTCGGTATCAAAGACGGTGACGGCATCGGGAACGGCGTCGGTATCAAAGTCAGCGCATGCTGCCGCTAACCGTGCTGGCGTTCACCCTGAGGCGCGGGCTACGTGAGCTGGTCGTCGAAGCTGGTATGCAGACGCTCGACGTGCTCCTCGAGGACGAACGAACGCAGCTGTGCGGTGAGCGTTACCGGCACGATGCCGAACGCCGCGCGATGCGCGCCGGCCATGCGCCCGGCGAACTGGTAAGGAGGCACAGTCCCGTTTCCGTCGCATCAAGGCAGCGACCAACGGCATGCCTTTACTACTCGATGCTCTACGCCAAAACGATCGTATCCTCGACCGAGTCGTTGACGGTGCGTCGGAGGCGGGGTAGCAATTGCCAGCGCTCCACGCCTCCCACACGAACTCCGCCCGCGCACCAATGGAGAGCCCCATGGCCACTCACAATACGCGCCCCCACTTGCCTCCTATCTCTAAGGATGTGCTCGCCACAATTGGCAACACGCCGCTCGTCCAGCTCCGATATCTTGCCTCGCGCGACCACGGACGCGTCGTTGTGAAGATGGAGGGCGCAAACCCAACCGGCAGCATGAAGGATCGTATGGCGCAAGCAGCGATCGACGCTGCTGAGCACGATGGCCGGCTTCGGCCTGGGGGGAGTGTCGTCGAGTACACTGGTGGCAGCACGGGTGTCGCGCTCGCCCTCGTGTGCGCAGCTAAAGGCTACCGTTGCCGGCTCGTTTCGTCCGACGCCTTCAGCCGCGAGAAGCTCGACCACATGAAGGCACTGGGGGCCGATCTCACCATCATCCCAAGCGAGCAGGGCCGCATGACGAAGGACCTATTCAAGTCCATGATTGCCAAGGCTGCTGAATGCGCGAAGCAACACGGCGCATTCTGGGCAGACCAGCTCAACAACAAAGACATGCAACACGGCTACCACGCGATGGGCGAAGAGCTCTGGATGCAGGCTGAGCGCATCGACGTCTTCGTCCACAGCGTTGGCACGGCGCACTCGCTTGCGGGTGTGAGCGAGATCCTCCGCAAGCACCACGGTGGTGTTCGCATCGTGGCCGTGGAACCAGCAGAGTCACCAATCCTGTCCGAGGGGCGCACAGGTAGTCACCGGATTGAAGGTATCGGCGTCGGCTTCGTTCCTCCGCTGTGGAACCCGAAGATGGCCGATGAGATCCTGAGTGTGAGTTCCGAAGATGCCTATGCGATGGCGCGCCGACTGGCTCGCGAGGAGGGCATCTTCGCTGGCGCCTCCACGGGGGCGAACGTCCATGCTGCCCTCCGTATTGCGAACACGCTCCCACCGGAGGCGACGGTTGCGACACTAGCTGTGGACACCGGGCTCAAGTACCTCTCGACTGAGCTCTACGGTTCCCCGGAGGCAAAAGAGTAGCAACGATGCGATTTCAGCCGTCACGAAATTCCAACACCGTCGGGGACAAGGCCATGGGAACGGGGTCGGAGACGAGCGGCGATGCGGCTGGCACTCGCCGCTCGGCAGTAGTAAGAACACCGGCGATGGATCTCTTCACCCACCGCGCCCGCCACGACCCTGCCTTGCAGCCGCTGGCGG
This sequence comes from Myxococcales bacterium, assembly GCA_023248875.1. Lineage (GTDB taxonomy): Bacteria > Myxococcota_A > Polyangia > Palsa-1104 > SHYY01 > JAHFDT01. Next base: position 14,355 of record JAHFDT010000015.1, on the reverse strand, counting down.
AGCGGATGCGGCCGCGCGAGCTGGCGGAGTTTGTCGGGCAACAGCATCTTCTTGGCACCGGTAAACTGCTGGAGGCGACGGAACTACCCTCGCTGATTCTGTGGGGTCCGCCGGGTACCGGCAAAACCACGCTGGCCGCGCTCTTGGCTGCGCGGTCGGGCGCCCGCTTTGCGCCGCTCTCGGCGGTGTCGGCCGGGCTCAGGGAGCTGCGCGAAGTGGTCGCCCAAGCGGAGCGCGCTCGGGGCGAGTTTAGCCAGCGCACCGTGCTATTTCTCGACGAGATCCACCGCTTCAACCGGGCGCAGCAGGATGCGCTGCTACCTAGCGTAGAAACCGGGATCGTCACGCTGATCGGTGCGACGACCGAGAATCCTTCGTTCGAAGTCAACGCCGCGCTGCTTTCGCGCTGCCGCGTGGTGCAGCTGCACGCCCTGGACGAGGCCGCTCTCCAAGCCCTGATCGACCGAGCCCTCGTCGATCGCAGCCGCGGCCTCGGGGCACAGTCGATCGACTGTGCCCTGGAGGTGAGAAAGGAGCTGGCCGTCGCAGCCCGCGGAGACGCACGGCGCGCGCTCAATACCCTGGAGGTGGCGGCGCGCATCGCACCGGTCCACCCGGACGGTCGTCGCACCATCGACCGCGCGCTCCTCGAGCAGGCGCTGCAGCACAAAACGCTCTTGCACGGTCCCGATGAGCACTTCGCGATCGTCTCCGCCTTCATCAAATCGATGCGCGCCTCCGACCCCGATGCGGCGACCTATTGGATGATGCGGCTGCTCGACGCGGGCGAAGATCCGCTCTTCATCCTGCGCCGCATGGTGATCTTCGCCAGCGAAGACGTCGGCCTCGCCGATCCACGCGCACTACAGGTCGCGGTTGCCGCGGTGGAAGCCTTTCGCTTCGTCGGTCTGCCCGAAGGGATCTTTCCGCTCACCGAGGCGGCGCTCTATCTCGCCACCGCGCCCAAATCCAACAGCGCGCTCACAACCAGCAGCGCCGCACGGGCCGCGGTCGCGGAGAGCGGCGCACTGCAGGTGCCACTGCATCTCCGCAACGCGTCGACACCGCTCATGAAGCAGCTAGGCTACGGCGCCGAATACCGCTATCCGCACGACCAGGCCGAGGCTGCTGCTCGGCAGACCTATCTGCCCGATGCCCTCCGCGACCGCCGCTTCTATGAACCGCGCGAATCGGGCTACGAGAAGACCCTCGCCGAGCGAATGAAGTGGTTGGACGAACAGCGAAGGCGATAGCTCTGGGGGGAGATGAAGCGATGTTGGAGATGAGGATGTTGACAGCGCTCGCTCGAGGGCCAAAGCTACGGGCGTGAGCCTCTTTGACCCGCTGCTCATCGCCACCATGTCCCACGAGTTGCGCACGCCACTTACCTCCATCATGGGCTATTCGGAGATGCTGCTCGAGGGGCTGGCGGGACCGCTCAACGAGACGCAGCACGAATACCTGGCGATCGTTTTTGAGAAGAGCGAGCACCTGCTGTCGATCATCACCGGCATCCTCGACCTGTCGAAGATCGAAGCGGGGCAGATCCAGCTAGTGCCTGTTCCCTTCGATGTCAGTGAAGTGATCGGAAGTGCGCTGACAACGGTTCTGCCCGCGGCACGACGGAAGCAACTGGAGGTGGAGTCGGAGCTTCCTCCGGGATTGCCCAAACCGCTCGGCGATCGCGACAAGTTGCGGCAGGTGGTGGTGAACCTGCTCTCCAACGCAGTGAAGTTCACCCCGCCAGGCGGACGAGTGACGGTGCGGGCCGAAGCTGTCGGTGCGATGCTGCGTATCGCCGTAGCCGATTCAGGGATCGGAATCTCAGAGGAGGCACAAGCGAAAATCTTCGACCCTTTTTTCCAGGTCGACGGTTCATCGACCCGCGAATACGGCGGCACCGGCTTGGGCCTAGCCATCGTAAAAAGCTTCGTTGAAGCTCATGGTGGCCATGTCGGCGTCGCATCGATCCCCAACCAGGGATCGAGCTTCTGGTTCACACTCCCATTGGCCCCCTCCCCTGGATGATGTGGCTCGTCGAGCATCTCGGCGGCATCGCCCTATTGCTGGTAGCTTCGGGCCTGTTTTCGGGCACCGAAACGGCACTGCTCTCGCTTTCGCGCGTCAAGCGCGAAGTGATGGCCACCCGCAACGATCGCCGGGATCGCGCCGTGCTCGGTCTTCTCAGCCATCCACGGCGGCTCATCGTCACCATCATCTTGTGCAACGAGCTGGTCAATGTCGGCGTCTCGGCACTCGCCGCTGGAGTGGGCGAACGCGCCGCCCATGGCCTCGGCGTGTATCGCAACTCTTGGGTGACGATTGCGACCGCGGCGATCACTGTTCCGCTGCTGGTGCTGGTGGGGGACATGACGCCCAAGACGCTGGCCCTCAAGCTCGCCGACCGCTGGGCACGTGCGATGGCAGCGCCGCTCGGATGGCTGGTCTGGCTGCTGGCGCCGGTGCGAGGCGCGATCCGACTGGTCTCGGACGCCATGACCAATCTTCTCGGGGGACATTCCCCTTCGCCCGATGCGGGGCTCCGGGAGGCGGAGTTCCGCGCCCTCGTGGACGTCGGGGAGGAGGAGGGTGAAGTGGAGGTTGCCGAGCGGCAGCTCATCCACAACGTTTTCGAGTTTGGCGACCGTACCGTCGGTGAAGTGATGACCCGAGGCGACGAGCTGTTCACGTTGCCCTACGAGATGCCGCTCGGCCGCCTGGTCGAGGCGGTGGCCAGCTCGCGCTATTCGCGGGTGCCGATTCTGCGCACCCCGGCGGCTGCTAAGTCGCCGAAGGTGGCGGCGAAGGACAAGCGGATCGAAGAGGTGGTGGGCGTGCTCTATGCGAAGGACCTGGTCGGTTATCCGCGCGGTCAGCTCGAAGGACACACCATCCAGGAACTACTTCGCCCCGCCTTCTTTGTGCCACGTTCCACCAAGTGCGACCGGCTATTCCGTGAGTTTCAGCGCCGCAAGACCCACATCGCGCTGGCAGTCGATGAGTATGGACGACTCATCGGCGTGGTGACGATGGAGGACCTGCTCGAAGAGATCTTTGGCGACATCTCGGATGAGGCCGGAGCGTGACTACTGCCCTTTGGATAGCGGCCGCCTGTCTGCTCATCGAGGCGCTGTTTTCCGGATCGGAGATCGCGGTGGTCGCCGCCGATCGGCTCAGGATCCGTCACGGCGCCGCAGCGGGACGGCGGGCCGATCGACTGCTCCTCCACCTGCTCGCGTCGCCGCAGCGGCTGCTCGCGACTACCCTGATGGGGACCCAGATCGGCATCGTGACCGCCACCATCACCATGACGATCGCACTGTCGGAGCGCTATGGCGAAGCGCGCGCTGGACTCTACACGCTGCTGGGTCTCACTCCCGTCCTCGTGATCTTCGGCGAGATTGTTCCCAAATCGCTGGGGCGCGAACATGCTGACCGGCTGGCGCCGCGGCTCTGCTATGTATTGTGGGCGGCGCAGCGCCTGCTTTCTCCACTGGTTTGGCTGATGGCGCATTTCACGACCGCTGCGGTGCGCATCGCAGGCCTCGATGAGGACCACAAGTTGGTCACCCGTGAAGAGCTCGAACTCGTCATGAAGGGCAAGGCGGCCCGGGGCAGCGAGATCACGGAAGGCGAGCGGCGGATGATCTCGCGCATCTTCGACTTCGGCGACCGAACCGCGTACGACGTCATGGTGCCGCTGTCCTCGCTGGCGGCGCTCGAAGACACGGCGTCGGTAGATTTTGCATCCGGCGAGATTCAAGAGAAGGGCTACACCCGGTTCCCGGTCTATCGGGAACGCATCGACCGCATCGTCGGCATCGTGCACTCCTTTTCGGTACTGAGCGCAGGGCTCAAAGGGGAGCGCGATCGGACGGTCAGTGAGCTGATGCAGCCGCCGAGCTACGTGCCGGAAAATCAGCCGTGCCTCGATGTGCTGGTCGAGTTGCAGCGCTCGCGCAAGGGCATCGCTGTGGTGGTGGATGAGTACGGTGGTGCCGTCGGCATCGTCACGGTCGAGGACATTCTCGAAGAGATCGTCGGTGAGATCGAGGACGAGTACGACGTGGCTCCACCGCCGATTCGCAAGGAGGCTGAGGGGAGTTGGCGGGTACGCGCGCAGACCACCGTCTTGGAGGTCAATCGCGCGCTCAAGCTGGAGCTACCGGAGGGGCCCGACTATGAGACGGTCGCGGGGTTGATGCTCGACCGGCTGCGCCACATCCCGAGGATTGGCGAGTCGGTGCGGATCGGGCTGGTGCTGCTCAAGGTGATCGAGGCATCGGAACGGGCCGTCGACGAAGTGCAGATTCGCCTGGGCAAGAAACGTTAGGATCCTCTATCCAGGGCAGAGTCCGTGACGGAGTCGGAGACCCTGATCCCTTCGGCCAATCCCGTATACTGCTTCATGCTTCTCATTGTAGAATGGACACTGACATGCCGAGTCCCCACTCCGCAGAGCCCGTCGAGATCAGCCGCTCCAACCCGCGCGCTGCCCTGGCGCGGCTCGAAGCGCAGGTCAGCCGCGCCATCCAGGGCAAAGCGGAGGTCGTCCGGTTGGCCATCGCTGCCCTGGTAGCGCGCGGCCACATCCTCATCGAGGATGTGCCGGGCGTGGGAAAAACGACGCTCGCTCGCGCCCTCGCCCAATCGATCGGGGGCACCTTCCGTCGCATCCAGTTCACCTCCGATCTCTTGCCGTCGGACATCCTGGGCGTCTCGATCTGGCAGCCGGAGCTCGCCCGCTTCGAGTTCAAGCCCGGTCCGATCTTCGCAAGCGTCGTCCTGGCCGACGAGATCAACCGCACCACGCCGCGCACCCAGTCCTCGCTGCTCGAGGCGATGAGCGAGGGACGGGTGTCGATCGATCACCAGACCCACGTGCTCCCCTCGCCGTTTCTGGTCATTGCCACCCAGAATCCCATCGAACACTTCGGCACCTATCCGCTGCCCGAATCCCAGATGGACCGATTTCTGCTCCGCCTGCGAATGGGCTATCCCGATCCCGCCGCCGAACGGCGCCTCGTCCAAGCGCAAGCCGGCGAAGACCCCGTCGCAGACCTCGCGCCGGTACTCAGTGCTAGCGAACTGGATGCGGTCAGTGCAGCGGCTTCCCACGTGCGCGTCGACGGTTCGCTGCTCGACTACGCCGCTCAGGTGATTGCGGAAACCCGTCGCTCGAGCCAGCTGACGCTAGGGGTCTCTCCACGCGGCTTCCAGGCCTGGTATCGAGCGGCCCAGGCCCATGCGCTGTGTGGCGGGAGGGAGTTCTGCACCCCGGATGACTTCAAAGAGCTGGCTGCACCCGCGCTGGCACACCGCCTGGTGGTCGCGGGCACACTCGCAGGCGATGAATTCGGGCGTGCGCGCGAGGAGGCCGAACGCGTGCTGCGCGATCTCGTCGACCGGATTCCGATCCCGCACTGAGATGGATCTGCAGCGGAACTGGCCTCGCCAGTTAAGCTTCACCCGCGAAGGCAAGTACTTCATCGGGATCACCCTCGGCGTCGGCTTTGCCGCCATCAACACCGGCAACAATCTGCTCTATCTCCTCCTCGGCATGATGCTGTCGCTCATCATCGTCTCTGGCATCCTGTCGGAGATGGTACTGCGCGAGCTCGAGGTCACGCGTCGTCCGCCGCTCCGGATCTACGCCAACCAGCCCTTTCTCATGACGCTCTCCTTGCGCAACGCCAAGCGTCGCTTCGCCTCATTTTCCATCGAGGTTCAGGACCTGCTTTTCGATCGATTGATCGAAAAGCGCTGCTACTTTCTCAAGCTCCCCCCCGGCCGGCACCAGGAGACCTCCTACCGCTATTCCCTGCCGCGCCGCGGCCGCCACTCCTACACCGGTCTTCAGATCGCCACCAAATTTCCCTTCGCCCTCTTCCGCAAATCCCGTCGTGTCCACGCCCCCTGCGAGGTGGTGGTATTCCCCGAGGTTCGTCCCATCGACACGCTCCCCCTGTTGGCCGCGGCACAGCGGGGTGAACAGCTGCGCGGCCAGCGCAGCCGACGCGGCGAGTTCCATAGCCTGCGGGAGTTTCGCCCCGGGGACGATCCGCACGACATCCACTGGCGAACCAGCGCGCGGCGCGGCCGCGTGATGCTCCGCGAACATGAAGAGGAGACGCTGCCGCGCGTCACGCTTCTCGTCGACAATGGCCTGCCCGCTTCGGCGGATGACGCCGCTCGCGAGGCGCTCGAAGAGACGATCTGCCGGGCAGCCTCACTGGCGGTCGCACTGCTCGAACGCTCGATCGCGGTTCGCCTCATCGCCCGCGGGCAAGGGAGCGATGCCTTGACCCCATGGGTTCAAAATCCCGCCCGGGCCGATCTGCTGCTGCGCATGTTGGCACTGCTTCCCACCGTCGATGATTCAGTCCCCTTTGCAGCCATGGTAGAGCCTGCCACTGCCCTCGTCCGGGTCGATCGGGCTGCCTCCTAATGCGGTTCAGCACCGTTCATAGGGTCTCCTCCTACCTCATGGTCGCCTCGGCCTTCACCGCCCTGGCGCTATCGGGTGAGCTCGCTGGGTTCTGGATCGCCTTCACGTTGTGCGCGGGGCTCGCCAGCTTTTTCTTCGAACCCACTCTCGATCCTCGCAGCGCTCGGGCGTGGCGCGTTCAGCTCGGCTGGAACATCGCGTCGCTGGCGCTGTTCTGCATCACCGTCTGGCGGGTCTTCGGAGGTGAATCGCTCCTCATCGCTGGCAGCGGCTTTCTCTCGTTCTTGCTGGTCAACAAGCTCTGGAATCGCCGCTCGTCAAAAGACTATCTCCAGGCCTATGTCATCTCCTTCTTGATGTTGGTGGCCGCCACCGCGCTCAACACCGATCTGGTGTTCGCCCTCTGTTTCCTCGCCTACGTCGTGTTTGCCACGTGGACCCTGACCCTCTTGCACCTGCGGCGAGAGATGGAGGACAACTATCTTCTCAAACATTCCGCCGCCGGCGAAAGCGAACGGGTCGAAGTCCAGCGCATCCTCAACTCGCGCCGTATCGTCGATCGTCGCTTTCTCATCGGTAGCTCGTTGGTATCGATCGCGATCTTCGTCAGCTCCTCGCTGATCTTTTTTCTCGTTCCCCGAATCGGCGTCGGCATGTTTTTTCAGACCCCGCGCACTGGGATGCGCGCAGGATTCAACGATCGCAGCGTCGAACTGGGCTCTTTCGGCACCATCAAGCAGAACGAACAGGTGGTGATGCGAGTCGAGTTCCCGAGCGGCCGTCCCGATCGGCCGCTCTATTTTCGCGGCATCGCCTTCAGCCGCTACCAGCAGTCTCCCGATGGCAAGAGTGCGCGCTGGGAGCCCGCCCCATGGACTACTCGCATGCTCGGCGGGGGTCTTGTGCCCTGGCCGCCATGGGCCGGAACTCTGAGCGACCAGGCCCGCGCAAGGCTGCGGACTCGGAGTGTCGTCCAAGAGATCTATCTCGAGCCCATGATCGATACCTCCGTGCTGTTTGGCGCCAGTGCCTCCCTGGCGATCGAAGTGCCACGGGAGTTGGAGAACAGCGGCATCGCACCCAGTGGCGATGGGATGGGCAACGTCTACCTCAGCGGGCGCCACAGCGGCGTCAAATACACCGTCTATTCGCAACCCGATGGGCCCATCTCCCTCGATCGTCTCGATCCTTGGCGCCGCTCGCTCTTCCTCGAATTGCCACGCAGTCTTTCCCCCCGAGTCCTCGATCTCGCCCGCCAGATCACGCGCGCCGCCCCCGATGACCGATCCAAGGTGGCGGCGATCGATCATTATCTCAAAGAGAACTACCGCTACACCACCGATCTCCGGCGCGATCTGCGCTACGATCCCCTGGTCGACTTTCTGTTCGTCCAAAAGGCCGGCCACTGCGAATATTTCGCCACGGCGATGGCGATCCTGCTGCGCGCCGTGGGAGTTCCGACCCGCCACACCGCGGGTTTCTACGGCGGCGAATGGAATAGCGTGGGCAACTACCTCCGCGTGCGGCAAGGCGACGCACACGCCTGGGTCGAGGTCTATTTCGACGGCCGTTGGGAAGCGTTCGACCCCACTCCAGCGCTGGCAGGCGCGCCAGGAGCACGACGATTTGGCGATCGCTACCGCGAACTGGTCGATACCTTGGAGCTCGCCTGGTTTAAGTATGTGATCGAGTACAATGTGGCGAAGCAGCTCGATGTGCTGCGCTCCTTGCGCCACTGGCTCGAGAGTGTTCGCAACCTGGGCCCCGCGTTACTATTCAGCTCCGGGGTGGCCCTAGCCCTGGCCCTCGTCGGGTGGTGCTGGAGACAACTCCGCCAGCGAGACCGAGCGCGCCCCTCCGCAACACAACGGCGCGCCGTACGGGCCCTCGAGCGTGCTCTGGAAGCACTCGAACGGCGCGGCATCACCCCCAAGCTCGCCGATACCCCAGCCGAAGTCGCAGCGCGAGCGCACGAGCAGCAGGACGCCGGCGCCGCCCCTTTTCAGGAGCTGGTCGCGCTCTACTACGCCGCCCGCTTTGGCGGGCAGCCGATTGCGCCCCAGGAGCTCGATCGATGGGCGGCCCGCGTAGTCACTCCAAGCCTGATATCGCCCGAGCCACTTTGACCGCTCTCCCCCCAGCCGATACACTTTTGCCACTTTGGCGAAGGTTGGCTGCAGCACTCTGACGAATTGGCAACGGCACGCGCAGCGGCCCGACAGCAAGAGCTATTTCCGACCGGCATTGCGCTTGCACCCCCACCCCCAGATGGCCTCGCGTCTCCTTCTGGCTGCCCTCTTCACCACCGCCGTGGCGCACGCCCAAAGCAGCACCGGGCCGACCATGATGTGCTCGAATCCTAGCCTGGTGACGGCGACCTTCGGTTTGGCCATCAAGGATGCCAAGAGCGCCGCGCTCACGGATATCGCGCCGACGCTGATCAACACCGTGCTCAACCTCGCCGAGTGCCGCTGCGAAGCGGGCGATTTGGTCGTCACTGCGCGGATGATCAATACCACCATCACCAACGCCTCGGTGCCGATGGAGGTTTGGACCGGGCAGAACTGTAACCAGCAGACCAACCGCATGACCGGCGCCACGGCGTGCACCAAGCTCAATGCGGAGGTCAATTCGGGAAACTTCGCCAAGACCAGCTCATCGCTGCCGCAGCAGACCATTTCGGTGCGAGCACTGGTCAATCCCGCCAACTTCAATTCCCCGAGTACGCCCAGCACCAATTTCTGCGCCGGCACTTCGGCCTCGAACGGCGTGTGGTTCCTCTTCAATCCACAAAATGCGATGCCCGACTATTGCTCCATCACGTTGCCGACCAAAACGCTAGCACCTACCGGGCCGAGCGGTCTCACCAGCCAGCCCGGCGAGGGTGCAGTGACCCTCAGCTGGACCGCGCCACCCACCACTTCGGTGCCGATCAAGAGTTATCAGGTGCTCTGTGCCGACCAGACCGGCAATCCGGTCTCCTCGCTGCAAAGCCAATTCGCCACGACCAGCAATCAGGCCTATTCCACCTGCACACCGAGCGGACTGCGCCGCCGCACGCTCTCCACCGGAGGACCGATCCTGGTCAGCGATGGTGGAACAACCACCGATGCCAGCGTCGCCCCGAGCAGCGAGCCACTCCATCCCGACCATTTGGACCCGGATGACGAGCCGATCGATGGCGGCGTCACCGATGCAGCGCTCGTCGATGCGGGGGAAGATATGGCGACCGTCGATATGGCGCTGCCACCCCAGTTCACCGAGGGTCCTAGCCCCTTTGTCAGCCTCGACCCGAAGTTCATCTGCTCGACGACTTTCCAAAACACCCAGACCTCGTGGCGCATCGATGGCCTCGAAAACGGCAAGACCTACCAATTCGCGGTCGTGGCCATCGACGACGTCGGCAATCCCGCCGCCTCCAACGTGGCCCTCGGGACGCCCCAGCCGGTGGAAGATCTGTTTCGCCGTTTCCGCGCTGCGGGCGGCGGTATCCAGTGCGCGACTGGCACGCGATCCGGCTCCGCGACTATGGTCGCGGCACTGGCGGCGCTGCTGCTCCTCCACTCTCTCCGACGGAGGCGGCGGTGAGATACGCGTTGGCCGGTCTGCTCCTCCTCGGCACCGCCCAGGCGCAGAACCTCGAAAAGGATCCCCTCCCTCGCGCGACGCACTTTGCGCTCGAAATCAAAATGGGCGCCTATTCTCCCGATATCGATTCGAGCCCGGGTCTGGGCGGCAAGAAACCCTTTTCCGACCTATTTGGAGCCGGCGGTGAGCGCCCCGGCGGCGCGCTCATCAGCTCCCTCGAATTCGACTGGCAGCTGCTCCACGGTGCCTTCGGTAGCCTGGGAATCGGTGGTGGAGTCGGCTTTTCCCGCCGCTCGGCTCAGGCCTTTGAATACGATCGTTCGACCGGCCAGTATGTCTCCTGCCAGCTATCGAGTTGCACCCGCTCGGGCGATACCACTGCCCTATCGGTAATGCCGATCACCCTCGAGCTGGTCTACCGGTTCGATCTCATCGCCCTGCGCACCTATGTCCCGATCGTGCCCTACCTCAAGGGCGGCGTCGGCTACTACTTGTGGTGGATCGAAAACGGTAGCGGCAGCATCGCCACCTACAACTCGAATGGCATGAGCGACCGCGGCATCGGCGGCACCTTCGGACTGGTCGCCCACCCCGGCGTGGCGCTGCTGCTCGATCGCTTCGATGAAGCGACCGCCCGTACCGTGCGCAGCGAAATCGGCATCCAGCACACCTATGCCTTTGGCGAGCTGCACTACGCTTGGGTGAACGGTTTCAATTCATCCACCAAGATGGTCCTTTCTGACCTCACCTGGAACGCCGGCCTCGCCTTCGAGTTCTGATGAGGCGCATTCGCCTCGTGATCGAGTACGACGGTACCGACTTTGTCGGCTGGCAGCGGCAAGCCAATGGCCCATCGGTGCAGAGCGCCATCGAAGCGGCGATCACCCAAATGACCGGCGAGTCGCTCGCGCTGCGCGGGGCTGGGCGCACCGATTCCGGCGTCCATGCCGAAGGGCAGGTGGCCGCCTTCACCACCTCGAGCTCGGTCGCGCCCCTCGGTTTCTTGCGCGGCCTCAACGCCCTGCTACCACGCACCATCGCCGTCGTAGCGGCGGACGAAGTCCCGCTTGACTTCGACCCACGTCGCGACGCGCGCGGCAAGCTCTACCGCTACCGTATCTGGAACGGCGAAGCGCGCCGGCCGATCCAGCACCGCACCGAATGGCACCTTCTGCCGCTGCTCGACTGCGACTGCATGCGCGCCGCCGCCCCGCTCCTGGTCGGCCGCCACGATTTCGCCGCCTTCCAGGCCGCCGACTGCGATCGGAAAAATAGCGTTCGCACGATCTACGGCGTCGAAGTCGTCGGTCAGGCGGGTGCCATCGACCTCTCGGTCTACGGCGATGCCTTTCTCAAACACATGGTGCGAATTCTCGTCGGCACCCTGGTCGACATTGGCCGCGGCCGGGCCGAGCCGAGCCTCATCCCGGCGCTACTCCAGCAGGGCGACCGACGCGTCGCCGGGCCGACCGCCCCACCCCACGGTTTGACGCTCGTGCGAGTGGATTACGATCTCGCGCTGCCCACCCGTTGGCCGCGCCCGCCCGTGCTATGATGGGTGGGTGAACCTACGTAAGACCTTCTTCATCCTGCCCAATCTCTTCACGCTTTCCAGCGTGTTCTCGGGTTTTTTCGCGATCGCCACCATTGCTAGCGGCGGCAAGACCTCGATGGGCGCGCTCTATCAGGCGGCCATCGCCATCTACTTCGGGGTCTTTTTCGATGTCGCCGACGGCCGCGTCGCGCGCCTCACCAAAACCCAGAGCGCGCTCGGGCTGCAGCTCGATAGCCTCGCCGATGTGATCACCTTTGGCGTCGCCCCGGCGCTGCTCATGTACCGGTGGGGGCTCGATCGCATCGAGCAGCACCACCTCGGCATGGCGATCGCGTTTGTGTTCGTCGCGGCAGCAGCCCTGCGGCTGGCACGTTTCAACGTCCTGGCGATGAACGACGCCGATACCAAGAAGAGTCCCAGCAAATACTTTCTCGGCCTGCCGGTTCCCGCGGCAGCGCTGGTGCTGGTCTCGCTGGTGGTCGCCAACCATCAGCTCGGCGGCTCCTTCGTCGATGTCGGCCAGGTCGCGCTGGCCATCGTCGTCGTGGCGCTCTCCTATTTGATGGTGAGCCGGGTCCACTTTCGCTCCTTCAAAGATGTGCGCCTATCACGCCGCTCCGTCACCCTCGGCATCGGTGCCATCGGCGGTGCAGTGGTGGCGATCTCCTGGAAGCGGGTGCCCTCCGCCTTTGTCTTCATCTGCCTCATGACCGCCTATGTCGCCCTCGGCCTGTTCGAGGAGGTCATCTTTTATCGTCGACGCCGGTTGGAGGCAGCGGCGCAGCAGGAGGCGGATGGCGGCGCCCAGACCGACGAAGAGGTGCTGGCCGAACTCGGGGCTTACGATAGCGACCAGGAGGACCGGCCGGCCCAAGAGATCCCGGACGAGCAACTTCTTCGCCGCAGCGCCGATCATTCAAGATAGGGGTATTGCGTGGAGCGGCACCATTCGCACAGGAAGCACCCAGCGCATCCCCATGCCTCCCCAGAGAGCGAGGAGGAGGCGATGCCCCACGCCTCCCACCCAAAGCGCAAGGCCGATGAGCAGTCGAGCTCCGCCACGGCCCAGCGACTATCGGAGTCCTCCCCTGCGAAAGGGAATGTTGGCGCCTCACACCACACCGGCATCTCCAGCTCAATGGCAGTGGACCGTTTTGTTCGAGTGGCGCACCATGTGATCCATCACTGGCATCACTTCACCCCCGAGCAGCGCGCCCAACATCTATTCGAAGCGGCCGTGGCGGAGCTCCAACCGCTGGGCGTTCCTGTGCCGAGTCTACTGCTGACCGATCTGGGGGCCACGACCTATGGTGAATTCCGCAGATCTACCTGGACATTGGCGCTCTGCAGCCGTGCGTTTGCGATCCCCAAGCCGGATGCGGAGGCAGCCGCCAACCTCGCCGACACCGTCTACCATGAGACGCGCCACTGCGAGCAGTTTTTCCGGGTGGCGCAGCTCGAGGCGAACCGATTGTCCTCCGTGGATGCCTTGGCGGCGGCACTCTACCTGCCCAAGAATGTCGCCGTCGAGGCCTGTGCCTGTCCACTCAACGCGGATGGAGCCAAGGGCCAAGAGGCGCAGCAGTGGTACCAGGCCAACTATGGCGCCGGCGCGGTCAAACATGGCAAGGCCGAGGAAGATATCGAGACCGTAGGTAAGGCGCTCGACGATGCCAGGAACCACTTCTACGAGAGCGCGAGAAAGTATGGGATCGACCCGCAAATGCTTGAGAACGCCGATGATCCCAAAGCGCTCCTCGATGCCGCTCCCCACGGGCGAGATGAGGTACTGAAGGCGATGATCGCCTATGCCCGATTGTCTCAGAAATACATTGAAACGAAGGACAATTACTTGAATGCCACCGAGAAGGACGCCTTTGAAACGGGTGCTCTCGTCAAAGCACGGTATCTCCGCAAACAAGTCTAAGTCGCTCGAGAAGTGGTTCTACGGCTCCTAGTGCTCCGACCGAGGCGTAATGCACCCACCCAGGAAGTCCGGGGCGCCCGGGTGGCAAGGCGCGAGGAGCGTGGCATACCTGAAGGGTACGCGAGCGACGAGCAACGCGGCCAGCCGGGATGTTCCGGCTTCCGACGGGCGCATTACGCCTCGGTCGGAGCACTGGGGCAAGTACATCCTGAGACATGACTTGGGAGACCGAACAGAGCACTGGTGCGCCCCGTTGCCGAGCGGACGACTCGGGCTCGACCACCAGCGCGATGGCTCCATCCTTCAGCGAAAAACCCATCTCCACCAGCGATGGTGGCGCCGCCTCTACGGCGATCACAATGGCCAGATCGGAGCGCCCGGTTTCGCAGAGACGCCCCGCGCGCCCGAGCGCCTCTAGGCCAGCCAGGGGACCCGATACCCAGGTCTCCCCCGGACCGCGCGCGCCAAAATGGATCGTCACTTCGCCGAGCGGCGACGAAGGCAGCGTATAGGTGAATACCCTGGGACTCGCCCCCTGCAAGAGCAGTTCGCGATAGTAGGCTTCGTTGGTCGCCATGCAGCCGAACTGGGTGCCGACGAGCGTAGCGACCCGCTCGCCCTGCCATGCCGCAGGATCGATGCACGCGCCGGCGAGCGCACGGTCGACGGCCACTACGGCGAGCGCACAAAGCCGGTCCATGCGTCCGAGACGCGCCGGAAGATGGTGCCAATGTTCCGGTGGTAAGGCACTGTCGGCGATGCTGATACCCGTAATCACCACGTCCGTACTATAACCGATAATTTGTGGAGCTGAACGGGATCGAACCGTCGGCCTCC
>JAHFDT010000178.1 GCA_023248875.1 Myxococcales bacterium | reverse complement strand
CACGGCGATGGCATCGTAGCGATCGGGGTGGCGCCAGAAATTGATCGACGACCCGAACCCGCCCATGGAAACGCCACCGATCCCGCGGAAGGTGAAGTGGCGCAGTACTTCGGTGCCCGCACTCTGCGGGATCGCCGCCTGATAGGTGCCGAGTTCGTCGCCATGAAAGTGGAGGCGATGGTAGGCGGCCTCGTAGACGATGTTGCTGACCGGCGTGACCAGGACGGACCCATTTTCGCGCTGGCTCACGACCACGATGCGGTCGGAGGGCTTGCCAGGAGGCAGGTCGCAGGGGAGGGTGAAGTCGATGCCATGGGGAAAGGCGGGCGCGCTTTCGGCGGAGAAGCGCACCGCTGGGGCCAGCGCTAGGTAGCCCTCGGGAACGAGGGTCGGCGCGGCCGCGATCGTCGGGGAGAGGTTGGCTTCGGTGCAGAGCGACGCAGCCATCGCCGAGGTAGCCTGGGCTTCCGCCGGGAGCGTCTTCGTACATAGTGGCAGCGCGGGTGGAAGCAGCAGCGCGGGAGACGAAGGCGGTCCACAGCCGAGGAGGAGGAAGAGCGGGCGGAGCTGGCGCATGGGGAGCATTGTAGCTGCTCAAGCAGTCAGTTCCGAGCCTTCTTGACGAGAAGCCTCACACGGGCCAAGGTGCCTTCCTACGGAGGGTTCCATGGCCCCTACATTCCCGAGCCGCGAATGGGCGCAGGCGTTTCACCAAGAGGTCAACGCGAGCGCCGCCTATCGGCAGGCGGCAGCCACCTGGACCTATGGGCCAGTGGCACTCGTCATCAAGGCCGACCCGGCGATCGGGCTAGCGGCGGACGTGGGGCTGTGGCTCGATATCGAGCGCGGGCAGTGCCGCGAGGTGCGCGTGGTGGATGCGGCGGAGGCGGCGCGCGCGCCCTTTTGCATCTCGGGCGAGTACTCGCGCTGGAAGTCGGTGGTGCGCAAGGAGCTCGATCCGATCAAGGGCATGATGCAGAAAAAGCTCGAGCTCAAGGGTCAGATGACGATCATCGTAAAGTATGTCAACGCGTCCAAGGAGCTGGTCGAAGCGGCGACGCGGGTGCCGACCTCGTTCCTCGAATGAGCTACGGTGCGGATCTCAGTTTTGGCTGGTACCAACCCACCCGAATTGTCTTCGGTGTCGGAGCGGTGAAGGAGACGGGGCTCGAGCTCAAGCGGCTCGGCGTGGAGCGCGCGGCGGTGCTGACCGACCGGGTGTTGCGCGAACGGACCGATGTGGTGGCCAAGGTGGAGCGGGCGCTGGGCGGGCGGCTCGTCGGTATTTTCGACGGGGTGGTGGCCGATTCGCCGGCGGAAGTGATCGATCGCGCTGCGACGTGGGCCCGCGAGCGCGGAGCGGATGGGCTGGTATCCGTTGGGGGAGGGAGTGCGATCGATACCGCCAAGGGGGTGGCGATGGTGCTCACCGAGGGGGGAGCGATCCGCGATCACCAAGGTTCGCAGCGCCTTACCCGACGCCAGACGCCACACCTGGCGATCCCGACCACCGCGGGCACGGGGAGCGAAGTGTCGATGTACAGCGTGGTCCTCGATGAAACGGCGCACGAAAAAATGCACTTTGCCGACGAGCGCATTATCCCAGATACGGCGCTCTTGGATCCCGAGCTGACGTTGGACATGCCGGCTTGGCTCACGGCGGCGACGGCGCTCGATGCGCTGACCCATGCGATTGAGGCCTATCTCTCGATCGCGCGGCAGCCGCTCGCCGATGCTGCGGCGCTGGGGGCGATCCGCCTGCTCGGGCGATATCTGCCGGAGGCGCTCGCCGACGGAAACAGTATTCTCGCCCGCGGACAGCTGCTGCTGGCGGCCAACCTCGCCGGACAGGCCTTCAATGGCTCGGGCGTTGGGCTGGCTCACGCGATGGCGCACGTGATCGGCGCTCGCTATCACGTACACCATGGCACCGCCAACGCGATCTGTTTGCCGCACGTCATGCGCTGGTGCGCCGATGAGTTCGCGCCACGGCTGGCCGAAATTGCGGTAGCACTCGGTGAATCGGTCGCCGGTGTTTCGACGGACCAAGCGGCCGGGCGCGCCGCCGATCGGGTCGCGGCCCTGGTGCGGAAGAGCGGTTTGCCGACGCGCCTCGCCGAGGTCCAGGTGCCCGAAGCCGAACTGCGCGCCTGCGCGGTGGCCTCCCTGAGCGATGGCGCGATTGTCTACAGCGGCAAGTTCGCCGCCGATGAAGAGCTGGTGCTGTCCGTCTATCGAGCGGCTTTTTAGGAGTGACATGGAGCCAGTAGTTCTCGATCCCAGCGTAACGGAAAACGGCCTGGCCGCGGTGCTGGCTGGACTCATGGGCGAAAACGTCGCGGCCCATCCGGCCAAACGGCGCGATCTCCGGGCCATTCGCACCTCGTTTGCCATCGTCGCACCGGACGCTGAGGTGGCGGTGACGTTGCAGTTTCGCCACGGCGGCTGCACGCTCTTCGATGGGAATCGTCCCGATGCCGAAGTGGTGGTGATCGCCGATTCCGATAAAATTCCAGCACTTTCGTTGGTCGAAATCCGCTACGGACTGCCCTGGCTTCTGGGCGAAGCGGGGCAGGGGGTCGTCCGGTCGCTCCTCGCGCGGGAGATCAAGATCATGGGGCTGGTCGACCTGCCCATTCCCCATCCACGCGCAACCTTGCAGCGGGCGCTCGACCTGTTGCGGCTATTGCGCGTGCTTTCGGTCAACTAACCGAAGAACCATTTTTTTTGCTCCGGTGAGTGGGCGCTCCTAGAGTGGAAGCGTGGCGCTCTCCGCTCTGCCCTCTTGGCTTCGTTCGCCCTGGCTGCGCCGTCTGGTCATGGCTTTGGCCATCGCAATCGCCTTTGGCTGGCTACCCTACCGTTGGTATGGGCGGTCGGCGCTGGCCCGGCTGGTCAAACTTCGCAGCGAGGTCGCGCGACTCCGCGAAGAAAACGCGCTCTTGCGCACCCAGGCTGCCCAGCTGCGGTCGGAGGTCGCCCTCTACGAAGAGGACCCCCGCGCGGCGGTGGAGCGGGCGGCACGCGATGAACTCGGCATGGTGCGGCCCGGGGAAGTGGTCTTCAAGCTGGACCTGCCGCAATGAACCCCTTTCGACGCGCACGTGCGCTGTATCGGTTTCGGCAGCTCGTGATTCGGCGCTGGGGCGGACTGGGGATCATCGGCGTGGCGATCTTGCTCTTGCACGGCATCTTTCGTGATCTCTCCTCGGGCAAAAGCACGCCTGGTATTGGCGTGCTGATCGCGACGGTGGCGGTGGTCGGGCTGCTGGGAGGGCAGTTGGGGGCATTTCTTCGCGCGGGAGGCCGCATTCGCGCACTGCGACGCGAGCCGCCTGAAAACGGGAATGACAAAGCCGATGGCAGTGCCGAGTTCGATGCGGGCGGGGTGCTCCTCGCCTTCAGCGCGGTCGCTCTGCAGGCCACGGGGGGGCCTGGCTCGCCGCTCTATCCACTGTTTTATGCGCTGATCGCCTTTCTGGTCCTGTTTCATCGCCCACCGATCGGTGCAGCACTGGTGAGCCTCGCGCTCCTCCTCGAGACCGCGGTCTGTGTGGCAGCGGGCTTGCCCATTCCCGGCGAGACTTGGGTTTTTCATGCCGGATTCATCGTCCTCTTCGCGCTGCTCTATCTCTTGTTCGTTCAATCCGAAATCGCTCGGCAGCGGCGTGAACATCGCGTGCGTCTTCTGGCCGAGATCCATCGCTCGCGCGAAGAGGCGCGTGACTTTCGTCTCATCACCTCTCAACTGTCGATCGATTCACGCGGGCGCAGCCGCGCCGAGGAGCAGGAGAAGCTGGCCCAAGGTGCGGTGGAGACGCTCCATCAAGCCCTTTTCTATTCGCTCGAGCTGCTCAAGAAATCGCTCGATCTCTATACCTGCGTGCTGCTATGGCTCGATGAGAGCGGCGAGCATCTTTCGATCAAGGAGCTGGCCACCGATTCGGAGCTCATCCATGAGCGGCAGCTACCGATCGATGCCGGTGCGCTCGGTTCCGTGGTCAAGCAGCGCCAGGCGCTCTACCTGCGCGATCCCAAGCCGGGCCATCTGCCCTACTACGATGGCCCCGAACCGATCGGGGCCTTTTTGGCGGTGCCAGTGCTGGAGGAGGGCCATCTGCGTGGTCTTTTGTGCGCTGATCGGCGTGCGAGCGACACCGTAGCAGCGCGCCCCTTCGAGGCGCGCGATGAGCTGCTACTGGTCGGTGCAACGCGACAGATCGTGCGCCAGGTCCAGTCAGAGCGGGTGTTTGCCGCGGTAGAGCGCAGTAAATACGAACATGAGCGCTTCTATCGGGCCTCCGAGTTGCTCAACCGCGCGCTCACGCCCGATCAAGTGTTTGCGACCGCCTTCGAGGCGGCGCGCGCGTTTGTCGATTTCGACTTTGCGGCCATCACGCTGTATGACCGCGCGTCGCGGCGCCATACCGTGGCCGCGGCGACGGGCGATGGAGCCGCCGAGGTGATGGGGCTCTGCTACAGCGACAACGCCGGTCTTGTGGCGATGGTGGTGAAGAACCGTCACTACCTTCCGGCGGGAGGCGAGCTGCGCAGCGCCAAGGAGCCTTTCGTTTTCACCAAGAAGGTGAAGCTCCCATCGATGGCCTCTCTGGTGGTGCTGCCGCTGGTGTGCGCGGATGAAGCGATCGGCTCCTTCACCCTGGCGTCGCGGCGGCCCCACCGCTTCGCCAAGGACCGGCGCGAGATGCTGGGCGTGATCGCCAACCAGGTGGCGGTATCGACCAAGAACGCCGAAATGTATCGCGCGATGGAGAACCTCGCTACCACCGATGGTCTCACCGGGCTCATCAACCACCGGACCTTCCAGGAGCGGCTGGCGGTGCTGCTCTCGCGCGCCGAGCGTCACCAACAACGGCTGGCGGTTCTCTTGACCGACATCGACCATTTCAAGAAGATCAACGATGCCTACGGCCATCCTACGGGCGATGCGGTGCTGCGCCGAGTCGCGGCGGTGTGCCTCGGAGAGGTGCGCAAGATCGATCTGGCAGCCCGCTACGGGGGGGAGGAGTTCGCGATCGTGCTCGACGGCACAGAGCTGGCCGGGGCGCGGCTTTTGGCCGAGCGCATCCGTGCCGAGGTGGCCGCACAGAGTTTCACGCCGGCGAACGAAGCCTCCTCGCCCTCGGAAAAGCTGCTCTTTTCCTGCACCCTCTCCCTCGGGATCGCCTGCTATCCCGAGGATGGTAAGGATGCCAAGACGTTGATCGCCCACGCTGACCAGTCGCTCTACAACGCCAAAGATGGGGGGCGCAATCGCTCCGTCGCCTGGCGCGACCTGGGTGCGCGGTCTGCGATCCGCGCGGTCAAGTAACCTGTAATCGGGGGGTGCTTGTGCTTCGCCAGAACCTTTGCTTAACTTCTTAGGTGGACAGAGCCCTCGCTTGCCTTGTGCTCGCGGCCATGGGCTGCAGCCCGACCTATTTGGAAGACGCGAAGGAGGCGCCCAAAGACATGTCGCCGAGCGATGCTCCCCGGGACGGTGCCCCGCCGGACGTTCTGTTTCCCTTGGGGGTCCAGTGCGGCCAGCCGCTCTGTTCCGTCGGCCAGGTCTGCTGTTATTCGCCCCAGATTGCGTACTGTGCGACCAGCTGCCCGGATGGTGGCATCATCACCGCCGTGCTGGCGTGCGACGGCCCCGAGGATTGCAGCGGCAACCCCTGCTGTGTAGTGCTCAAGAGCAGCACCACCGCAGCCTGCACTCAGGGGTCCGGTGAGTGCGAGCACCAATTCAGAGGACGACAGGGGGGAGGCCAGTCACGTGTCTGCCATGTCGACGGAGACTGCACGGCAGGGATCCCCAACACATCGGCGGTGCGGTGCTGCACGATGAAATGGCTAAAGATGCGGATCTGTGTCACGAAAGCCGAAGCCGATTCTGGGGGCAGCGAATTTGACTGTTCGTAGCTTAATTTAATGAAGGAGTTCACCATGAAAAGGCGATTCCCTCTCCAGTTTGCTCTGGTGTGGCTGGCACTCCCAGCTTGCAGCGAAAGCGGCCTCTCTCAGGGCGGCGGGAGCGATCAGAGTGTCGTCCTCGATATGGCCGTGACGGTGCAGGACCTGGCGCTGCCGCCCAAGGACCTGGCCAAGCCGCCCAAGGACCTCGCGCACGCGCCGGTCGATTTTGGGGGAGTCCAGTGTGGCAACACCGTTTGTCCGGGGAGCCAGGTCTGCTGCTACACCTTCGTCAACAATCAGGTCATGCAGATGTGCGCCAACTCCTGTGGCGACGGCGGTGCGCCCGCGAGCTGCGACGGCCCGGAAGATTGTAATGGTAAATTCTGCTGCGCGAACCTCAAGGTGGGCAGTGGAACCCCTCCCAACTGCCCCATCGAGTCGGCGGAAGCTTCCTGCACAGTGAGCTGCTTCACCGCGTTACAGCAGCAGTGCCCCTCCAGCGAGGTGATGCGACTGTGTCACCTGGATGCTGATTGTGCGGATGATCAGGCGAATTCCAACTGCTGCACTCTCACCAGCGGCAGCAGCAAGGTGACCGGCTGTGTCAGCGATACCATCAAGACCTTCGGGATGGCGCTCGGTTTCGCCAGCTGCCCAGGAATATAAACAGGGTCTAGCTACGGTGTCGGCAGAGCGAACTCATTGATCATGGAGTAGGCCTGCAGTTGCCACTGGCCCCGTTCGCCCTGGCGCAAGGGCTCGATCGCACGGTAAACCTCAGTGCAGAATTCGATGAATCGATCGGGCGGCAGCGGCCGGCTCGTGGGCACCCGCATGGCCACGAGATCCCAGCGCTGGCGCAGATGGGTGTAGAGCGCGCGTTCGGCTGCGGCTTCATCGACGACCGGTTGAAGCTCAGCGACTCCGGCGCGGTACAGGGCGCGGGCAGGGTCGGGGCAGATCGCGTGGTCGCCCCAGGCGGCGCCCTGTTCCCGATCCGGCAGCAGCGGATAGACCCGGCAGGCCCCCGGCCGCAAAGAGTGGACGCCACAGCGACGGTAGGTGGGAAGGCCCCCTCGCTCCGGGATCTCGACCAGCAGCTGGCAGGCACCGCTCGGTCGTCGGTGCAGTAGGAAAAAATGGTGATCGGGCCCCTGGTCGAGACGAAAGCCATCGAACAGCGGCACCCGATGGGCGTCGAGGCGTACGAGGGATCGCCAGGGTACCGACAGGCCGCGGGTCAATCGGAAAAGATCGAAGCCGGTGATCGGCACTTCGTGGACCGTGCAGCAGGGACCCTCACAGGTGGCGCAAGCCCGTGTTGCGAGGTCCTCCACGACCGGCAGGTTCACCGTGCTTCCAGAGCGTCGAGCAGCGGATTGAGGTAGTCCTTGGTGCGTTCGACCACGCCGCCGAGCCCCTTGCCGCCGAGCTCGGGGCGTTTGACGTCGGCAAACACGCCGCGAGCGATGGCGGAAAAGAGCCCTTCATGGGCGACGGTGCCGAGCAGCCGATGCGCGTCGCCGAGCACGGTGCGCGCCCGGCCCACTACGCGCCCTTCCGGATTCCATTCGATCTCTTCGCCGAGGTGGCGCGCCGCGGTGAACGCGTAGTGCGCACCTTTGATCGCGGCAAAGCGATCTTGCAGAAACGGCGTGTGGATCGACTCGGTCATCATGCCGAGCAGCTCGATCGACTGTTCGGTCGCGACGCCGACCAGATCGAATAGCCCATCGACGCGATGCGACCAGAAAATATCGCCGCTCTTGTGCTTGGTGGCGGGCATCCACTTAATGGGATGGCGGGGAAAGATCTGCCGCACCAGCTGGGCCTGCGCGATTTCGAAAAGGAGCGAGTCTTCGAGTGATTTGTCGATTTCGAAGGCGTGGCCGAGACCCATCTGCTCCTCGCGAAGGCCGGCCAGCTGGGCGAAGGCCTCGTTGATGAACTGAGAGGCAAGCACGGTGTGGGCCGCCTCGACCGCGTCGGCCGTGGTGAGGTAGTTGTCTTCCCCGGTGTTGATCACCATGCCCGCGCGCGCAATGATCCGGCGCGAAAAATACTGGTCGCAGAGGGTGCGGCGAGGGTTGATGTCGCGAAACAGGATGCCATACATTGCATCGTTGAGCAGCATATCGAGCCGCTCGACCGCGCCGAGGTAGGCGATCTCCGGCATGCAGAGGCCGGAGGAATAGTTTACCTGCTGCAGGTAGCGGCCAAGTTTCTCCTGCTCATCATCGAGTGCGGAGCGGACGATGCGAAAATTTT
>JAHFDT010000177.1 GCA_023248875.1 Myxococcales bacterium | reverse complement strand
GTGCGCCAACGAGCGAGGTAAAACTTTGAAAATATTAGGCGCCCGTAGCTCAGCTGGATAGAGCGTCGGACTTCGAATCCGCAGGTCGCCCGTTCGAGTCGGGCCGGGCGCACTCCTTGGGACCCGCGTATGAATAAATCGCTCGTTCTCGCCCCCGAAGCATCCCGGCTGGCTGCGTTGCTCATCGGTCACTTGCCGACGGGCAAGCTTCCTCCTCGCGCCTTGCCAACCGGGCGCCTCGTGGCCGAGCTTCGATCGATTTATTCATACGCGGGCCCTTGGTTGGCGCCGACGGCGTCAACGGGTTGACGAAGCACTCCCCGTTCCTCAGGTCGAACGCGGGGTTGTTAGTTGGTCTGCTCCTTGCTCTTCCTGGGCGAAGCCAACTTTCGCCGGGAGGTCCCATGAGGAGATCGATCCATCACCTGGTTGCCGGAGCCGCACTGGTAGGGCTAGTCGGATGTGGGGTCGAGTCCGACCCGCAGGGGCAGATGGAGGAGATCATGTCGGAGGCGATCTCCCAGGCCCCCGATGGTGGGGTGCAGGTCTCTCCGGATAAAGGGCCCGGTGGTTTTGGGTCGCAGAAACTCTGCAGCCACTTCAAGAAGTGCCAAACCAACAATGACTGCAAAGGGGCCAAGGATGGCCCGCGCTGTATTAGCTGTCCGGCCTGCGGAAAGCACTGCTGGCACGACGGTCCACCGTTTGGGCCGCCCCGCCCCAACCCGCAGAGGGGCTTCAAACTCGATGGCTGTGCTTCGATGGGGTTGGGCAAGAGTTGCCAGGCGGCACTGGTCAGCTGTCGCAACAACGCGCATATGGGCAAGTGCGCCAGCGGCAAGAAGAACGATGCCGAGTTCAGCGCGCGCGCGAAGGTTTGCAAGCTCCAGGAGGGCAACCTTTCCTACTCGCTCGTGGAGCGGTGCGAGAAGGCCAAGTCGGGCGGCTTCAGCGCTTACTGTTTCGGCCGCTTGGAGTGCAGCTTTCCGGATCCGAGGCTGCTCGGGCCACCGATCGAACTGAAGTAGCCCAGAGCTCACTTAAAGTCCTTGCGAGACATCGCCTCTTCCGGTGAAGTGCTGCCGGAGGAGGCACGATGGAAACCAAGCCCAACACAGTAGGGATCCTGGTCGGCGGTGGACCGGCACCGGGGATCAATAGCGTCATTGGTGCGGCCACGATTCGCGCCTGTTTGTCGGGTTGGAAGGTGCTCGGCCTGCGCGATGGGTTTCGCTGGCTGATGGAGGGCGACACGCAGGCTGTGCGCGCGCTGGCCATCGAAGAGGTCAGCCGGATCCATTTCCGGGGCGGGTCGTTTCTCGGGACCTCGCGCGCCAATCCCACCAAGTCACCGGAGCTGTTGCAGAAGACGGTGGCTTCGCTACGTACGCTCGGCATCAACAAGCTGATTACGATCGGCGGCGATGACACGCTCTACAGCGCTCACTGCGTGGCCGAGGCGGCGGGCGATGAGATCGCGGTGGTCCATGTTCCGAAGACGATCGACAACGATCTCGACCTGCCCCTGATGACTTCGACCTTTGGTTTTCAGACCGCGCGCCACGTGGGCGTCGAGATCGTCAAGAACCTCATGACCGATGCGCAGACCACTTCGCGCTGGTATTTCATCATCGCGATGGGGCGGAAAGCCGGCCACTTGGCCCTCGGTATGGGCAAGGCGGCGGGCGCGACCATCACGCTCATTCCCGAGGAGTTTTCCGAGCCGCAGATCAAATTGGCAGAGGTGGTCGATACGCTCGCCTGCGCCATTGTCAAGCGTAAGGCTCACGGCCGGGCTGATGGTGTGGCGGTGATCGCCGAAGGGATCATGGAGCGCATGGCGCCCGAGGATCTGCGCCAGCTCGGTGAGATCGAGCGCGATCCGCACGGCAATATCCGCTTTGCCGAGGTCGAGTTCGGGCGGATTTTGAAGGCGCGTGTCGAGGAGCGCATGGCGCAGCTCAAGGTGAAGACGACGATCGTGTCGAAGGATGTCGGCTACGAGCTGCGCTGCGCCGATCCGATCCCGTTCGATATGGACTACACGCGCGACCTCGGCTACTGCGCGGCGCAGTATCTCTACGATGGGGGAACACGATCGCTCATTTGCACCATCGAGGGGAGCTTTTCGCCGATTCCGTTTGTGCAACTGATGGATCCCACGACCGGCAAGAGCCGCATCCGGCTGGTCAACATCATGAGCGATCGCTATCGCATCGGGCGGCGCTACATGCTGCGGCTACGCCGAGAGGATCTGACCGATCCGGTGGAGCTGACGCGGCTGGCGAAGACGGCCGGGCTCGGTGCTGAGGAATTCCGTGCGCAGTTCGAATACCTTGTCCGTCACGAGCCGCCGAATATCGCGTTGCGCGGGCACTAAACTCAGAGAGTGGGTTTCTTGCCGTCGGGGCTGCGTAGCATTTGTGCCAAGAGCAGCTGGACGAGGCCACCCTCCGAATTGCCGCTGCCGCCGACCACGATATCGGGAGTGATCTTGAGCCCCGCGGCGCTGATCGCTTTGACCAGCTCGACGGCGGTGACGCCCTGTGCCGTCAGCGCCGCCACCTGATCGCTGTAGGCCTGGGCCTGCGCCTTCCCCTTGGAGCCGATGACGCCCGCCTCGGCATCGCCGATCTGTTGCGTGCGCGCCGCGTCCGCTTCGGCGCGCATCTTGATCGCCATCGCCTCGCCCTTGGCGCGCTCCTGGACCTGATTGGCCTCGTGGCGGGCGATCTCGATCCCGACCTGTGCCTGGATGAGCGCATCCTGTTGGTCGGCCTGGGCCTTGGTCTTTTGGAATTCGATGCGGCGCTTTTCCGCTTGCTCCTGCGAGTCGAACATCGACTTGCGCTGCTCGGCGAGATTCTTCTCCTGCGTCGTCTTCATCAATGCCTCGGGCAGGTGGATGTTGGTGATCATCACCGAGACCACCTCGACGCGATAGCTTTCGAGATCGACTTTGACCGCCTGCTGGGCGGCCTCCTGCTCGACGGCACGGTTCTGCTGGTAGGCGATGGCGGGCGACTTCGAAACCTGCGCCCGGAAGATGCCATCGATCTGCGGGTGGATCACATTGCGCTCGAGATCCTCGATTGAGCCGAGCTTTTGCACCACGTAGGGAGCATTTTCCGGCAGCACGCGGTACTGGCAACGCACCTCGACCGC
The DNA here is from genome assembly GCA_023248875.1 of Myxococcales bacterium. GTDB lineage: Bacteria > Myxococcota_A > Polyangia > Palsa-1104 > SHYY01 > JAHFDT01. The sequence goes on along the minus strand of JAHFDT010000177.1, from coordinate 5,025 downwards.
CATTTCGAAACCATCGTTGGAAACCACTTTGAAGGGATCAAAGGTGCCGCCGGTCTGCCGGTCGGCCGCCCACTCGACGGAGCGGGTGGTGGTGGGAATGGGGATCACGGTGAATGAGAGCGGATTGAGGTTGTATTTTCCCGGCCCCAGCACGTTGCACTGGATCCCGCGATAGCCGTCGGGTACGACGTGGCGTGTGCTGCCCCCTGCGGCGGCGGTATCGATGACCCGGAGGTTCTGCTCCGACAAGAGCGCCGGGTCCTTTCCGATGTTCGAGATGAGCACGCCTACTTCGCCCTGCCGAATCACGGTGAGCGGTCGCATGCTGACGGCGAATAGATAGGGGTTGATGTAGTAGGTACCGGGGCGCAGTGCCGCTTCTTGAGGCCCGCGTCGTCCGCCTGAGTCGAGGAAGGCTTGGCCATCCTGATAGCTGTTGTGTTCGCGCACATCGGGCGTCGGCGCCACCACGTCATCCTTGGCCATCGGCTGGCCGTCTTTGGCATCGACAATGCCGACCTGGTCCTCTCGAACGGTGACCGCCTCACGCACTTCGACGGCGAACATCGAGGCGAAGAGGTTGTAGGTTCCCGGGCGGAGAAAATCGGTCTGCGGCCCCTTCTGACCGCCGTTGCGGAGAAAGATCTCGGCCTTTTGGAAACTGTCGTGGCCCTCCACGCTGCGGCCGAGCAGCTGACCATGTTCGAGCGCGGCGCCGTCGGCCGCCGTCACCACGCCGATCATGCCTTCCCGCACGACCGTTTTCTTGATCGCCTCGACGCGAAAGAGGAGCGGGTGGATCTTGAAGGTACCGTTGGTGAGAAAGCGCAGCTGCTTGCCGCGCACGCCGCCATAGGTGAGAAAGCCCACCGGATCTTGGAAATTGTTGTGGTGCTCCCCCGCCTTGTCTTCGGCGTAGACGCGGCCGGACGGCATCGATTCACCATCGGTGGAGGTGAGCACGCCCAGCTCATCGGAACCGATGCGCACGAAGTCGACCTTTTCGATCACGCGCACGAACGGCCACGGAACCAGATGGAGGCCGGGGGCTAGGTAATGCGCGTGGATACCGATTTCGCCGCTCATGGCGAACACTCGCCCCGCCGGCAGTGGTCTTCCGAGGTAGCGCCGTTCGGTGATGGCGATCTGCGTCGGGCCGACGTTGACCACCCAGCGGGTGAGTAGCCACAGGGCAAGCAGCAGGAGGGCGAGGTAGGGCAGATACGGCAGTAGATCCAGGATGCGAGTGGGATCGGGCATGGGGCTCCTTGAGGAGTGTTAGCATACTGCCGCGGTCCCTTAAGGTCGAGCGGCGGCCTTGGCAAACTCGGCGAGCTTTTGGTCTAGAACGCGCGCGCGGCCGGGGGTTTTTTCTAGCTCCCGCGCACGGAGCAGCTCCTGATGGGCCGGTTCGAAGAGATGCCGATCAAAGAGCACCGCGCTGTAGACCAGGTGAGCCATGGGACTTTCGGGCTCGAAGTAGAACCAACGGCTCATCGTGAGGTCGACCTCATCCGTGCGCCCTAGCTTGTGGAGCACTCGGACGCGCGATTCCAACACATCGGGGTTGAGGTAGCCGAGCTCTTCAGAGCGAACGAGCTCGCGAAGAGCTTCCTGTAGCCGGTTTTTAGCTCCCAGCGCTGCACCGAGATTCGCGTGCCCTAGCCCTGCCCGCGGTTCCACTTCGACAGCGTGCACCCACAGTCTGAGTTCACTCGCCCACCAGCGCTGGTCACTGATCGTCCCTCCTGCCAGAACGAGCAGCAAGAGGGGAGTCGCCCAGGAGGCAGTGCGTTTCATGAGGGGCGGCAACACCGCCAAGGTGCTCGCCAGCGAGAGTGCTAGCCCCATGCTGGGGACCAGGGTAAATCGATCGGCGAGATCGGCCTGCAAAGGCACGAGGTGCAGCACGGGCAGGAGTGCGACGATAAACCAGACCAGCCCGAGCGCCGTCGGGCGGTGGATTCTCCAGAGCAGGCCCAGTGCGACGAGGAGAGCGACCGTGATGAGAAGCGCACCGATGGGCGATGGGGGATCGACCCGATAGGCCATACTATGCCCCCATGGCCTGAGGCAGAGGCCAACGTAGTGAACCAGCAGGTTAGGGGCTTCGCGAAGCCCGTGGACGATGGTGGAGAGCGTGACATTCCCCTGGCCGATGTGTTTCACCGCAAAGGTTCGAAGCGCTAAGTAGCCGAGCGTGATCAGGGCATGTCCCGCGATGAGAAGGAGAGCAGAGCGACGACGAAGCAGTCCCAATCCCCAGAGAAGCAAGGCGAGCAGGGCTAGCTCGGTGACCGCCATCTCCTTGGCCAGCAGGCTCCCGAGTGCGAGCAGGAGCGACAGCAGGGAGAGTGGCCACCGCGCTTCGCGCACGGCGCGCAGGCCCAGCAGCAGCGCGCCCAGTTCGAGCAGTGCCGAGAGTTGGTCGCCCAGCGCAGAGCGATAGACTACCGGTTCGACATGCACCGAAGCGGCAGCCCACAGTGCAGCGGCCCAGAAGGCGGCAGCCGGATCGCCGGTCCAGAGCTCGGCCAGCCGACCTAGGAGCAGGACCGTGGCTGCATAGCAGAGCAGATTGGCCAGGCCAAAGGCCCAGGAGTGCACTCCGGCCACGCGGGCGATGAGGCGCAGTGCCATGGTTCGTAGGGGGCGATAGATGTGGACATTGAAAATGTCGCGGATGGAGGTGGTCGCGGGGTCGAAATAGCGGTCGAGTCGTACTCCTTCCGTCACCGCCGGGTTACGGACGATTTGGGTGATATCGTCGACGAGAAAGGGGACTGAAGAAAGGGTGCGTGCGTAGAGAGCCAAGGGGATCAAAAGGAGCAGGAACGAGCGAAAGCGGCCCACGGTTAAAGCCGGAACACCAGAATCAGCTTCGCGCCTTCGAACGCGGGGAAGTAGCGACAGACACCCGAGATGCACTTGAGCCCGGCGCGCTGGCCACCCGCGAACAGTTGCAGGCTGGTGTCGGGTGTGATGTTCCACTGCAGTGCGCCGTTGAAGAAATTGTGCCGGTTGTGCTCTTCGAGGAGCGCGGTGGTGAATTCGTAACCGCCGATGAGAAGGAAGCGCGTCTGGCGCAGGTGGCGTGATAGAGCAAAGGCGGGCGACTTGAGCGAGACGTAGAGATTGCCCTCGCGCCACTGGTTATCGCCTGATCCGGCAACCCTTTCGTCGCCCTTTTGGCGCAGCCAGATGAGTCCTTGGGTCTCGACCGACCAGCCGCCGCCGATCATTTGCGCCGCGTCCCACTCGGTCGCCACCAGCTGCTCTTCGATCTTGTGATCGGTATCGTCGTGTTCCAGGCGAAAGCCGGCGAGGGGAAAGAGGTGCGACCTGCCCTGGTTCCAGCGCAGTTGTGCGGCCGCGTAAAAGTCGTATAGCGTATCGGTGATCCCTTCGGCGGGAGTGAGCCGCCCGAGCTCGGCCGAGGCATAGAGCAAAAGGGAGGAATTGACCCGCAGATCGACGCGCAGCCGCGCTGCAACGATATCGGAATTGGAGCTCAGCTGGGTCTGGAACCGCTCGAGTGTCGGCGGTTGCATGTAGACCAATGAACCGAAGGGGTCGTTTCTGGAGTGCCAGGGGCGGTAGCTGCGGTAGTCTTTGAATTCGAGCAGCCAGACGGCGCGGCCGAGATAGGCAGTGGCAGCGCCATAGATGGCGTCGCCCGACTTCTCTTTGGTGGCGATACGGTCGCTCGCCCGCGCATATTCGCCGTACAGCGACAGCCACGGCAGCAGCTTGGGCACGTCGAGCGTGGCGCCGCTGCGCAGGTAGTAGTCGGACTGCTGGGGCTCGTTACAGCTGGGCTGCGCACCGTCGGGGTTTCTCACCGGGCAGGGGTTGGGCTGGCCGTAGACGACGTGGCCGCCGACCAGGGTGCCACCGGTGGCGCGCAGGTCGAGGTGAGCACCGGTGATGAAGTCATAGGGGTCGCCGATGTAGGTCGCCGTGGTCTCATCGACGTTCTGGATGTTGGTCCAGCCCGCGACGGCGACCGCGGAGAGATCGCCGGCGTGGAGCGCGACTTTGCCGCCGAGCAGGGTGGTATCGACGCCCAGCTCATCGACCTTGCGGAGCGACAGCACCAGACCGCGGCCGAAGTTGACGTAAAAGTCTCCGAATGTGGCGTCGAAGGTGCGGCTCGAATAGGAGAGATAGAACTTTTCGAACACTTTGCGGGGATCGTACAGGCTCTGGCGAAAGCGCGGGAAGCCCTGGTTGAGGAGAGTACCTTCGGGGCTGAAGCGATTCTTCTCCAGCTTCCCGACACAGTCGCTAGCCGGCGGCGGCATAAGGAGCTGGCCATTACTGTCCAGACACCCGGCCTTGGTGGCGGTGTCGCCGACCTGCGGGATGCTCAGTGGATAGGCGGCGGCATCCCAGCGCACGCCGACCAGCCAGCGGCGCCAGGCGAGCTGGACGTTGAGGCGCGACATCAGCTCTTCGTAATTCACTGCCGCCGGGTCGCCGTTGCCGGGATCGCCGTGGTAGTTGAGGTAGAGTGATTCGGTGATGTCGAGGCGCAGCGGTTCGCCGAGCAGCCGAAACTCGACCGCATGCGCGGGCGCCGCGAGCGCGAGGAGCAGCAGGGAGCTTTTAAGGACCCAGGAGCTTCTTGACATCGTCCTCGATCAGCTTTTCATCGCCCGGATCGTAACCCTGCCGCACCCGCGAAATCTTGCCGCTCCGATCGATGAGCAGGGTGAGCGGTGCGGTGCGCTTGGGGTTGTAGACCGCTACAACCTTCGTTTCTTCGTCGAGCAGGACAGTATAGGTCAAATTGTTGCGCCGCACGAAGGGGGCCACGTTGGCGACCGTCTCGGGGCCATCCATCGCGATCCCCAGCACCACCAGCCCCTGCTTGCTGTACGTTTCATGCAGCCTTTGCAGGTGTGGGATCTCGGCTTCGCACGGGGTGCACCAGGTGGCCCAAAAATCGATCAGCACCACCTTGCCGGCGAAATCGCTGAGGCGCACATCGCGACCATCGACATCGCGCAGGGTGAAGTCCGA
>JAHFDT010000014.1:10534-33899 GCA_023248875.1 Myxococcales bacterium | reverse complement strand
CGATCATGACGAGCGGTCGGTCGGCCGCGTCGCGCCCGACGCAGGAGCTACTCGTTTCACTCGTCGGGGTCGGCCGCAGGCCAGTGGGAACTGTATTTGACCGAGAAGCAACGAGGCGAGCTGGGATGACTCGGCTGCCCAGTTGCGCAGTTTATTCTGGCCGGGCGCCTAAGACGAGCGCACCGAGAAGAGCGAGGTAGGCCAGTAGCAAAACGGCCCAGGCGAAGATACGAGGGAGGTGGGCACGGGGTTGTGGTGCCCCGTCGACACTTTGCTCGATATTGCTGGTTTCGGGGTCGATTTCGATCTCGCCGCCCGCCTCGGCCAGCGCTGGCATGGCGACCACCATCTCTTCGCTCGGCAGCGGACCAAACTCGGCGTCGCGGGCGGACTCGGACGGCGGGGATTGGAAGAGGTCGCGCAGGTAGAGCGCAACATCCTGTTTATACCAGCCGCCCTTCGTAGTGCGCAGAAAACTGCGCAGATCGGCAGACACTGCCGCGGCAGAGGAGTAGCGGCGATCGCGATCCCGCTCGAGTAGGCGCATGACGATGGTCGCGAGCTCTTCAGGGTAGTCGACGGAGAGATCTCGCGGCTGTGGGATCGGCTCTTCGAGAACCTTGTGCCGTGCTATTTCGGGTTTGCCGCGGAAGAGTCGCTTTCCGAGGGTGAGCTCCCACAGGATGACACCCAATGAAAAGAGATCGGCACGTGCATCGATGTCTTCACCGCGGATCTGCTCGGGCGCCATGTAGTTGTACTTGCCGGCTACGCCATCCTCTTTGCGCAGTGCGATCGCAGCACGCGCGATGCCAAAATCGACGATCTTGGCAGTGCCGCGCCACGAAACCACGATGTTGCCCGGGGAGATATCGCAATGGACGATCGAGAGCGGATGGCCCGCCGAATCGGTGTGCGTGTGGGCGTAGGCCAGCCCCGCAGCGACCTGCTGGACCAGGCCTACCGCGAGCGGCCGGGGCAGGAATTTTCCGGTTTCGATGCCGCGCCGGGCAATCGCCACCAGATCGTGGCCGGCGATGTATTCCATGGCGATGTAGTAGTTGCCCTCCGCCTCTCCGACATCGACGACCTGAACGATGTTGGGGTGGGTCAGCGTCTGCGCAATCCGTCCCTCGTCGAGAAACAGCTGCACGACGTGGGTGTGGTCGAGGTAGCGCTGCTGGATCCGCTTGAGGACTAGGTGGCGATCGGACACACCTTCTTGGAGCGAGCGCACGAGGTAGAGATCGGCCATTCCTCCCGCGGTGAAGTAGCGCACCAGCTCGTAGTCGGCGTAGCGCGATTCGCTTTGGCAGAGGCCCGCCACGCTACCGCCCATGCTCGTCGATCTCGCGTGCCAGGTCGAGCAGCAGCGCGCGTGTTCCGACTTGGAGCCGATCGGCGCGTGCGACGGGACCTACGGCGAATTCGAACTCTCCCTCGTTCCAGTGGAATACCTCGCGGAGGAGCGCTCGTGGGCCGTCGTGCCCAGGCGCCTCGGAGGGGTGCCGGGCCTTCTCGCGAGGTCCGGTCACCCTGTCCGCATCGATGATCTGTCCTTCCCGGAGAAACAGCTGGGCTGTCCGGCCCCCTTGCATCACGGTGATGACGCCACTGTGGCGCTCGAGATCGAGAAAGACCAGCAGGCTGGGCAGCTGGATATGGGCCAAGGAGCCCCGTAGCTGGTCCTTCGGGGGAGAGGAGCAATTCGCAGGGAGATGAAACAGGCTTTCCTCGAGGAGAACTTCGATCGCCCCTGCGATCGAGGGGCCCACCAGCGGTTCGGACGAAGGCAGCCTTGCGTTACGGAGTAGAAGTTCAGTTTGGAAACAGGGCCCGCTGGGCCCTTCGACGTGGCGGAACTCTGCCACCTCCGCCTCGATCGGCAGCGGCTGTCCCGCAGTCAGCTCGATTTCGAAGCATACCGTGCTTCCCGGAGAGAGGGGCCAATGCGTTTCGAGTGTGATCCCGCGGGCGGTCATGTGATGGACCACCGCCTGCCTCTTGGCTCCATCGGGCCCGGCGAGATGAACGCAAAAACGATGGTCGAGCCGCAGTTCATCCATTTTTTGCAACTGCAGCTTCACGACATGGCGCAGTAGCTGCTCGAGTTGGGAGCGCTCCGCTTCCTCCGCGAGGAGAAACTCGAAGCCCACTCCTTCCAAGCGGACGCCCTGCCACACATTGGGCCGCGTGACGGAGCGCGCCACTCGTACCAGCGCTTTCAGCGAAACCTGGTGGTCGACGGTGGCGAGCTGCATCGTGTGCACTGCGCCCGGCTCCCCGAGTGGGCGATCGCATTCGAGGTAGATGCCGGTGGGGCTAAGATTACCCTTGCGCAGCTCGGGCGCTGAATCGATCCCTGAAAGCTCGACCCAGAAGCGTGCATCGATGCGGCCTCCTCGTCGCCGTTCCATAGCCGACATCATACTATGCGGCAGGAAATAGCGGGGCGAGGGCGGCCAGCACTCGCTCGTGAAGTCGACCATTGGTGGCGACCAGACCGTGCAGATTGCGCAGCGGTGCGCCGGCATAGTTGAGGGCGTGCCCTCGGAGATCGGTCATCTTGCCCCCCCCCTCGGCCAAGATCGCTTCGGGCGCCAGGGTGTCCCACAGCGAAGAGTGGCTCTCGGGATTGACGTAGACATCGCGCAAACCACGGGCGATGAGTCCGAGCTTGAGCCCCACACTCCCGACATTGAGCTCATCGCTCGTTCCGAGCGCCGCGCGCACACGATCGATCGCCTCTGTCCGGTGGGAGCGCGATGCCACCAGCCGAACTGCGGGGAGCTCATCGATGTGGGAAACGCGGAGTTGTGCGACATGGCCCGCGGCGTCGACGCATTCCGCTCCATGATCCCGCCGTGCCCGAAGCAGCATTCCGGTCACCGGCTGGAGCACCACCCCCACCACGGGCACACCTGCGATGGCCAGCCCAATCATGGTGGCAAATCCATCTCGCCCTTGGATAAAATCGCGCGTGCCGTCCATCGGGTCGACCATCCAGACGCGCTCGCGAGTGCGACGAGAACCATCGTCGGGGGACTCTTCGGAAAGGAGTCCATCCTCGGGAAAGGCGGCGCGCAGACCGCGCAGGATGAGCTCATCCGCTTCCCGATCCGCCTGCGTGACCGGCCCCTCTCCCGGCTTGTAGTCGACCTGGATTCCCGAACCAAAATAGTTGCGGAGGATCGCCGCCGCTTCGCGGGCGAGCCCTTCAGCGACGGCGATCTCCCTTTCCAGAGCCACCCGACAGCTACTTCTGCTTGCCCCAGTGGGTCAGCATTTCCTTCTGCGCCTTTTCCATTTCGGCCGGCGAAACATCGCGCACGTGCTGGGCCAGACCCCAAACATTGCCCCACGCGTCCGCGACTTGGCCAAAACGGTCGCCCCAAAACATATCCGTGAGCGGCATGGTGACCGGGGCGCCCGCGGCCACTGCGCGTTGCCACGCGGCATCGACGTTATCGACATAGAGCCAGAGGCGGGACGAAGTGGCCTTGCTCCCCATCTGGGGAAATTCGTCGCTGAGATAGACGACTGAGTTTCCGATCCGGATCATGGCGTGCATGATCGTACCGTTGGGACCGGGAGCACGCATGATCTCTTCGGCACCGAAGGCCTTTTGGTAGAAACTGATCGCTTCGGCCGCGCCCCTCACCACCAATACTGGCGTGACAGTGTGGTGCCCTTCGGGAACTGCCTTGACTGTGGACATGGGAACCTCCCTTTCTATTTGATAATCTGTGCAATCGCGTTTGACAGCACCTGTTTGCCCTCCTGCTGGGCGACGGTGATGAGCCAGTTGTCGTCGCCGATATTCCAGCCGCGCGTGATCAGCGTGTCGCCCGGGAAGACCACGCCGGCAAAGCGCGCACCGAAGCTTTTGAAGCGCGTCACATCGCCTCCGGCGGCGCCATGCAATACGGCGCGCCCCGCGTGGCCAAAGGTGCAAAGGCCATGCAAGATAGGCCGGTCAAAACCGCCCAACTTGGCCATCGCCGGGTCGGCGTGCAGCGGATTGATGTCGCCCGACAGTCGGTAGAGTAGCGCTTGTTCGTGCGAGGTGGTCTCGCTAATTTCGAAATCGGCCGTGCGCGCGGGAGGCTCGAGCTTGGCCGCTTCGGGACCGCGCTCGCCGCCAAACCCGCCCTCGCCGCGGACAAAGATGGAAAAGACGTTGTCAAAAACGGGCTCGTTTTTTTCGTCGATGGTTCGGCATTCGACCACCACTACGGCACCCTTGCCCTTGTCGTAGATGGCCTTCACTTCGGAGACCGTGGCAAGCCTGGCCTGCGGGGGAATCGCTCGGTGCAGAATGATCTTCTGCTCGCCGTGCAGGATCATCATCGGGTTGGTCCCCAGATCGCCCGCCACCGAGATCATCGAGGAGAAAGAGGGAACCACGGCAAAAGTGGGGAGCACTTTCGGGCCACGCCCCTCGTAGAGAAAATCGAGCTCGCTCACGTTCGCTCCAACGCCGAGGGCGTAGAGCACTGTGTCCCTCCAGGTGTAGGCAAACGGCACAGGGGCCGATTTCTTACCGACCAGGTCGAGCTTGATGGCCATGTTCTCCTCCGCGGCGCACGAATCCTACTGCGCGCTATCTCGATTGGAAAGGGCTAGCTTTTGCAGTCGGGGCGGCTCCGACATCACTGGTCAGCGCAGCGCCGCCTCGATCACCCCCACCAGCTCCCCCTCGCCACGCGGACCGATGAGCACGTCCCGCACCCGGCCATCTCGCCCCACCACCACGAGATGAGGGAGCGAATCAACCCGGTAGCGCTCCGCAACCTCATTACCATCGAGCGCAACGGAAAGTTTGAGCTGGGCGGCCGCGAGATATTGCTGCACCTCTGCTCGGTGGCTGTGCTCCTCCACATTGACTGCGATAAAGTCGGCCTGCCCGTGGTAGCGCTCGGCCAAGCGGGATAGCGTCGGCAGTTCCGCCCGACACGGACCGCACCAAGAGGCCCAGAAATCGATGAGCGTCACGCGTCCACTCTGAAGCCCCACGTCGCCGCCGCTCCATTGCGGCAGCCGAAACACCGGCGCCACGGCACCGCTGGCCACAGGTGCGTGCACCTCTACCGTCCAATAGGCGTCGATCGCGAAGAGGAGGCCTAGAGCCGCCAACAGGACGAAACCAACCCAGCGGGCGCTGTTCATATCATTTCACTGCTGCTGCCTTTTCTGCTGCAGTTCGCGCGCCGCGCGCGCCAACGTTGCCGGCACCGATTTCGAGCGCCCGACGTTGCGCAGATCACGCGCCTGGAGGTGCGCCAACAGACCGATCGCCGCTCCGATCGGGCACTTGGGATTGTTCACAAGACCGATTTTGACCGCGTAGAGCCGCACAAAATGGCGCTGCTGAGTAATGTAGCGGATCACATCTTCGGAGAGTCCGCGATGTTGCGCATAACGCACGACTTCCTGATCGTTGACGCGCGGTGAATGGATCGCCGCCATCTGGATCACGCGGTTGGAATCGCGAATGAGAATGCCCCGCGCAAAAGAGTCGCCCAGTGTCGCCAGCCGGATCTTGGCGATCATCGAGAGTTTCGCAATCGGCACCGCGCGCTTTTGCTCCTCAGGATGAAGGGGAGGCTCCTCCCCTTCGTTCTCGGCCCCCTCCGCAGCCAGTTCACCTGCGTCGAGAGCGGGCTCCGCCTCAGCGGCCGGACCGAGCGCTGCCTCGAAGGCGGCATCGTCGCCGCTGCTCACCGTCGCCTCCAGATTCATGAGGCTGTCCCGTACCGCTTCAAACTCGGGGATCCCTTCTACGGCGATCCCGTTGCGAACCGCCAATTCGACCGCACGCACCGAGAGCGAAAGCGGCGTCTTCCGATTGAGGTACAACGCTGCGATGATCGGCGGGTGGCGCAGGAGACGCTCCTCGTTGCGGGCGATGAGCTCCAGCTCCGCTCCATCGAGAACGCTGGCCAACCAGGCGACCGTTTCATCGGCAGACGTACGATTGAGTAACGCCGCCCGGGCCAGCTCTGCTCCCTGGCGACGGCGCACGACGAAATCGATCACCCGTGGCTCGGTCGCGCTGCTGAGCGCTCCCGCAATCAGCTTCTCGGGCATCTTGTCGAGACTGGCCCGCGCCATCTCCGCCACTCTATCCGCTTCGCTCCACGGTGCCGCCAGCTGGTAAAGCGCGAGCAGGAGCTCCGGCGGGGCCAGAGGCGCAAGGCCGCGCGCTGCCATCTCGCGCAGGGGTGCGGGAGTGGCTGAGCCCACGGCACGCAATACACCGGGCGACAGGGTGGCCTCGTCGAGGGGCGTAAGCTCCAGCGCCATGCTAGTGTCCTGAGTGCCCTGCGATCATCATCTGGGCGACGCGAAACGTCGGCGAGGCGGTCGAACTGCGTCGATCCAGGTCATCGCCGATGCAGTCTACCGCCCGCCACAGCGCGTCGAAATTCGCCGATACCGTGATCTCTCCCACCGGACGGCCGAGCTGGCCGCCTTCGATCAAGAAGCCGGCCGCACCGCGTGAGAAATCGCCGGTCGTGGCGTTGAAGCCAAAACCCATGAGATCGGTGACGTAGAGGGCGCGGTCCAGTCCGCGTAGCACCTCGGCCTTCGGTGTCGTGCCGGGCTGGAGAATGAAGTTCGAAGTCGTGACGTGCGGCGCACCTCCCACTCCACGCCCCGCGCAGCCATTGGATGCCCGACCGAGCTTGCGCGCACTGTAGGTGTCGAGCAGATAGGTATGCAGGATGCCTGCATCGACGACGACATTGCGGCGCGCGGCGAGGCCATCGCCATCGAAGGGCCGCGAACCGGGGCCGCGTCGCAACAGTGGATCATCGACGATGTGGCAGAGTTTCGACGCGACTTCAGTCGATTCGCGATCGATCAAATAGCTCGAGCGCCGATAGATGGCGCCCCCCGAAACGACCGAGGCAAACAATCTCAAAAGATCCCGCCCCGCTTCGGGATCGAAGACCACCGGCATGGCACCGGTCGCGATCTTTTCCGAACCCAGCTTGGCGATGGTTCGCCGAGCTGCCTCCCGACCGACCTCCTCGGATGGCTCGAGGGAGGCCACAAACCGTGCGGCCGTCCAATGGCTCCCGTTGCGCTTCTTGCCATCGGTATCGTCGGCGATCGGCTCGACCGATAGAGAGCAGTAGCTGGAAGCATAGCCCGCGGCAAAGCCCTGCCGCCCGCGACCGGCAATGGCGAAAGCGGTCGCCCCCGAGACACGCCCAAAACTGGCGCCCTCGGAATTGGTGATCTTGGAGGAAAAGGCGCGCGAAGCGGCTTCCGCGCGAAGCGCTTCGTCGAGCGCCCGCTTGGCATCGATCGCGAGCACCTTTTCGTCAAACAGCTCCAGCTCCGGCACCGTCATCGCAAACTGGTCGTCGGCTGGCAGCTCGTTGAGCTCGTCGGGTTCGGAAAGCTTGGCCAGCTCCACCGTCTCGGCAACAAAGCGCTCGAGCGCATCTGGTCGCAGGTCTGAGGTGTAGGTGACCGCCGCGCGGTGGTCGCGAAATACCCGCAGCCCCAGGGCCCGTGCGCCCGCCTCCTGCACCAGCTCCGGCTTGCCCATCCGCACCTTGACGGAAAGCTCGATCCCGTCGGAGACGAGCGCTTCCGCCGCCTCCGCTCCCGCTCGCACCCCGGCCGCGGCCGCGCGTTCGGCGATCCCCCGAAGTTCTGCCACCTGCGCTTCGACCGACCTCATGCTTGAGTCCCTCCCACGGTGATCGCTGCAATCTTGACCGTAGGCGTGCCGACGCCCACAGGCACTGACTGGCCGTCCTTGCCGCAGGTCCAGATACCGTCGGACAGCTGAAAATCGTTGCCCAACATGGTCACTTTGTTCAGCACCTCGGGGCCGTTGCCGATGAGATTCACGCCCTTGAGCGGCGCCGTCACTTGGCCGTCCTCGATCAAATAGGACTCGGTCAGCGAGAAGACGAAATCGCCATTGGAGATATTGACCTGCCCGCCGGAAAAGCGTTTGGCAAAGACGCCGCGCTTGACCGAACGGAGGATCTCGTCGGCCTCGTGGGGGCCGGCCGTGAGATAGGTGTTGGTCATCCGCGGCAAGGGATTGTGGCGAAACGACTGCCGTCGGCCGTTGCCCGATGGGCCGCGCCGAAAGTGCTTGGCCGACAGCCAGTCGTGCAGGTAGCCCACCAGAATGCCATTTTCGATCAGCACATTGCGCTGGCCGGGATGACCTTCGTCGTCGACGTTGATCGCTCCGCGCGTGTGGCTGACCGTGCCATCGTCAACCACCGTACACAGCTCCGAGGCGACACGCTGGCCGATTCGGCCCGAGTAGTTCGAAGTCTGCTTGCGATTGAAGTCGGCCTCGAGGCCGTGCCCGATCGCCTCGTGCAGCAGAATGCCCGAGTCGCCCGCGCCCAGCACCACCTCCATTTCCCCCGCTGGCGCATCGACCGCATCCAGCATCGCCAGCGCCACCCGCGCCGCTTCGGCGCCGTGTCCCTCCGGCGTGCGATCGGCGAAGTAGTCCATGCCCTTGCGGCCGCCGCCGCCCGACGATCCGGTTTGGCGTTTGCCACCTGCCTCAGCGATCGCATAGACGCCGTAGCGCATGAGCGGCTGGCGGTCGCGATAGAGAAGCCCGTCGGCAGTGACGATCAAGATCTCCTTGAGCTCCTCGGCAAACGACACGACGACCTTGGTGATCCGCGGGTCGGCCGCCCGTGCGGCCCGGTCCCCCCGGCGCAGCAACTCCAACTTTTCCGTCGGCACCACCTCGAGCGTCGGTGTGGCCACCGGATAAAAGTCAGGGATCTGGATCGCCCGCACCTCGACCGGCGGCGGTGACGCACCGGCGGCGGCGATCTGCGCGGCGGTCCGTGCGGCCCGCTGCATCGCATCGGTATCGAGCTGCTCGCAATAGGCGTAGCCGGTCGCATCGCCTTTGAGCACGCGCACACCCAGCCCCAGCGTGATCCCCCGCCCTACCGACTTGACCCGCTGGTCCTCGTAGGAATAGTCGGCGGAAGTTCGATATTCGAAAAAAAGATCTGCATAGTCGCCACCGGTCGAGAGCGCAGCCTCGAGCAGTCGGCGCGCCAGAGCCGCATCGATGGCATCGAGCCGAGAGCCTTCAGAGTTCGTCATGGTCCACTTTTATGGGGCCCGTTTTGGTCCCAGTCAATTACCGCCCCGTCACTGCACCGAGAGTTTTTCCGATGGCGCGGGCCGCCTCCGCGATCTCCGCTTCGCCGCCCCCTAGCCACAGCCGCCCAACCGCACCGAAGGTGATCGCCTCGAGCAGATGGATCGGCGCCGCCTTTTCGGCCTCGTTGGCGGCCAGCGCCGCGTAGGCGGCCGGATGCACTTCCAGCGTGTAGAGCGTCTGTCCCTCGGTGATCATATCGCCGTGGCGCATCCGGTCGATGAGCGCCGCGTGGTGACCATCGACGCCGGTGAGGATCTGCTCCGACAGCATCTGGGGCCGCAGACGGTCCTCTTCGCGCAATCCCAACCGCTCCAGAATTGCTGCGCCCGCCGCCCGTACCTCACCCTGATCAAAGGAGTGGACCTCGAGTAATCCGTAGGCGCGCTCGACGATCTGCATCCCGGGGATGACGCGGGTCTGCTTGAGCGCCGCGTCGGTGACTGTATTGATCGCAATCCCCGGCGCGATTTCGATGAACAGCGAAGCCTGCCGCTCGAGTGGCAGAAAACCTTGCGCCACGGTTTGCAGAAAGGCCGCCAGCTGGGGCTGAAGAATATCGAGGAAGGTGAAGGTTCGAAGCTCCATCAGGTGGGGGACCGTACCGCGCGGGGAGATCTCGGTCAACGGCGTCGACCTTTGATCCGCTCGCGCCGCTTACGCTCGGCATAGCCCAGTACCGCGATCTGCGGTGCCCGGGAGAGCGCCAGCGCTCCCGCTGGTACATCGTCGACGACCGTGGTACCGGCGCCGACGATGGCCTTCGCACCGATGGTAACCGGAGCCACTAGCTGGGTATCGGAACCAATAAATGCGCCCTCGCCGATCACCGTCTTGAACTTGTTGTGGCCATCGTAGTTGCAGGTGATGGTGCCGCAGCCGATGTTCACATCGGCGCCGATCTCCGCATCGCCGAGATAAGAAAGATGGCTCGCCTTCGCCCCTCTGCCCAACCGGGCCTTCTTGGTCTCGACGAAGTTACCGATCTTCGCCTCGGCACCGATCACACTGCCGGGCCGTAGATGCGCAAAGGGCCCCAGGGTCGCGCGGGCGCCCACTTCGCTCTCGTGGAGCACCGTGTAGGGCTTCAAATGCGCCCCCTCTGCAACCACCGCATCCTGGAGCACGCAGCCCACCTCGATCCGCACGCCCACACCGATGCGGGTCGACCCGCGCAGCTCACAGAGTGGACCGATCACCGTATCGGCGCCGAGGATCACGCCCGGCTCCACCAGAGTCGATTCAGGCCGATCGAACGTCACACCGCTGCGCATCCATTCTTCATTGATCCGTCGCCGCATGCGCTCATCCGCACGCGCCAACTCCACCCGGTCGTTAACCCCCAGAAGCTCCTCAGGAGACGCTTCGACGGTGGCCACTTCACTCGTCGCGGCCGCGCGTGCCACGATGTCTGTCAAATAGAGTTCGCCCTGCGCATTGGTCGGCCGCAACCGGCGGAGCGCAGCGAAAAGGAACGCGGCATCGACGCAGTAGATGCCGGCATTGATCTCGCAAAGGGCGCGCTCTCGATCGGTCGCATCGCGCTCCTCGACCACTCTCACCGGCCGGCCTCGCTCATCGCGAACGATCCGCCCATACCCGTGGGGGTTATCCACCCGCGCCGTCATGAGCGCCAGCGTCCTACGTCGCGCCGCCTGGACCAGCCGTCGCACGCTCGCCTCCGTGAGCAGCGGAACGTCGCCGTAGAGAATTAGTACGTGGCCGGAAAAGCCGCGTAGCGCTCCTCGCGCTTGCGCCACCGCATGGCCAGTACCCCGCTGTTCTCGTTGCTGCGCCACCGTCACCCGATCGACGCCAAATCGCGCTTCGACCGCCGCGCGCACCGCTTCCGATTGATGGCCGAGCACGCATACGATCTTTTGCGATCTGAGCCGCTCGGCCAAGTCCACGGGATATTCCACCATCGGGCGCCCCGCCACGCAGTGCAGCACTTTCGTCGTGGCCGACTTCATGCGCGTGCCGCGCCCCGCCGCGAGGATCACTGTAGCAAGTGCCATGCGCAATCCATAACACAGCCGGCGCAGCCGTTGCATCCTCCTGTCGATCAGGCCCACCCACCCCAGTCAGACCACTCCCCGCGCCGACTCCCGTCGCTCCCGCGCCAATTTCATAACGCACCGCGCCAGCCAGCCAGACCGTTTTTGCTTTGCCGGAAGAGGGTCGCAATGTAAAAGAGACGGCATGGGCTCTCACCCTGGGTTGCTCAAACCAGTTCCCTTCATTTGGCTCGATGGCAAGCTGGTCGATTGGAGCGCAGCGACGCTACACATCCTATCGCACTCGCTCCACTACGGCTGCGCCGCCTTTGAAGGGATCCGCTGCTACCGTCGTGCAGACGGGAAGAGCGCACTGTTCCGGGTCGATGAACACATCCGGCGCTTGTTCGATTCTTGCCAGATCTTGACCATCGAACCGCCCTTCTCACAGGAGGAGATAAAGCGCGCTTGCCTCGAGACCATCCGCGCCAACCAGATGAGCGAGTGCTACGTACGCCCGCTGGTCTTTCTGGGCGAAGGGGGGCTCGGCGTTGGCTCGCTCGATGTACCGACCCGCGTCGCGGTTGCGGTCTATCAGTGGGGCGCCTACCTCGGAGACGAAGGCCTCCGGCGCGGCATTCGCGCCAAGGTCTCCTCCTTTACCCGCGGTGCGCTCAACTCCAACATGTCGAAGGGGAAGATCACCGGGCAGTATGTGAACTCGGTGCTTGCCAAGCGCGAGGTGATGCGGGCCGGCTACGAGGAGGCCATTTTGATTGACGCTCAGGGCCACATCGCCGAGGCCTCCGGCGAGAATATTTTCGTCGTCCGGCATGGACGCATTCTGACGCCGCCGCTGTCCTCGCCGATCCTCGCCGGAATCACGCGTGAGACGATCACCCTCTTGGCGCGCGAACTGGGCCTGCAGGTGGACGAACGGACCTTTGGCCGCGATGAGCTCTACACCGCCGACGAGGTTTTCTTCACCGGCACCGCCGCAGAGCTCACCCCGGTGCGCGAGATCGACGACCGCCGCATCGGCAGCGGTGAAGTGGGCGCCGTTACCAAGCGCATCCAAGAGGCGTTCTTCGCGGTGGTTAAGGGGGCGGAGCCGCGCCATCCGGAGTGGCTAACCTGGCTTTAGCGCGCTTCGCCGGTTGCGTTGATCGCGGCTTGCGTCCTCGCTCCCCTCGGTCACGTACCAACCGCGTACGCTCCCTCGGGTCGCTGCGGGCGCGCTCGCGCTGAACGCAACCGGCGAAGCGCTTACACACAAACTTTCGGAAAGGTTCGTCGGTCGGCCGTCTTCAGCTACGGTCTCGAACACATCGGTGGGTGGTAGATGAACTGCACCGTGTTCCCGTCGGGATCGTCGATATAAAAGCTCCGTGCCCCATCGCGATGGGTCTGGGGCGATTTCTTCAGAAGGAGTCCATGGGCTACAAAATGATCGGCCCAAGCGTCGACGTCTTCGGGGCGAGGGACCGCGATGCCCAGGTGATCAAAGTGCTGCCCGGTACGGGCGCGAAACACCGTGTCCTCCTCGGTACCACGTAACCGATGCCGATGCAGCGCCAGGTTGTCGCCGGCTAGGCGCAGATAGACATTGTCCGAATCGGGCCGCCATTCGACGACGAATCCCACGACATCGACATAAAACCGCTCGCAAGCGCCCAGATCGCTAACAAAGAGGGCCACATGCCTGAGTCCAATCGCAGCAGGTCGCATCTTCACCTCAAACGCAGTGGCAATCCGCAGGCCACCAGCACCACCTCGTCGGCACTGGCCGCTAGCCGTTGATTGATCCGGCCGGCGAGGTCGCGGAAGCGCCGCCCCAGCTCATACTCTGGGACGATTCCCGACCCCACTTCGTTCGTGACCAGGATGACGGGTGCCACCTGATCCCGCGCTGCTCGTGCCAAATCCTCCGCAGCGGAAATCAGCTCGTCGTCGGTCGCACCCTCCAGGATGCGGTTCGATAGCCACATCGTGACGCAGTCCACCAGTACACCGCTCGCTCCTGGCCCCTCGCGCTGGAGCGCGCCGATCAGATCGTGCGGCGCTTCAATGGTCCGCCATCCATCATCCCGTCGCTGTCGATGCTGATGGATGCGCAACCGCATCTCCTCATCAGCGATCATGGCGGTCGCGAAGTAGACCCAGGCCGGCTGGGGAGCGAGTTCGCGCAGCCGCACTTCGGCGTAGCGGCTCTTGCCAGAACGAGCGCCTCCGGTCACCAAAATCACCATGCGGCGATACTAACCCAACCCGCGGCTTGATATAACTCCGCCATGGCTCCCGCGGTGCAGTGGCGCGATGGCGTGCAGATCGCAGGCACGGTGATCTGGTGCGACGCACGGCGAGCTCGCGACCTTTGCTTCCTATCGCACGCAGGGCGCCACCTCGACCGAGCTTTACGCACCCGACGCCTGCCCGCCCATGGTCAGCTTCTCACGACGGCCCGCACGCTCAAGCTTTGGTTCGCGCTCAGTGGCGTCGACCTGTCGGTGCAGCGCGAAGCGCTCGTCACGCCTTTTTCCCGCCCCTTTTCACTCGGCAAACTACGGCTCGAACTCTTCCCATCGGGAAAGTTGCCCGGGGCAGCCTCTCTCGCCATCGAAATGGACGGCTACCGCATCGTCTACGCAGGAGAGATCAATCCGTCGCCGAATGTCGCGGAGCCGATGCAGATTCGCGGCGCCGACGTGGTCATCCTCGATGCTCCGCTGGCGGCTCAATCCCACACGCTTTCCTCCCCCGAACGAATGCGCGCCCAGCTGGTGGCCACCACCGAGCGTGCACTGGCGCGGGGCACGATCCCGGTGCTGTTGGCGGCCACGCTCTGGGGAAGCGCCGAGGTGGTCCATTCCCTCCACGCTGCCGGGATTCCGCTGCTGGCCCATCCCCGAATCGCCGCCACCATTGCCGCCTATCGCACCCTTGGGATCTCCATCCCACCGCCCCAGCCGCTCTCGCTTCACCGACGAGTATTTCCCCGCGATGCCGTGATCTGGCCGCTCGAGCTGCGCGATTCGTTACCCTGGCGGGATACCCACCGCATTGCGGCCACCGCTCTGGCCGTCGATCCGCAGGCACGCCAACGGCTCGGGGTCGATGAGGCGGTCCCGATCGGCGACCAGGCCGATCTGGCGATGGTCGTCGACTATGTGAAGGCGACCGGCGCCCGCGAAGTCTATCTCACTGCCGGCTACAGCGAGGAGACTGCTCGTGCGTTCGGCAGGAGGCGGCGCGTCGCCCCACTTGGCCCGCCCCGACAAATGGGGCTTTTTTGACGCGCGTTGCATCCCCCAGATCTCCAGCGTATCCTGTGCCGCATGTTTGGCATGGGCATGGGAGAACTGCTGGTGATCCTTGGCATCGCGCTGCTGGTACTTGGGCCCAAGCGCCTTCCCGAGCTCGCCTCGGGGCTGGGCAAGGCGATCCGTGAATTCAGGAAGGCCTCCCGCGATCTCTCGGATCAGATCGAAGTCGATGAATCGGTGCGTCAGCCGATCATGGAGCTGAAGGCGGCGCTGCGTGACGAGCCCCCGCCCGCGCCGAGCGCGGCACCGCCCAAAGCCGTCGATCCCGCCAAGGGGTAAGGGACCGCGAATGAGTAGCTCGATCGTTCTCGCGGCCGATCCATCCCGGCTGGCTCCGTTGCCAGCTCCGGTCCTCGGGTCACATCCGTCGAGGATGCTCCCCTCCGGTCCTCGCCGTCGCCTCGCCATCCGCGCGCCTCGACCGCGATCATCGATCGACTTACTCATTTGCGGTCCCTAAACCGTGTCCTCCCCGAACGACGAGCGCCGGATGCCATTTACCGAGCATTTGGCGGAGCTACGGCTGCGGCTGCGTAATGCGGTCCTGGCGGTCCTCCTCGCAACCGCGGGGGCTTGGCTGTTTCGCATCGAGCTCTACGGGATCCTCATCCGCCCGCTCGCGCGCGCCTGGGCCCAGGCGCCCCCCGACCTGCCGCGCGAAATCACCTTCACCAACCTCATCGATCCCTTCATGGTCTACTTCAAGCTGGCGCTCTTGGCAGGCGTGTTCGCCGCATCCCCGGCGATCTTCCATCAGGTCTGGCGCTTCATTGCTCCGGGACTCTATCCGCGGGAACGGCGGCTGGCCCTACCGTTCATCCTGCTGTCGGTGCTGCTCTTTTGCGGTGGTGCCCTATTTGCCTTCTATTTCGTGCTGCCCGCCAGCTACGGCTATTTTCTCAGCTTCTGCAGCAGTTCCCTCGGTGAGATGCGCACCCTGCTCAACCACGAGCAGGTGCCCGTCTCGACGGAGCTCTTCCGGCTGCGGCCGATGCTGACGATGGACGAATACTTCGGCCTCACCTCGACGCTGCTGTTGCTGTTTGGCGCCGTCTTCGAACTACCGCTCCTGCTATCGGCCCTCGCGCTATTCGGAATCGTTACGCCGGGTGGACTGTGGCGCTTCAACCGCTACGCGATCCTGATCTTCTTCATCCTGGGCGCCATCCTCACGCCCGGCGACCTGGTCGTCGGCCAGCTGGCGATGGGGAGCGCGCTGACGGTGCTTTATAATCTCTCGATCCTCGCGGCACTGCTGATGCAGCGACAAAAGGACGAGGTTCCAGCTACAGCACGCTGAGGTTGGCGTACCACACGTTCATCGCGCCGTTGGCATGCGCGAAGATCGAGATCGTGTGGGGTCCCGAGTCGACGGTGGGAGCCACGTACAGCGTGACCGGGATTTGCGACCCGGGATAGCCCGAGCCGTGCGACGCCGACAGGGAGATGCCCCGCGACGGGCTGACCCAAAGATCCCAGCTGATCTTGCCCACCGACCCATAGGCAAATGGAGTGATCAGCAGATTGATTTTGGTGGCACCGGTGTCCGGCGTCGGAACATCCACCCAGGAGGGATCGATCGCCGCGTTGAACCAGTGATAGGGTTCGGGGGGAATGGGCACGCAGGGGTCCAAATCGCCCGCTTGGGCGTTCTTGATCGACCAGAACCGTGCCAGCCGGTAGGTCGTCGTGCCGCCGTCACCGATGGGCGCCCCCCAGTCGACAAAGAGCGGGCTGCAGAGGTCGGCCACCTCGGACTCGATCTGCCCAGGAATGAGGTATCCGCTGGGCGGTTCGGGATCGGTCATCGCTTCGGTGATCTCGTGCGTGGCGATGTAGGTGTCCCACTGGAACTGCTCATCCCCGTGGCAGGCCGGGATCACGGCGTAGGGCATCTTCTTCGGGGTGTCCATCCCGGTCGACGCCCACCAGTGATAGCCGTCGTACTGCTGACACCCGGTCTCGCCGCCCCCGTTGGTCGATTTGACCCCGGGCGGCAAATAGAGCACGTAGAGCGTGTCGGGCCCGGGCGGGGGGAGCACCTTCTTGGCGATCTGATCGCGCAAAAGCGGCCCTACCGCCGAATCCTTGAGCAGCGCCGGGGGCGGATCGGGGATCGCGAAGGGGCCGCTGGCAGTGCCGTGCGAGAGACTGTAGGCCTGGTCGACCTCGTCGTAGTAGCCGCTCGAGTCGAGCCACTTGGCGAACGTCGCCAAATCGGCCGCTAAGGGATCGTTGCCCCACACGACCGTGACCACCTCCACTTTGTGGAGCTGTCGACCGCCCTGGTAGGTCACCGCCGGAAGCGCGGGGTGCATCCGCGGATCGCGAGGAGGCATGAGATCGACCTCGGTCGCTAGATCGATCATTCCGCTCAAGCCGCCATCCGGGTTCGACGGCCCGCCCCCGCAGGCGGAAAAAAGCAGCAAACTCCAGAGGCTTCGGCGCACCCGCGGATGGTGGCACATCGCGGTCGCTTTGGTAAGCCGTTCACCTACGTTGTAGGTGTCATGGCTGACCTTGCTCCCAAAAACTTGACCCACGATCGAGACGAGCTAGCCTTAAGGGTGGAGGTACCCTCGAATGAACGGTTCCTCAACGACTCCCACCGGAAGCAAGCTCCGCTTCAAGTCGTCCCACCGCCGCATTCGACTTCGCGTCTCCCACCGGCGTCCCGATGACGCCGGCGAGGGAGTGGCGCGCGATGATGAGCGGGATCGGTACATTGCTCCCGCCCGTCGTTTCCGCCGATGAAAAGCGGGACAGACCCTAGTTCGAACTCAGCTTGCGTTCCGCCACTTCGAGGCTTTGCGCCGCCTCTTTGTTGTGCGGATCGAACTTGAGCGCCTGCCGGTATTCGGTCACCGCCTCTTTGAAGCGACCGAGCTTGTAGTAGGACTGGCCCAAGAGAATGAGGTACCGTGAGCGGTTCGGCGCAATACGCACTGCCTGCTTCAGGTAGGCGGTCGCGCCGTCATAGTCGCTCTGCTCGAACGCACACTCGCCGAGGCCCGCGAGAGCATCGGCGCTTCGGCCATCGATCTCGCGCGCCTTGGAAAACTGCCCGATCGCCCCGCTCACATCCCCCGCGTTGAGCTTCTGTCGGCCCGCCTTGAGGTACCCATCGGCAGAGGCCACGCTGGAAGGTCGCTCGGAAAAGGGGTCGCGGAACCCCTCGGGTATAGCTTCGAGCGAATCGCGCTTGCCCTCCGGGCGAGCGGGAGGTGGGGCCCCCGGCAAACGCTCGACCGCTCCGCGCTTGGGATTGACTGCGAGCGGTGGGGCAACCGCGGTCCGAACTGGTCCCGGTGTCCGTGGCAGTGCGGGTGTCGGGGGCGGTGGCGCGGCTGGCGTCGGTGTGGCAGTCAGTGCCGGCGTCGGCGTCGGTGTCGGCGTCGGTGCTACCTTACCCTCGAGTGAAGCGGAAACCGCGCGCTCGTTGAACGACCGCGGCGGCATGGCTGCTTTGGGCTTCGCGCTGGAGCCACCAAAGAGCACCAGCAGAACCCCTCCGAGAGCCACCACCGCTCCCGCCGAAACGCCGGCGATCAGCGGTAGGTTGCGCCGCTTTTGGGGCTCAGCAAATTCCTCGTCGCCCGTCTGCGTCGTTTCATCGAACCACTGGTCATGTTCGCCCGACTGAGTGATCCGCCGGAAGGAGCCGGTGATCTTTCGCCACGCGCCGCTGGGACTGGACTTGCCCACGCTGGGATCGGGCAGCGGCGCGACCCGCTGCGTCTCCTGGGGCGACGAACTAGGGCTCGGCAGCGGCGCCACCCGCACCGTCGCCTGGCGCGGTGCGCTCTCCGATAGCTCGGCAGGCCCGGTCGAACTCGCCACGAGTGGCTGCTGCCCCGTGGTAGGTTTCCGGTCGGTGTCTCCGGCTGCGCGCGGCTCTGGCGGCCACCAGGCTCCCACGTCCGTCCTCTGGTCCCACGACTCGGGCTCAGGCCGTGACGGCTTGTCGCGTCGGGTCTTCTTGCCCTTGCCCTTGGGCGCCTTCGGCGCTGCACTAGCCTCGGCGAGGGCCAGATCGGAAGGCGCTGCGGGCGTCGGCGGTGCAATTTCGGGCGGTGACGCCGCCCCGACCGCCACCGGTTCGCCTGGCAGCACCTCGACCCCCGGCACTGGCGTAGCGCGCACGGCCCTCGTACCGCGGCTCGGCGTCGACGCGAACTTGCGCGAAACTTCGGCCGGGACCACCTCCTCCTTGGGCGACGCCTCCGATTTGAGGCACTCGAGCATCCGCAACACGGTGACAAACCGCTGGTCGGGCGACTTCGCCAAAGCGCGCTGGACCAGCTGCTCTAGCCACTCCGGACAGTCCGCGCGCAACGCCCGCACCCCGGGGATCGGTCCGCTCAGATGCTGCTCGATGATCTCCGAACCGTGTTCGCCGTCGAAGGGAGGCCTGCCTGTCAGCATCTCGTAGGCCATCACGCCGAGCGCGTAGAGATCTGTGCGCCGATCGATCGTTTCGCCGCGCAGCTGTTCCGGAGCGAGGTAGTGCGCATCGCCGAAGCTCAGGCCGGATTGGGGGATACCGGACTCTGAGGTGTCCGCCAACTTCGATAGACCGAAATCGAGCAGCTTGACGAAATCGGCCCGTCCCCGCCGCCGTGACAGGTAGATATTGCGCGGGCGAAGATCACGATGGACGTAGCCGAGCGCATGCGCTTCCATGAGCGCCTCACCGGTCTGCGTCAGGATCGCGCACACCCGAGGCAGGGGCAGCGCACCCTCGCGCTGGATCAGCGATGAGAGCGGCTCCCCTTCGAGGAGCTCCATCGCAAAAAAGAAGCGTCCATCGTCGATGCGACCGAAGTCGAGCACCTGCAGGATGTGCTCGTTTTCGATTTCACAGACCGTGCTGGCTTCGCGCCGGAAGCGCTCCACCTGGGCCTCATCCTCGGCCAGCTGCTGGTGCAATACCTTGACCGCCACCTTCTTGCGCAGGGCGGTGTGTTCGCCTCGGTAGATGACGCCCGAACCGCCTTGACCGATCCGTTCGATCAGTCGGTAGCGTTCGGCCACCACCATCCCGATCAGGGGATCGGCGGCCGCTTTGAACGAGTTGCCACAGGCCGGACAAAACAGGGCCTCGGCCGGCGCCTCGTAGCTACACTGAGAACAGGTTTTCATGGCGGACCGCATCCCTGAATAGTGCCCTGAACCCCGGTCACCGTCACGGCCAACTTGCGGCAGGTCTGTCCCAGAGAGCAATCGTGTTGCTTTTGGCAGGCGAGGTAGCAGATCGGCTGCGCGAGCTGCCCTTTGTCGATGCAGAGGTCGGATCGGCACTCTTGAGAGTGAGTGCACGCCGTTCCGCCCTCGCGTGTTCCCGTTGGAGGAGCACAATAGTTCGCGAGCGCGCCGCTCATCGCATCCACGAAGGGAGTGCAGGATTCACCGTTTGGACAGTCGGCCTCGCGTTGGCACGTAGGAGCGCCAGCCGTTGGAATGCAGCGCCCCGAAAAACAGCCGCCACTCGCTGGACAGCGCGCGTTGACGAGTTGGGTGCCGCCATCGCCTGGAATGCATTCGACCGGCCGACCATCGTTACAGCCGCGGGCACCGGCGGTGCAACCCGTGACGGGGAGCATGAAACTGGGGTTGGGCGCCGTGCAGGAGGCGAAACTGCAGAACATGATCGTGGCCACTCGCTCCATCCTAAAAGGACACATCGGCCATCGCAGCCACGCCCTCCGGGGTAGCGACCAACGAGAATCGAGGGGCGGCACGACGCGAATCCAGATAGAGCAAAATCCCACCGCTGGCCGCCGCCAGCGCAGTGAGGATCCCCGACGCCACGGTGGCCGGGACATTGCCTTTGTAAATCGACGGGCACTGCGTCCTGGGATCCGCGAGACCACTGCAGGTCGGCTGGTCTTCGCGCGACGCAAACAGGCCAAAGGCGATCGTGCTGACCAGACCGGCCGCGGCGAGTCCGAAGGCGGCATAGGCGACCGGGCGATAGGGAAAGTGTTTGTCCGTCGCTGCAGACGGTGACGGTGACGGTGACGGCGACGAGGTCGGTGACGGAGACGGTGACGGTGATGAGGTCGCAGACGGAGACGGTGGCGCAGACGGAGGCTGAGCGACGGCGGTTTCACGGGGCGTTTCAGGTCCGGTTTCTTCGGGCGTTGCCAGGGCCGCTGGCGAATGGGACGCGACCAGCGCTAGCGCCCGGGCGGCGGCCCGTTGCACCGAATGGTCCGCCTCACGCACCGTGCAGATGTCGCAGCGCTCTTCGACCCCGGTACCGATCTCATGGCCTTCCGCGTCGAACACGCGCAACTTGATAGTATAGCTCTTCCCTTCCTGAAGGATCTCCGAAGCCACGATCCGATCTGCATGCAGCACAGCGGCCACTCGAACCATACAAGCGGACGACCCGCACTGAAAAAGATCAGGCGCACTGCTCAAGCGGTTTCGTACTTCGCTGGCCTTGACCAGCTCTACCTCACCACCGAGGCCGCGCTCGACCGCTTCATGAAAGCGATCGCGGAGAACGTCGCTCTCGGTCGGCTGGAGCCGCGGTGGCAGCGGAATCACGCGCCCCGCCTGGGCCGTCGCGGCAAACAGCAGCGTGCACAAGACCGCTCGCATCGGCGCGAGTTTAGCAGGTCGACCTGCTTCAGTCGAGAAACCGCTGCAGCGCTGCCACATAGTCAGCCTCTGAGACGAGGCCCCGTTCGATCAGCAGCTGGACGAGGGCAGACAGTCGCTGGTCGCAGGAGGCTCTCGCCTCGACTGTCCCACGCGCAGGCGCCCCGCCCGATTCCACGGCCTCGGCCACCGTCCGATGGATCACCTTGGTCGTAATGCCTCGGTAGCTCTTTTGAATCGCAGGCACAATCTCCGAGGGCAGCGCGATCACCGGTTCGACCCGACAGCCAGCGGCGGCTTCAATCTCCTCGATCGCTTCGCGATCGAGCGGATCGGCCATGGCCACCCGCAGCACCTGCCGGCCTGCGATACGCTCCTCCCCGTAGGGCAAAAGACAGTAGCGCTCGGCGACATCATGGGAGACCGACCGCAGCGCGTCGAGCTCCACGAAGAGCTCCGCGAGGACCGCGCGGGGCAACTTCAACCGCCGTTCGAGCAGGCACGCGATCGCCTCCTCGGTGACACGCCCCTCTTGGGTCAGCGCCACCACCAGCGCCACCTGGTCCCGCCGCGCGTCACGCCGCGCCGATCGCAAACCATCTTCGTCGATCAGGCGCTCTTCAACGAGGAGCTCGCCCAGCGAAATGGCTCTAAACAATGTGCTCAGCCAATCCCACTCGCTGGGTGGGCGCGCTCGATGAAGTTGGCGATGCGCTGCTGGGTCGCAGGGTCGAGATCGAGGAACTTGACGCCCATTCCAAGCTGCCCGCCATCCGAGGCATTCACGATCTCCCCGCGCACCTGGAGCCGCTGGCTATCGCCCGGCAGGGTGAAGCTGAGGTTGACCACTGTGCCGACTGGATGAGGCACGGTGTTGCCGAGAAAAACTCCGCCCGGCGACAGGTTGGCGCTGCGCTGAAAATAGAGCTCGCGCTCGCTGGTCTCTTCCACCCACATCTCGACGGGAATTCGCGTTCCGGTGCGTCGTTCTTCGGTCATCGCGCCGCAAGAGTTACCATCGCCGCGCCGATCAAGGCAAGTGAAACGTCCTTCCTTGACGCCAGCAAAGCCGGTTGCGTAGAGTGCCGGCCATGCCGACCCCGATCAACTCCGGCGATACCGCATGGCTGCTCGTGGCGAGCGCGCTGGTGATGTTGATGACGCCGGGACTGGCGCTCTTTTACGGCGGCATGGTGCAAAGCAAGAATGTGCTCTCGACCTTCATGCACAGCTTCTTTGCGCTGGGGCTGGTCAGTCTGCAGTGGGCCCTGTGCGGCTATTCGCTCGCCTTTGGCCAAACGCACGGCGGCCTCATCGGCGGGCTCGATTTTGTCCTGCTGCACGGCGTGGGGATGGAGGCCAAGGCGGGCACCACCGTGCCGCACCTGGTCTTCCTCATGTACCAGGGCATGTTTGCCGTGATTACGCCCGCGCTCATCTCGGGTGCCTTCGCCGAGCGGATGAAGTTCTCCGCCTACTGCCTCTTCACATTGTTATGGGCCACCTTGGTCTATGATCCGATTGCGCACTGGGTGTGGGGCGAAGGGGGCTGGCTGCTCAAACTGGGCGCGCTCGACTTTGCCGGCGGTACGGTGGTCCATTTGGCCTCGGGAGTGTCGGCGCTGGTGACCGCGCTAGTGCTCGGCCGGCGGGTGAGCGGACCATCGGTGCCGCACAACTTGACGATGACGGTGCTGGGCGCTGGCCTGCTCTGGTTCGGCTGGTTCGGCTTCAACGCCGGCTCGGCGCTCGGCGCCAATGGGCTCGCGGCGCTGGCCTTTGCCAACACCCATCTCGCCGCCGCCGCCGGCGCAGTGGCCTGGGGTCTCGTCGAAGCGCGCCGGCTTGGCAAAATTACCATGCTGGGAGTCGCTTCAGGCCTCGTCGCCGGCCTCGTCGGTATCACGCCCGCGTCCGGCTTTGTCTCGCCGCTGGCCGCCATCGCGATCGGTGCGCTCGCAGGACTGGTTTGCTACGGCGGTGTGCTGCTCAAGGGCAAGTTCGGCTACGACGATGCGCTCGACGCCTTTGGCGTCCATGGTGTGGGTGGCGCGCTCGGTGCGCTGGCGACGGGAGTTTTGGCCGCACGGGTCTGGAATCCTGCCGGCGCTGACGGCCTCCTCGCCGGTGGAACCAAGCTGCTCGTGGCACAGCTCACCGGTATCGGCGCAGTCGCGGCCTACTCGGCGCTGGTGACCGCCCTGATTCTGAAACTGATCCAGGGGACCATCGGACTCCGCGTCGAACCCGAGCAGGAGCGC
>JAHFDT010000014.1:0-10524 GCA_023248875.1 Myxococcales bacterium | reverse complement strand
GAAAGCGCCTACACCCTGGGCACCGGCTCGACGAGGCACGACTGATGGGGCACAATGGAGGCCGTATGGACGGAGCCGTATTTGATCCCCGCTCGCTGCCAGCGAGCGAATACCTCCCCAACCGCGGGGTTTTTCTCGCCGGTATGCTCGGAAAAGCGCGCGGCGATGGCTTTGGTTTCTACTACGGCCGCATGGAGCCGGGTTGCGAGATCGCCCGCGAAATTCATCCCGCGACCTCGGAGACCGTCTACATCGTCGCGGGCGAAGCGGTCGGTCTGATGGGCGACCGTTCCGTGCCACTGCGCACAGGTCAAGTGATGCACGTCGAGAAGAATACGCCGCACGGGCTGCGCAACGTCGGCTCAGGCACGCTCGAATTTCTGGTCATCGGCCACCCCGATTTTTGATGAGGAGCGCTATGAAGTATTGGTCGATCGTCGTGCTATTGGCACTGGGCTGCGGAAACAGGGCCATGGTTCCGTCCGATGGTGGCAGCAGCTGCGATGCTGCCACCTACCCGTGCGGCCCCTATGGCACCACGGTCGGCTATCCCATCGACAACCTGACGCTCTCTGGCAACGGCAAACTCACCGATAATTCGGTGCATCCGCGCCCGCTCGCCGACTATCGCAACAACGCAAAGCTCAAGCTGCTCCTGATCCTGGTCGCGGCCGAATGGTGCGTCCCCTGCAAGAACGAGCAGAAGGATCTCGTGCCCCTCTATCAGGACTACCAAAAGGCCGGCGGCAAGGTCGAGTTCCTGGAGATCATCGCTCAGGACGCCAAGGGCAATGTCGCCACCATCATGGACGTCGACAAGTGGGCCAGCCAATTCAGTATCCCGTTCGAGATGGCCGCCGATCCCGACAAGGCGCTCGCGCCCTACTACAATCTCAGCGTCTTTCCGATGCAGATGCTGGTGCGCACCTCCGACATGCAGATTGTCTGGCAGCACAACGGCATCGCGGACGATCTCAAGGCGCAGATCGACGCCGCACTCGCTCAGTAGGGTATGGGTACGAGAGTAGAGCAACCGGGCGGCCAGCCCAGTTGCTCTAGCTGGCTACCGAAAGGGATCGGGCAGCCAGGAGCTTGATTTATATGGCGTTCTAACGGGCATACTTCCTGCTTAGATCGTCCCCATGCGAACTCTTCTGGCGAAACCCCGCTTCGTGAATGCGCTCGTTGCCTCACTGCTGCTCGTAGCCTCGGGCGCTGCGCAGGCCGTCGAGTCTCCGAACCGTGGGAAGGCCGGCAAGGTCCTCGTGATCATGCGCGGCCTCAGCGGTTCGGGAAAATCGACTCTGGCCCGCAAGCTCGGCCAGGGCGGTGTGGTCCTAGCGACCGACGACTTCTTCGAGCAGGCCGGGAGCTACCATTACGATCCCTCCCGCGTGGGAACGGCTCACGCCTGGAACCAGGCTCGCGCCGAGGCAGCGATGGCGGCCGGTGTCTCCCCCGTGGTCATCGACAACACGCATACCCAAGCCTGGGAGGCCAAACCGTATGTAGAGATGGGAGTGAAGGGCGGCTACCGCATCACCTTTCGCGAGCCCCAGACGCCCTGGAAGTTCGATCCCCAAGAGCTAGCGCGGCGCAACAAGCATGGCGTATCGGAAGCCATCATCCGAAGAATGTTGGAGCGCTGGGAGCCCAAGCTGACCGTGAAGAAGGTGCTCGCTTCGCAGCGACCGCACTAGCAGGCTGTTGAAAACCTCGATTTGGCCCATTTTTTCGATCCTCTTGAGTGCCGCCTGCTAGTCGATCTAACGGGGCGTAGGCCCCAAATCTATTGTTTAGCGGGGCAAGCCCCGGCCCCGCTCCGTCGGCAAAGCCAGACCCCAAATCTATTGTTTAGCGGGGCAAGCCCCGGGAGCCTCACCCCTGCTCACGCGGCGACTCCATCCCCTCTGCCTCGGTCGCAGACGTCCTCGGACCGGGGGACCCCGCGGGCCCATCCCCTCTGCCTCGGCCGCAGACGTCCTCGGACCGGGGGACCCCGTGCGGGCCTAAAAAAGAGTTTTTCAACAGCCTAGAAATCTCGAAGCAGTGCGAAAGGGGGACTCGAACCCCCACGGTGTTACCCACAGGATCCTGAATCTCGATATAGAGAAATAGAATTCAACAGTTAGACGACAACAAACAAACCAGTACGGGCGAGATACCAGTCATATCAACCCTTTATGTTTGGTTTGTGAATGATTTGCGAGCCTCTATTCATCCTCCAATGCCACCTTGTGGGTTTCAAACCATTCGATCAGTTCGTCCCGCTTGATCCTGCTCGCAGCGCAACCTTCGATCACGTCGGCGAGTGCATTGACCCCACGCTCCTCATCGAGCGGGTAGAGGAGATCCAATCCGTGCTGGTTGAGGAAGGTGATCGCGGTCAACGCCCCAGTTCGCTTATTACCATCGACGAACGCGTGGCTTTGAACCAAGTAAAAGCACAGGGCGCCAGCCACTTTGGCCAGCCCACCGAGCGCAAACGGGTAGGTGCCTGGGTAGAAGGCAGTGGCGATGGCGCTCTCTACCTTCCCGATTTCGTGGCAGTGGTGCGGATTGTGGCCTTCGCTGCAAACGTACTTGTTGATCTCGACGACCGCTTCCGCCGTCGGCAGAAGAATAATCTTCACTTCAATTTATCCATCGCGTTCTTATGCCGTGTGAACGCCTTCTTCGCGGTGGCCACGAACTCTTTGGTGTCCACGGGCGCAAGCTCGATGGACTGTGGCTCGGAAATGAACTTCTTCACCGCCAAGTTCACGAGCTGAGCGAAACGAATTCCGTTGGCTTCGAGGTACTGCTCAACCTGCCCTTCCAGCTCATCATCGAACCGCACAGTTTTGGGGAGTCCCATCGCCAACCTCCATCTGTAGTAATTATAATACAAAACACTACAATGGCAAGCGGTGGAGGAAATACGCTACTTATGGGCGGATCGAACCCACGGCCACTAGCAGGCGCTAAAAAGTACGCTGCCAAAATGCGCTCGAACGGTTTTTCAACAGCCTGCTAGTGCGAAAGGGGGGACTCGAACCCCCACGGTGTTACCCACAGGATCCTGAATCCTGCGCGTCTACCAATTCCGCCACTTTCGCGAAAGCGGAGCGCAGCCTATCCAGCGCAACTCGACGTGTCAACCAAGGATTGGCGCATTTGGCCGTCTTCTCCTACTTACTTACGGGCAGTCGTTCGGGCAGTTGCAACGGCTCTCGCCGGGACCGCAGAGACCATTGCCGCAGCGGGTGCAGACAAACAGATCTGGCGGGACTTGCGAACACCCACCATCGACCGCCTCAGTCCCGGCGATCCGCGTCAATCCCGCGCAGCAGGCCGCGCCCAACTGCTTGGCAAAGAACTGCTTGTCCTCGCCGCTGCAGTTCCCGGCGTCGGCCTTCCCACATCCGGCCTCCCCGCAGGCGCCCGCATCGGATGTTCCGTTTCCACCGGAGCAGCCCGCGACCCATAGCCCGATCAAAACAGTAAGACAAGCACAGTGGCGCATTTCCGTCCTCTCTTATGGGAGCTCGGGCCGATAAACTTCTGTGTGACCGATATCATCGCGGTGGCCGCATAGCACGAACGATTTGCAGACCCAACAGGGAACAGCGCAACTCGTGCGCATCTTGTTGCCGCGATCTGCCGAGAATATCCGAGGGCACGCCGCTTGCTATTTGCCGCCACGGTCGTTTGCGATACGGACTGGCGATTCGCACCTTGCACACAGCATTTAGACGGGTCCTTCGTGTATGCGCGTGGACTCTTGTTTCGCGCGCCCAGGCCGAGCCTACGCCTGAGGTCGGCTGGGGAATGCCGTTCGATGCCTCCCTCGATGGACATCGCATCGATCGGCTGGTCCACGTGTCGCTCGTCTTCATGATCGTCCTGCTCGCTGTGATGATCGGCTGGATGGTCTATGCGTGCCTGCGCCACGGTCGACGCCATGCGGCCACGTGCGATGACGGCAACTCGCATCGCGCCAAGATCCTGCCGCTCGGGATCGCCGGCTTTGTGCTTTTCATCGTCGACGGCAACCTCCTCATGAACTCCACGCACGACATGGAGCAGATCTTCTGGAATTTTCCCCGCGCCGAAGCCCATCCCGAAGCGGTCCGCATCGAAGTAAACGCCCACCAGTGGGCCTGGGACGCCCGCTATCCGGGTGCCGATGGCAAATTCAACACTGCCGACGACATCGTCGTGCTCAACGACCTGCGAGTCCCCGTCAACGTGCCGATCCTCTTCGAGTTGAGCTCGGTGGATGTGATCCACAGCTTCTATCTTCCGAGCTTCCGCACCAAGATCGACGTCGTTCCCGGTCAGCTCAGCAAACTTTGGGTTCAAGCCCAAAAGACCGGTGAATACGAGATCGGCTGCGCGCAGCACTGTGGCGTGAACCACTACAAGATGCGGGGCCTGCTCACGGTTCTCCCACACGAAGAATTCCGCGACTGGGCCCAAGAGGCATCGGCACAGTCGGCCCGAGCCTACGATCTGGCCGATCGCACCGCCCACTGGGGCTGGGATTGGAAGTAGCCCGATGACCAGCACCCCGGGTTCGTTCCTGGCAAAGTACATCTTCTCCACCGACCACAAGGTGATCGCGAAGCAGTTCTTGTGGGTGGGCTTCGCCTTTCTTCTGCTCGGCGGAACACTCGCCATGCTGATGCGCTGGCAGTGGGCCTACCCGGGCGCCCGAGTGCCACTGGTGGGAGATCTGTTGTTCTCCCACTCCGGAGGAAGCATTTCACCCGCGACCTACACCGCACTCTTTACCATGCATGGGCTCATCATGGTCTTCTGGGCCATCACCCCCATTCTCATCGGCGCCTTCGGCAACTTCTGCATTCCCCTGCTCATCGGTGCCCGCGATATGGTGTTCCCGAAGCTCAACCTGTTCTCCTTCTGGACCTTCGCTCTCTCGGGCGTTCTCGTGGTCGCCGCCTTCTTCGCACAACTCGGCCCCGCGGCGGCGGGCTGGACCACCTACCCGCCGCTCTCGACCAACATAGGCACTCCTGGGTGGGGACAGACCCTAATGGTCGCAGCCCTGTTTGTCACCGGTGCCTCGACCATCATGGGTGCAGTCAACTACATCACCACCATCATCGTCCTGCGAGCGCCGGGAATGACCTACCTGCGCATGCCCCTCACGGTGTGGGGACTGTGGCTGACCTCGATCTTGAACGCGCTGTTCGTTCCCGTGCTGGCTTCGGCAGGGCTGCTGCTCCTCCTCGATCGTCTGCTCGGCACACGCTTCTTCATCGCCGGAGCCCTCGGCGCGCCCGGTGCAGGCGACCCGGTCATGTTCCAGCACCTCTTTTGGATCTTCGGCCACCCGGAGGTCTACATCCTGATCCTGCCAGCCTGGGGCATCGTCGGAGACCTGCTCTCCTTTTTCGCCCGCAAACCGGCCTACTGGTATCGCGGCACTGTCCTCGCGATGGTCCTCGTGACCCTCCTTTCGGGCCTGGTGTACGGCCACCACATGTACATCGCTGGGATCAGCCCCCTCCTCGGCCTGGGCTTCGAAGCGCTCACGCTCAGCATCAGCGTTCCGGCGGTGATCCTCTTCGCCAACTGGCTCTCCACCCTGTGGCGCGGGTCGATCCGCTTCACCGTGCCGATGCTCTTCGCCCTCGGTACGGTATTCGTCTTTGGCTTCGGCGGCGTCACCGGGCTGCTGCTCGGGACCATCTCCACCGATGTGGTGCTGCACGACACGCTCTACGTCGTCGGCCACTTTCATTTCACCATGGCCGCGGCGACGTTTCTCGCTAGCTTGGCCGCGATCTATTTCTGGTTCCCGAAAATGTTCGGCCGCACGCTGGATACCCGCTTGGGGGTAATCCATTTCATCGGCTCCCTGGTGCTCATCACGCTGGTGTTTGGTGGAATGCTCATCGCTGGCTACTCGGGACAGCAGCGCCGGCTGTTCGATCCTTTTCAATACACATTCCTGCGCCACCTGGCTCCGCTCAATCGCTTCACCAGCTATTTCGCCTTTGCCCTCGGCGCCACCCAGCTGGTGTTCGTCGTCAATCTGGTGCGTAGCCTCGCCTTCGGCCAGCGCGCGGAGGCGAACCCTTGGGAGGTCAGTACCCTCGAGTGGACCTGTGCCCCTTCGCCGCCGCCTCACCATAATTATGAAACGATCCCCACGGTCGTAAGGGGACCGCACGAATTTTCCGATCCGAGAGTGAAGGTGGCGCTGGGTCGCGACTGGCTGAGCCAAACGGAGGAATTTCCTGCCCAGGCCGCTTCAGGAGAGTTTCGCCCGTCGTAGGCGCAGCGCATTGCTGATCACCGACACCGATGAAAAGCTCATTGCGGCACTGGCGATCATGGGGCTGAGCAGCACGCCAAAGAGCGGATAGAGGGCACCGGCCGCCAGCGGGATCCCGAGGGCGTTGTAGACGAAAGCGAAGAAGAGGTTCTGGCGGATGTTGCGCATGGTGGCGCGGCTGAGCCGGCGCGCGCGCACGATCCCGCGCAGATCGCCCTGGACCAGCGTGATCCCAGAGGACAGCATCGCTACATCGGTACCGGTGCCCATCGCGATCCCGACCTGCGCTTGGGCGAGCGCGGGCGCATCGTTGACGCCATCTCCCGCCATTGCCACCACATGACCTTGCAATTGGATCCGCTGGATCGCGTCACCCTTGGCATCGGGCAGTACCTCAGCGATGACCTCGTCAATCTGAAGTCGGCGCGCCACCGCGGAGGCGGTCACACGGCTATCGCCGGTGAGCATCACGATCCGCAGCCCCTCGTGCCGAAGGGCAGCGAGCGCCTCGGGTGTGAACGCCTTGATCCGGTCGGCAACACCGATCACCCCCGCGGCGCGGCCCGCGCTGGCGACGAGGATGGCGATCTGACCTTCCAGGCGAAGCGCTTCCGCCTGGTGCTCGGCGCTTTTGATATCGATCCCAAGGTCAGCCATAAACGCCGCGTTCCCGATCGCGATTGTGCACCCTTCGACCCGCCCGGTGATCCCGCGGCCGGTGACCGACCGGAACTCCTCGACACCGCTTAGCGGTAGGCCACGCTCCACGGCGCCCGCAATGATCGCTGCTGCCAGCGGGTGCTCGCTGCCTCGTTCGAGACTTGCCGCCAGAGCGAGAAGCTGCTCGGCCGTAAAACCAGCCGCCGGCACCACCGACGCGAGCCGCGGCCTGCCTTCGGTGAGCGTGCCGGTCTTGTCGACCACCAGTGTGTCAACCTTCTCGAGAATCTCGAGCGCCTCGGCGTGGCCGATCAGAACCCCGGCGTGCGCGCCGCGCCCCGTGGCCACCAGGATCGACATCGGCGTCGCTAGCCCCAGCGCACAGGGGCACGCGATGATGAGGACCGACACCGCATTGACCAGTGCGAAGGCGAGCCGGGGCGAGGGTCCCCACATTCCCCATGCCAGCGCCGTCCCGGCGGCGATCAACAGCACGGCGGGAACAAACCACGCGGCCGCCACGTCGGCCACACGCTGGATCGGGGCGCGCGTGCGTTGCACTTCCGCTACGCGCTGGACGATCTGCGACAGCAAGGTGTCGCTACCCACTCGCTCGGCATGCAGGATGAAGGTGCCAGCGGTGTTGAGGGTGCCACCGACCACGCGCGCGCCGGCCGTCTTTTCGACAGGGATGGGTTCGCCGGTGACCATCGACTCGTCCACGGCGCTCGACCCTTCGAGCACGCTGCCGTCGACGGGCACGGTTTCGCCAGGCCGCACCCGCAGACGATCTCCGACCTGCACCGCCGCCAGCGGAACGTCCTCCTCTCGTCCGTCATCACCGACCCGGCGCGCGACGTGCGGCGCGAGGTGCAAGAGCGACCTGAGCGCGCTCGACGTGGCGCCCCGCGCGCGCAATTCCAGCACCTGACCGAGCAACACCAGCGTCGTGATGACCGCCGCCGCCTCGAAGTAGACTGGCGCAGCCCCGTCATGGCCGCTGAGCTCGTGCGGCAGAAGCTGCGGCAGGAGGATAGCGAAGAGGCTGAAGGCAAAGGCTACACCGATGCCGAGTGCGATCAACGTGAACATATTGAGATGGCGATTGACGAGGGACGCCCAGCCACGCTGAAAGAACGGTCGCCCACCCCAGAGGACGACCGGTGTGGCAAGGGCCATCTCGATCCAGTGCAGCATTCGCGGGGCGATCGCCTGCTGCACGGACTGCCCAGGAACGAGGTCCGACATGCCGAGCAGAAACACCGGCACCGTGAGCAGCGCGCTCACCAGGAAACGGCGCTTCATCTCCTCCAGTTCGGGATTGCGCTCGTCCGCGATCGTGAGGGGCTCGAGCGCCATGCCGCATTTCGGACAGCTCCCCGGCTTCGTCTCGTGCACTTCGGGATCCATCGGGCAGACGTAAGCGGCGCTCGCGGGCACCGTTGCGATCGCCGTCTTCCCGCCGAGATACCTGGACGGTTCCGCCGCGAACTTATCGTGGCACCTGATGCTGCAGAAAAAATAGCTCTTCCCCGCGAGTGCGTGCGTGCCCCCCGGGGGATGCACCCTGTCCACGAGCATCCCGCAGACGGGATCGATCGGCATCATCAGTGCGCGTTGCAGGAGTCGAACCTGCGACCTTTGGCTCCGGAGGCCAACGCTCTATCCAGCTGAGCTAAACGCGCCGATTTGGTCGATATAAACGGGCCGCTACAACGAAGGCAAGGGAAAAGCAGCTTTTGACCCAGCTGCCGAATTCCCCTATGCTTTGGGGCCAATCCAACACGGAGCCGGAATGGAACCTCAGACGCAGGGGCGCGCAGTGACCAGGGAGTCGCTCGATACGGTGGTGATTCGCTTCTGTGGCGATTCGGGCGACGGCATGCAGCTCACGGGCACCGAGTTTACCAAAGCCACGGCGATCGCCGGCAATGACCTTTCGACGCTGCCCGACTTTCCCGCCGAGATCCGCGCACCCGCGGGAACGCTGGCGGGCGTCTCGGGCTTTCAGCTCAATTTCTCATCGCAGAATGTGCTGACGCCGGGCGACCAGCCGGACGTGCTGGTGGCAATGAACCCGGCGGCGCTCAAGACCAACCTGTCCGATCTCTTGCCGGGCGGAGTGCTGATCCTCAATACCGGTGCCTTCACCGCGGGCAATCTGGAAAAGGCGGGCTACAAGAGCAACCCCGTCGAGGATGGCAGCCTCGATAAATACCGAACTTTCAAGATCGATATCACCAAGCTGACCGCGCTCGCGCTCAGCGATAGCGGGCTTTCGACCAAAGAGATCGGGCGCAGCAAGAACTTCTTCACGCTCGGTCTCATGTTCTGGATGTACAATCGCAACACCGAATTCGAGATCAAGAACATCCGCGAGAAGTTCGCCAAGCACCCGGCGATCGCCGACGCCAACATCAAGGTGTTCAAGGCCGGTTATCACTATGGCGAGACCGCCGAAATCTTCACTTCGAACTATGAGATCAAGCCCGCCTCCAACGTGGCGAAGGGCAAGTACCGCAATATTACCGGCAACGAGGCGACCGCGCTCGGCTTCGTCGCCGCCGGTCAGCTGTCGGGGCTGCGCCTCTTTCTCGGCAGCTATCCCATTACGCCCGCTTCCGATATCCTCCATCAGCTGTCGCTCTACAAGAATTTCGGCGTCACGACCTTCCAAGCCGAGGACGAGATCGCTGGCGTGGCATCGGCGATCGGTGCCGCGTTTGGCGGAGCGTTGGCGCTGACCACCACATCGGGACCGGGCCTGGCGCTCAAAGGCGAAGCCATCGGGCTGGCGGTGATGACCGAGCTGCCGCTGGTGATCGTCGATGTGCAACGCGGCGGACCTTCGACCGGACTCCCCACCAAGACCGAGCAGTCGGATCTCCTGCAGGCGATGTATGGCCGCAACGGCGAATGTCCCGTGCCGGTGCTGGCAGCCTCCACGCCGGCCGACTGTTTCTTCATGGCGATCGAGGCCTGCCGCATTGCCACCAAGTACATGACCCCGGTGATCCTGCTCACCGATGGCTACTTGGCCAATGGCGCCGAACCGTGGCTGCTGCCAGAGATCTCGTCCCTGCCGAAGTTCGACGTCAAGTTCCGTACCAATCCGGAGAACTTTCACGTCTACGCTCGCAACGCCGAAACGTTGGCACGCGACTGGGTGCGCCCCGGCACTCCGGGGCTCGAGCACCGCATCGGTGGATTGGAAAAGGACGCACTCACCGGCAACGTCTCCTACGATCCGATCAACCACGACACCATGGTGCACACTCGCGCCGCCAAAGTAGCAGGCATCGCCAAGGAGATCCCTCGCCTCGAGGTCAACGGCTCAACGAGTGGCGAACTGCTGGTCATCGGCTGGGGGGGCACTTATGGCGCCATCACCAAGGCGGTGGACGAGTGTCGCGCGCGCGGCATCTCGGTCGCGAGCGCCCACCTGAAGTACCTCAACCACTTTCCATCCAATTTGGGCGAGGTGCTGCGCTCCTTCAAGAAGGTGCTCGTGCCGGAGCTCAACAACGGTCAACTCCTCAAACTGTTGCGCGCCGAATTTCTCGTCGACGCGCATGGCT
>JAHFDT010000176.1 GCA_023248875.1 Myxococcales bacterium | reverse complement strand
CCCACTCGCCTATCAGCGATTTGACGCGCTCGGCGAGGCGTCGCTCATTCTCCACCAGACCGTGGAGCCGCTGCCAGTCGCCGCCATGATCGTTCGCCAGCGCGGCGCGAGCGGCGGCCAGCTCGCTCTCGGCTTCCGCAATCGCGGCTTCGAGCTGCCCGATCCGCTTCTCTTTGCGCTGGCGATCGCGCTCCGCATTTCGTCGTGCCTCCCGGTCGACTTCCCGGGCCTGTTTTTCTTCGGAGACCGGCCTGGATGGGGGGGGCTCCGCCTTGGCCAGCGCGATGCGGCGCTGGCGCCAGTCGGAGTAGTTTCCGACGTGCTGGTCGACGAGGCCCTCGTGCAGATGCAGGATGCGGTGGCAGATCCGGTCGAGAAAAAAGCGGTCGTGGCTGACCACCAGGATGGTGCCATCGTATTCGCCGAGTGCCTCCTCCAGTACTTCGCAGGCCGGCAGGTCGAGGTGGTTGGTCGGCTCGTCGAGTACTAGTAAATTTCGCGGCAGCAGCATCATCTTGGCCAGCGCCAGGCGGGTCGCCTCGCCGCCCGAGAGGCCGCGGATAGCACGGAATGGATCATCGCCGGAGAAGCGAAACAGCCCGAGGTAGTTGCGCACGAGGTCGTCGTTCCAGTCGCCGCGCACCGAGCGGATCTCCTCGATGAGCGAGCGCCCAGGATCGAGATCGCCGAGCTTCTGGTCGAAGTAGCCGATGCGCAGCTCGTGGCCGAGCGTGAGAGTGCCCGTGCGCGGGGGGAGACGGCCGATCAGGGCCTTGAGCAGCGTGCTCTTGCCGGCGCCGTTGGGGCCCACGATGCCGAGGCGCTCGCCACGATAGACGATGAGATCGAGATCGCGCACCAGCAGCGGCCCATCCTCGTAGCCGAGCGACACGCGCTCCGCCCGGATCGCCTCCTTGCCGCCGCGCTGGTCGCCCGCTGAAAAGCGCAGCCGAATTTCGCCCGCGGTAGCCCAATCGTCTTGCGGCCGTTCGAGTCGCTCTAGCTTTTCCAGCTGCTTGCGGCGCGACTGCGCCTGTTTGGTGTTCTGTCCGGCGATGTTGCGGCGGATGAAATCCTCGGTCTTGGCGATCGTCTCCTTCTGGCGTTGGAAGGCCGCTGCCAAACGCTCTTTTCGCTCCGCGCGATCGACGACATATCGGTCGTAGCCGCCCACGTAGCGCACCAGTTTGCCGGCCTCGACATCGACGATCTCGCGGCAGACCGCGCGCAAGAAGTAGCGATCGTGCGAGACCAGCACGAAGGCGCCTGGCCATTCGCCGAGACGCGTCTCGAGGTGCTCCACCGCGTCCACATCCAAGTGGTTGGTTGGCTCGTCGAGCAGCAGCAGATCGGGCTGCGCCAGCAGCACCTTGGCCAGCTCGACCCGGCCCCGTTCGCCGCCCGAAAGCGTCGCCACCGAGCGCTCGAGATCGAGCGTCGCAAAGCCCAGCTCCGATGCGATTTGCTCCACCCGCTGCTCGATCGTGTAGCCGTCGCGCCGGAGATAGATCTCCTGCAGGTGGCCGTAGCGCTCGAGGTTACGCTCGTCGAGATCCTGCTCAAGCTTCGCCAGCTCTGCGCGCATCGCCAGGAGCTCGGCGAAGGGTGCCATCAGCGTATCCCAGAGCGTGCCCGCGCCGTGGAACTCCTGTGACTGGTGCAAGTAGGCGATCGACACTCCCTTGGCCCGCGCGACCTGGCCGCGATCGGGCGCGAGTGGGCCCGCCAGGAGCCGCAGCAGCGTTGACTTGCCAGCACCGTTCGGGCCCACTAGACCAATCCGGTCGCCCGCATTCACCTGCCAGGAGACGCCCGCGAAGATCTCCGTTCCCGGATAGGCGAAATGGACATCGGCCAGCTGCGCCAACATGCGGCGCTACATAACAGGGCGAGGATGGCCTGTCCACCGGTGGCCACTGCGACTGCTCTGGCCACCCAGAAGTCGCTACGCCCCCGGCAATTCACTGACCTTTGTCAGTAAGTGTCCAGGCATGGCGATTGCTTTACCGTCCCGTAAACTGGGAGAAAACCTATGACACTACGCAAACTCACATCGTCCCTGCTGGTCTCGTGTGCACTCCTCGCCGCTCCGGCGGCCTCTGCCCACGGGGGCCCCAAGCACCCTGGAGTTCAAACCCTTCGCCACCTGAACCAGCTTACGTTTGACCCGATCCGCGCCCAGACGGGTCTCACTCGGCATCTCATCAACGACGTTCTGCCCACGCCGGACGATCCGCTGAAGCATGTCCGGCATCACATCGACCATCAAATGGGAGCGTTGGAGGCGTATGGCCAGGGCCTGACCCGCTACATGATGGGCGACTGGATCGGTGGCGGACTGTACATGCTGGGTGCCTATGGCCGGGCCACTGGACTCACCGGGGGCATTACGCCCGACGGACGGCACTACTAAGTCCCGCCCCAGGATGGGGTTCGAATCGCGAACCCTTTCAGGTAAGATTCCCGTCCTAACCCAACGGAGAATCGCCATGCCATTCAAGCAGTACCTTCTCACCCCGGGGCCGACGCCCGTGCCGGAGCAGATCATGCTGGCGATGGCGCGGCCGATCGTCCACCACCGGATGGCCGCTTTCGGCGAGATTTTTCGCGAGGCGGCGGCGGGGCTGCAGTGGATGTTCCAGACCAGCCAGCCGGTGTTGATGCTGGCCGGATCGGGAACGCTGGCGATGGAGGCGGCGGTGGTCAATGCCATGAAGCGCGGCGATAAGGCGCTGTGCGTGGTGGGCGGCAAGTTCGGCGAGCGCTGGCGGAATATCTGCAAAGCCTTTGGCATCGAAGTGGTCTCGCTCGACTGCGAATGGGGAACGGCGATCGATCCGGCACGGGTGGCAGCGGCGCTCGATGGCGATGCCAAGATCACCGCGGTGTTTAGCCAGGCCAACGAATCCTCAACGGGTGTGCGCCATCCGGTGGAGGCGATCGCCGAGATCACGCGCGCGCGCGATGGCGTCATCAATGTGGTCGATGCGGTCTCGGCGCTGGGCGCGTTCGACCTGCCGATGGACCGCGCGGGCTTCGATGTGCTGCTGACCGGTTCGCAAAAGGCGCTGATGCTGCCGCCGGGGCAGGCCTATATCGCGCTATCGGAAAAGGCCTGGCACCGGGTGGAAAAGGCGGATCTGCCGCGCTTCTATGCCGACCTCAAGCGCGAGCGCAAGGCGCAAGCGAATGCCGAGACCGCCTACACCCCGGCGGTGACGCTGACGGTAGGCCTGTGCGAGGCGCTGCGGATGCTCAAGTCGGAGGGGCTCGAGAATGTGTTTGCGCGGCACGACCGGCTGGCGCGGGCCACCCGGGCAGCCGCGACCGCGCTCGGCTGTCAGCTGTTCGCGCCGACGGCGCCCTCGCCGACGGTGACTTCGCTGTGGGGACCTGCTGGGATCGACACCGGCAAGATTGTGAAGCACCTGGCGAACCGCTATGGCGTGTCGATCACCGGCGGGCAGGATGCGGTCAAGGGTAAGATTTTTCGCATCGCCCACCTCGGCTACTTTGGGCCGTTCGATATTCTCACGTCGGTGGCGGCGCTCGAGATGACGCTCGGCGATCTCGGGGTGAAGTTCGAGCGTGGGGCGGGCACGGTAGCGGCCGAGGCGATCCTCGCAGAAGGTGTGGCGTGAGCAAGTTCAAGGTATTGATCGCTGATGCGCTATCGCCGCGTGCCCTCGAGGTGTTCCGGGCCCATCCCGAGATCGAAGCGACGGTCGCGACCGGCCTCAAGCCGGATGAGCTCAAGCGCGCGCTCGTCGGCGTGCAAGCGTTGGCCGTTCGTTCGGCTACCCAAGTGACGGCCGATGTACTGGCCGCCGCCGATGGGCTGCGCGTGGTCGGGCGCGCCGGGATCGGTGTGGATAACATCGACGTCGCGGCGGCGTCGCGCCGCGGTGTCATCGTCATGAATACACCCTCGGGCAATGCGGTGACCACCGCCGAGCACGCGCTCTGTCTACTGCTGTCGCTGGCGCGCCATATCCCCCAGGCGACCGCTTCGATGAAGGCCGGTAAGTGGGACAAGAAGCGCTTCGAGGGGGTGGAGCTGGCGGACAAGACGCTCGGTGTGCTGGGTCTCGGCAACATCGGCCGGATCGTCGCTGACCGCGCACTCGGCTTGAAGATGCGGGTCCTGGCGCACGATCCGGTGCTGACGGCCGACGCCGCTGCCAAGTTGGGGGTGGAGCTGGCTCCTCTTGATGAGGTGTTTCGCCGCGCCGATTTCATCACGATCCATATTCCGCTGACCGCGGAGACGCGGGGGCTGGTGGGCGCGGAAGCGT
Source organism: Myxococcales bacterium (assembly GCA_023248875.1). Classification (GTDB taxonomy): domain Bacteria; phylum Myxococcota_A; class Polyangia; order Palsa-1104; family SHYY01; genus JAHFDT01. The sequence continues at coordinate 3,966 of JAHFDT010000176.1, read as the reverse complement.
TCAAGAAGATGAAGACGGGTGTGCTCTTGGTCAACGCCGCGCGCGGTGGGATCGTCGATGAAGTGGCGCTGGCAGCCGCGATCCAGAGCGGCAAGGTGGCGGGCGCGGCGCTCGATGTGTTCACGGAGGAGCCGCCACCGAAGGACCATCCGCTTTGGACGCTGGACCAGGTGATCGCCACACCCCACCTGGGTGCCTCCACGGAGGAGGCGCAGGAGAAGGTGGCGCTCGAGGTGGCCGAGCAGATCGTCGCCTATCTTTTGCGCGGCGAGGTCAAGAATGCCATTAATCTTCCATCGCTGCCGCGCGATCTTCAGGCCCAGATGGCGCCCTATCTCGATCTGGCGGGGCGGCTCGGTGCGCTCGCGTCGCAACTGTTTGCCGGAACGAGCGGTGGCATTGGCACCGTCGAGATCGAGGTCGCCGGCGACGTGGCGGAGAAGGGGACGACCGCGATCGCTTCGGCTGCGGTAGCCGCCCTGCTGCGGCCGCACGTCGATGTGCCGGTCAATGAGGTCAACGCCAAGCTGCTGGCCGGGGAGCGCCAAATCCGCATCAGCGAGATCAAGCGTCCGGCGAGCGCCAACTTTACCTCCTCGGTGAGTGTGACGGTGAGCGGGCCGGGGGGAATGCGCTTTGTCCGCGGCACGGTATTCCAGACGGGCGAGGGGCTCGAGCCGCGCATCGTCCAGATCGATCGCTTCCTGCTCGAAGCGGTGGCGTCGGGCCGTATCCTGGTGCTGGTGAACGACGACCGGCCGGGCGTCATCGGCGCGGTGGGTACGCTGCTCGGTGGGCGGGGCATCAATGTCAGCCGCCTGCAGGTGGGACTGGATCGGCCGCGCGCCGAAGCGCTGCAGGTCTGGAATGTCGACGGCGAAGTAGATGCAACGACGCTCGAAGCGGTCCGTGCGGTGCCCCATGTCCGCGCGGCGACGCTGGTCACGCTGTAAACAATGATTCCACGTTTGCCGATTGGGGTTCGCGATCACCTGCCGCGCGCTGCGGAGGTCCGGCAGGCCATGGTCTCCCGGATCGGCGAAACGTTCGAGCGCTGGGGCTACCAGCGCATCATCACACCGGCCTTCGAATACCAGGCGACGCTCGCGCGCGGGCTCGGCGAGGAGGCGGCGGCACGGGCGATGAAATTCGTCGAGCCTGAGACCGGCGAGGTGGTGGCGCTGCGGCCGGACTTCACACCTCAGGTGGCGCGGCTGGTGGCGACGCGCCTCGGCGGCCAGCCGGGGCCGCTCCGCCTCTTCTACGAGGGCTCGGTCGTGCGACTCGGGGGGAGCGCAACGCCCGATCGGGAGCTGTTTCAGGCGGGCATCGAGCTCATCGACGCGCCGTCCCCTGCGGGAGATCTGGAGGTGGTGGCGCTCTTAGCAGCCCTGCTCCAGGCCGTCGGGCTGGCCCCGTTCACCATCGATCTGGGGACCGTCGAACTGGCCCGGGCCGCGCTCGCCGGGGTGGGCGAACCGGGGGCCCTGCACCAGGCGATCGCGCGCAAGGATGGCGACGAGGTGGCACGGCGGGCGCGCGGCTTGGCACTTCCAGCCAGGCAGCGCCGACTGCTGGAAGCGCTGCCCTTTTTGTGCGGTGGGCGAGAGGTTTTGGAGCGGGCTGCAAAGCTGTTGAGCGCTGAGCAGCCGGCGGCGCGGCGCGGCCTGGCGGAGCTGCGAACGATCGTGGAGCACCTCGAGGCGCTGGGCCTCGGCGACCACCTCGCCATCGACCTCGGTGAGGTGCGCGGCTTTGACTACTACACGGGGGTGCGCTTTCAGGCCTTCGCCGCCGGGGTGGGGGAGGCGATCGCCTCGGGCGGGCGCTACGATCGGCTGGTCGAGCGCTACGGTCGTGCCGCCCGGGCCGCCGGGTTGGCGGTCGATATCGACGGGCTCAGCCGCGCCCTCGCGCGAGGCCAGGAGAACCAGACGTTCGGCCGGCGGACGGCTCTGCTGGTGAGCGGAGAGGCGCTGCTATCGGCGCGCTTGGCAGCGCTTCTGCGGACGACGGGAGCGTGTGTGGTGCAGGACTTGGCGCCGCAATCCGGCTCGAGAAGGCGCCTGTCCCAGGTGGCGCTGGCGGCCGACCTGCAGCGCGTCTACGTGGTCAAGTCGACTGGCCTCGAGTGGTTTGCGAGCGACGGCAGGGCCAGAGGCCGACTCGGCCGTTCGCAGCTGCAGGCGATCCTCTCTGGGGCAGCGCCGATCAAACAGCTCTTGCTGGAGCCGCTGGCCACGGGTAAGGATCGCGCCTGACGATGGCCAATGCGGTCGTAATCGGTGCGCAGTGGGGCGACGAGGGCAAGGGCAAGGTCGTCGACCTCTACAGTAAATACGCGGACGTGATCGTGCGCTACGGGGGCGGCGCCAACGCCGGCCACACGCTGGTGGTCGGGGGCAAGAAGATCGTCACCCACCTGGTGCCGTCGGGCGTGCTCCATGGCGCCGGCAAGCTCTGTGTCCTGGGCGATGGCATGGTGGTCGACCCCAAGACGTTGCTCGGCGAGATCGCGGAGCTCAAAGCGCAGGGGCTACTGGCCGATGACCGGGATCTCCTAGTCAGCACGCGGGCGCATGCGATCCTGCCCTACCATCGCGAGATCGACGGGCTGCGGGAACGGGGGCGCTCGGCCATCGGTACGACCAAGCGCGGCATCGGTCCCGCCTATGAGGCGAAGATGGCCCGCCGGGGCATTCGCGTGGGCGACCTATGCCGGCCAGAGCGGCTACGCGAACTCATCGATCACAACCTCGAGGAGCTGAGCGCCTACATTCGCTATCTCGGCGGCGACCTGCCCAACGCGGGCGCCCGTTCGGCCATGGCCGATGAGTATCTCGGCTATGGCGCTGAGCTCGAGCGCTATTTCGGTGACGGTTCCCGCGCGGTCCACCAGGCGATTCGGCAAGGTCGTCACGTCCTGTTTGAAGGGGCGCAGGGCACGCTCCTCGATGTTGATCATGGGACCTACCCGTTTGTCACCTCCTCGTCGACGCTGGCCGGCGGGGCCTGTACCGGGGCGGGGGTAGGACCCACCGAGATCGACGCGGTCATCGGCATCGCCAAGGCCTACTCCACTCGGGTCGGCGGCGGCCCCTTTCCTACAGAGCTACACGATGCCTTCGGGCAGCGGCTGCGCGAGGCGGGCGCCGAGTATGGTGCCACCACGGGACGGCCGCGCCGCTGCGGCTGGCTGGATGCCGCGGCGCTGCGGTTGGCGGTACGCCTCAACGGCCTCTCGGGGCTCGCCATCACCAAATTGGATGTCCTGGGGGGGCTGGGTCCGCTACGGGTGTGCGTCGGCTACCGCCTCGATGGAAAAGTGGTGGAGGAGATGCCGCAGGATCTCTGCGACCTCGAGCGTGCCGAGCCGGTCTACGAGGAGCTTCCGGGCTGGGACGGCGCACTGGGAGAGGCGCGTCAGCTCGACCAGCTTCCGGCCGAAGCCCGGCGCTACCTCGCGCGCATCGAGGAGCTTTTGGGAGTCCCATTGGCCCTGGTGTCGGTCGGGCCTGGTCGGGAGGAGACCATGGTGTTTCAGAATCCCTTCGCCTGATGTTTCGTACGCCCACGCTGATTGCCGCCGCCATTTTGGCCGCATTCGGGGCCGGGTTCCTGTTTCTGGCGCTCCGTTCTTGCGACTGAGGGGCATCACCCTTGCCTGCTTGCGCCTCCACCTCTATACTTCTGAATCCACCGACGGACTAGTAGAGGGGCTTTTTCATGAAGATCGTTTGTGACAACTGCGCGGCCAAGTACTCCATCGCCGATGAAAAAGTGCGCGGCAAGATCTTCAAGATCAAGTGCAAGAAATGCAATCAGGTGATCGTCGTTCGGGGCAATCAGGGCGGTGAGGCGGTCGCGAGCACTTCGACGGAAGAGCCGGCCGCGGCTGCGGCTCCGGCGGCCAGAGATGCCGTTTGGCACCTGGTTCTCGGTGGCGATCAGGCGGGACCCTTTTCG
>JAHFDT010000175.1 GCA_023248875.1 Myxococcales bacterium | reverse complement strand
CAGGACGCGCAAGAGCGCCCCCTGTAGCGCGGGAGAGAGTTCGCCAATCTCATCGAGAAGGAGGGTGCCGCCATGCGCCGCTTCAAACACCCCCAGTCGACGATCGGTCGCGCCCGTGAAAGCACCGCGCTCGTGGCCGAAGAGCTCCGAATGGAGCAGCGAGTCGGTAAAAGCGCCACAGTTGATCTTGAGGTAAGGGCCCGTCGCCCGCCTTGAACCCGCTTGGAGTGCATCAGCGACGAGCTCCTTGCCCGTTCCCGATTCTCCTCGGATGAGGACGAGTGTTTCGGTGGCCGCGACGCGCTCGATGAGGGCCAGGAGCTGCCGAATCCGAGGGTGTTGGCCTAGGATGCGATCCGCATGCGGAGAGGGGGGCGGTAGCGGCTGAGTGACCGGATTCAGCGGAGTGCAGAGAGGCATCGGACGCCCCACTCGCTGAGCGAGTGCCTGGCGCAGCGGGTCGTTCGCGACGATCGCTAGCAGCTCTGCGGGAATATGCGCACCGAGCGAAGCCTCACACTTCGCAGCCAGCTGGTAGTGGCGCTCTGCGCTCATCCGATCGCGTCGCTGCTCGGCTAACCGAGCCTGGGCGAATCGGCAGCGCCATTCGCGCTCCGCATCGCCCGCGCGCTCGAAGTGGTCGAGGGCCTGGGAGAGCTGAGCCTCGGCCAGGGAGAAATCGCCCCGCGCAAGCGCCAACTCACCCGATAACTGGCGTGCTGCACTGGCCGCGGCTTCGTCACCGGGCAGCGACGCCTCTAGCTCTCGCTGCAACCCCGCGGCTGCAGCCAGGTTACCCGTTTCGAGCTCCAGCTGAGCGCTGCGCCAGAGGGCCTCCACCAGGCGGTCGCGTTGCCCGATCTGTTGGGCGGCCGCTCGTGCCTCGATCCACTGGCAACGCGCGGCGGTGAGATCGCCGCGCAACTGGGCCAATCGACCGCCGATGATCTGCCGATCGACGGCGATGGCGCAGGCCGCGTTGCGATCCGCCAGCCGCTGGGCCATCTCGACCATCGCCTGAGCACGATCGTCCGCTCGCAGATCGAGGTAGACCGAGGCCATGTCGAGCGCCAGCCAGGCCAGACGTCCGCGCTGCCCAAGCTTTTTGAAGGCTCCGACGGCAGTCTGAAAATGCCGGAGGGCCGTGGAATAGTGGGAGCGACGGTGGGCGAGGACCCCCAAGTTTTGCAGACAAAAGGCGCGGTGGCGCTGGTCATCGGTCGATTCAGCGATCTGAAGCGCACTTTGATAGCAGCGCTCCGCGCCCGTGCCGTCTCCCGAACTCAATCGGCAGATCCCTTGGTTGATGAGAGCACGCGCCTCTTCCATGGGGATCCGACGTCGTTGCGCTTCGCTACGGTTGACCTCGAATAGCTGTTCCGCTTCGGCGTAACGGGCGGCCGCCATGAGAATCTTGCCCAGGGTGTTGCGTAATTCGATGCGGAGCGCGCTGCCTGCCGCTGAGGGTCGGATGCTCGCGAGCGCTCGACGACACTCCTCTTCGGCTCGCTGCGGCTGGCCATCGAGAAAATCGACTTCGGCGAGTAGCGCAGACACCTGTGCCTGTTCGGCGGGGTCGCTCGTCAGCGCGCGGGCGCGGGCGAGTGATCGACGCGCCGCTGTAAACTCGTCGCGCAAAAGATGAAGCTGGCCGATCTCTCGCTCGAGGAGCGCATCCTCGGGGCGGCGCAGCTGCAGTGCTGCGGCATACTCGAGGGCGATCGTGGTATTCCCAGTGAGACGGCCAAGATGGACGATCCGCAGCTCGAGCGCTTCGCGCTCTGTTTCGCTGCTGGTAGCATCGTGCGCCTGGCGATAGAGTTCGAGCGCGCGGTCGTAGCGGAAGGCGCTCTCGAGCTTCTCTCCGCTGGCCCATGAGGAGGCGGGTGCTACAGCGGCCTCACCGCGCGGCATGGGCGGGACTGGCGTGCCAGTAAGGAGTGCGCACAGCGCCGACGGAGTGCCACCCGACTGCACGGTGACCTGCTCGACCACTTCGGGGAGCGCGAGAAACTCCCGCACTCCCGCGGCATCCAAGGGTGAGAGGGCCATCTGAGCCGTCGCACAGCCACGGAGACGCGGCTCCTCGTCACGAGAAGCCAGAATCATGAGGGCGCGGAGCGACTCCTGGGATCCCTGCTCTGCGAACTGAAAACTCCCGAAGCAGTTGAGTGCCAGGTGTTCGAGTAAACTGCGAGTCGCCGCATCGGTGTTTTGAAAATCGTCGCATGCGAGGACAAACGGAGTAATCCGCGAAGCCTTCGCAAAAAAAGCGGCGACACGCTCGGCCAGCGCGAGGCGATGCTGCTCATCGCGTGCGGCATCCAGTTCTGGTCGTCGCGGGCGGCGTCCATGAAGCGTGTCGGCGATCGCTCGCCCCTGGGCCGCGAGATGGTCGGATCCCATCCGCGCCAGATCTTCCGACAGGGCAGCGACCAGCTCCGGCAGCGGCTCGTCGGAGCGGGCGAGGAACAGCGGGACTCGGCGGGCATCACTGCGACGTCCAAACTCTTCGAGCAAAGCGGTCTTGCCGATCCCGGCCGGGCCGGTGATCAGCACCATCGCACCCTGTTGCCGCCGCACGGCTGCTTCCGCCTGCTGCTCGAGCAGAGCGAGTTCGCGCTCCCGACCCACGCAGCGCACCGGCGCTGCGGTCGAGGCAAAATCCACGGAGCCAACTTCGCGGGGTGCGGCCATTCGTTCTCTGCGCCTCGCATCCTACATCAAATGGGTGGGCGCTCGTCAAGCAAGCACAGGTTCGGCCAGAGAAAAACTCAGATAACCATTTGAAATCTAAGAGGTGAAGCTGTAGTGATCCAGAACACCGTTAGGAGATTAACGCTTGGTTGCGAGGATGATCCGCTCGTAGGCGAGACCCGCCTCCCGGCTCACAGCGTGCAGCGCGGCATCGGGAAGCGGCGTGGTCACGCCATCGGCTACGAGGAGGGCAATGACCTTATCGCGCACCGAGATCGGCAGCAGGAGGACCTCGCCCGGGAGCGATCCGCCCAGTTGTAAGAGGGATTGGCCGGCGGTCGGGTCGGGCAGCGGCCCCCGATAGGCCAGTCGCGACTGAACGACGTCACGGAACAGGGTCGGTTCGTCGAGCGAGATCTGGAGCTCCCGGATCCGTCCATGGTCGAGGGAGCCACGTGAGGTAAAGCCGGCGAGCAGGTTTTTACGCACCACAAAGAGGGCGGCTCGGGGCACCATCTCGGCGATGTAATCGATGACCAGCGCCGCCACCTCATCGCGACTGTTGGCGCTGCGCAGACGGCGCAGGGGCGGATCGGGAAGGGGGCGCGCCTCCGTGGCGAGGGTGGCCACCGGGGTGGGGATTGGGACACGTGGGGGCGCGATCGGAGTGGGAGTGGGGTTGGCTGGGATCGGCGTGATGGCCCGCTGAGGCTGCGTCGGGGCAACGACACCAGGAAGGGCCTGCTCGGCGGGAGCACGAGGCGGAGCCGGTTCCGGTTCCGTGCGTTTGACCTTGGTCAGTGGCACCGGCTCGGGCTGCGATGGAGCAGTCTTCACGGGTTCCGGTGGGACGGGTGCCGCCTTGATGACCACCGCGGCGGGCGCCCTTTTGACCGGCTCCGGCTGGGGCTCCGCCTTGACCGGAGGCATGATCTTCGTGGGAGCAAGCTTCGCAGGGGCAGGTTTGACCGGTGCCGCCTTGGCTACCACTGGCTTCACCGGGACCGTGGGTGCCAGAGCCCGGGGCTGCGCCAACTCCGCCCCCAGTCGGTAATGCCGCTCGATGGCCGCCCGCAGCACCGACTCGCGCGCGACTGCTCGCTGACAAAACTTATCGGTAAAAAAGGTTACCTCATCGACGACGTGGGTGTTCGAGGGGTCGGACATGACCAGCGTCAAAATACCCTCTGCGTCGAGCTCGAGCGGGAAGACGCGAAACTCGGCCACCATATCGGCCGGGACGACGGCGATGGCCTCCGGAGAAACCCGATTGAACCGCTCGGCGGCGATGCGTGGTACGAGCAGCCGCTTGTGATAGAACTCGACCAGCTGCTCCTCGTCGAGGACCCCGAGGCGAACCAGACACTCGCCGACCGTGCCCCCTTCGCGCTGGCGCAGACGTTCCGCGGCGATCAGCTGCTCCCGCTGAATCAGGCCATATTGCACCAGCAGAGATTTGGCGGGCTCACTCACGGGTTTCCATCTCGCTCGAGTCGTGTCAATCATAGTGGAAGAGGGGCTGTAATTGGAATGATTTATCTCGACCACAACGCGACGACCCGGCCGCATCCTGAGGTGATCAAAGAGATGGCACGGGCGACCGAGATATTCGGCAACCCGTCGAGCCCGCATGGGGCAGGTCGACGCGCTCGCCAGGTGGTAGAGCAGGCGCGCGCGCAGGTGGCCGGGCTGCTGGGTGTCGCGAGCGAAGAGATCGTGTTTTGTTCGGGAGGAACGGAAGGGGACCAGCTGGCAATCGTGGGTGGTGCGCGTGCGGAGCGGCAGAAAAGTGGGCGCCATGGAATCGTGTCGTCGCCACTCGAACATCCGGCGGTCAAGGGCAGCCTGGAGCTACTCGAACGGGAAGGTTTCGCCGTGCGCAGGGTAGGGGTGGCAGGGGATGGAACGATCGATCCCGAGGAGCTTTCACGCGCGCTCGATGGCTCGACGGCCCTCGTGACCTTGGCGGCCGCCAACCACGAGCTTGGCAACCGCTATTCCATCGCCGAGTTCGCCGCGCGCGCTCACGCGGTCGGCGCGCTGTTTCACTCCGACCTCGTGCAGGCGGCAGGCAAGGTTCCACTCGATCTCAGCGAGGTCGATCTCGCGACCCTTTCGGCGCACAAGATCTACGGCCCCAAGGGCATGGGAGCACTCTTTGTCCGACGGGGGATCGAGATTGCACCGCTCACCCCGGCGGGCCATCAGGAGCGCGGCCGGCGGCCCGGCACCGAAAACGTGATGGGCATCGTCGGCCTGGGCGCCGCCTGCGCGCTCCTGCAGCGCGAAGGACCCGCTTGGGCAAAATCGATCAGCCTGCTGCGCGATCGTTTGGAGCAGTCTATCTTGGCGATTTCCGGCGCACGTCGCTTCGGCGGATCCGATCGGGTGCCGGGTACCTGCAACGTGGGGTTTCGGGGGATCACCGGCGAAGTCATCATGCAGAATCTCGATCTCTCCGACGTGGCAGTCTCCACGGGAGCAGCTTGCACGTCGGGATCGCTCGAACCATCGCCGGTGATTCGCGCGCTCGGTTTTCCGCGCGAAGAGGCCGCGGAAGCAGTGCGCTTTTCGCTCGGCTGGGCGAATACCGAGGCAGAGATCGATGTCGTGGTAGCGGCGCTGGGCGAAATCGTCCGGCGACTGCGGCAGCTAGATCTCGGGAAGGTTAGGTATCAATAAAGTGCGCAGCATGGCGTACGGGCGCGAAAGCGGAGAGCAGCGGTGGCGGCGTTACCGCCAGGCGATCGCCGGCGAATCCTTGCCTGTGGCACTGGTCGATCTCGACGCGCTCGATGAGAACATTGTCCGGCTGCGTGCGCTCCTCGGGCCCCAACGACTGCGCCTAGCAACGAAGTCGATCCGCTCTCCAGCATTAGTGAACTACATCCGCGAGCGCTGTGGCAGCGAGCTTGCTGGCCTGATGACCTACAGCGCTGCGGAAACGGCCTATCTGGCTGGGCAGGGCTTTAGCGATCTGCTGCTCGCCTATCCTACCCTGCAGCCAGATGATGCACGCCAGATCGCGGAGCTCAATCGCAAGATCACGGCAGCGGTGGTAGTCGATTCCAGCGTCCAGGCCAATGCACTGGCTGAGGCAGCGAAGGGCGTGCGCATTCCGCTGGTGATCGAAGTGGATCTCGCTTATCGCCCCTGGCGCTCGCAAGTTCACTTGGGGGTGCGGCGCAGTCCACTGCGCGATGTTGAAGAGGTGGTGACGTTAGCAGAACAGATTCGAGCCGACCCGCGCCTGACGTTTCATGGCCTCATGGGCTACGAAGCGCAGATCGCCGGCCTGGGCGATGACTACCCGGCAGCGCCGTGGCAGACGGTGGCCCATCGCGCCCTCAAGGCGCTGTCACGGCGGCCCGTCCGCGAAAAACGCGCCGAACTAGTTCGTGCGCTGACGGCGCGCGGGATCGCACCCAGGCTGGTCAATGGGGGTGGCACCGGAAACCTCGCTGAGGCAGCACACGAAGCGACGCTCACAGAGGTGACCGCCGGTTCTGGCTTTTTGAAAGGGCACCTTTTCGATCACTACCGTGAGCTCGACCTGCTGCCGGCCGCCTACTTTGCGCTGCAGGTAGTGCGGCAGCCCGCGCCTCGCCTATGGACCTGCCATGGCGGCGGCTGGATCGCCTCGGGGGCCCTCGGGCGCGACCGTTTGCCCTTGCCGGTGCTGCCTGAAGGAGGGCGCCTTTTGCCGCTTGAGGGCGCGGGCGAGGTGCAGACGCCGGTGGAGTTTCCCGAGGGATCCTCGCTCCAACTCGGCGATCCGATCTTCTTTCGCCATGCCAAATCGGGCGAGCTCGCCGAGCACGTGCACGAATACCTCTTGGTGAGGGGCGATCGAGTGGTCGATCGAGCGCTTACTTACCGCGGACTAGGCCAATGCTTTTTAGGTTGATTCTACTTTTGACGCTGTGTGGATGCCAGGAGGCGGGGACGGTCCAGGTTCTGATGAACTTCGACCGCAGTAGCGGCTTCTACGCAGCGCCCTTTCCGAGCGACGATCTACTGGCAGTCGATGGCACCATTTCACTCGCCGGTTTTCCCAATCCCGGAAAGGTGGGCCTTATCGAACAGGGGCTTGCTCTTTTGAAGAGTAGCCACGGTTTTGCCCTTTCCGCTGCGATCTTTTTTCAGCTCAGTGCCGCGATCGACCCGATGCGATTGCCCACGCTCGCGCGCAGTATTGCCGCCGACTCGCCTGTATTTCTACTGGGCGTCGATGCAACGGCGCCCGATTTCTTGCGACGCTATCCGCTGAAAGTCGCCTTTCTGCCCGACGGTGGCCCCTTCGGTGCGCTCAATCTGCTTTCCTTGCTGCCGCTGCAGGGGACGCCACTCTTGCCGCGGACTCACTATGCGGCGGTGGTCCTCCGCCGCCTCGGTGACGCTCAGGGGAGGGATCTTGCGAAGTCGCCCGTCCTGCAGGCGTTGGCAAATGGCAGTGCACCATCGGGGCTATCAACTATGGCGTTCGGTCGCTATCGCGAGGCGCTGCAGACACTGGCCAAGGGGGGGATACCGAGCGATGAGATCGCGGGGCTCACGGTCTTTACCACTGGTGCCCCTACCGAGGAGATGGCGGAGTTTCGCGCTGATGCACTCGCGCGCCCGCTGCCGAAATTTCTCACGGCACCTGTGCGCGGCGAGCTCTTTCCCGACTATTGCGTCTATTCGACCACGCTCGCCATGCCGGTCTACCAGCAGGGTGTACCGCCCTACGCTGCCCAAGGGGGAGGATGGTCCGTCGATGCCCAAGGTAAGCCGCAGCTTCAACGTATGGAAGAGGCCAACGTGGTCATTACGCTGCCGCGAACGGCGATGGCCGCAAGCGGCTTTCCGCTCGTCGTATTTGTCCGCACCGGCGGTGGCGGAGAGCGGCCGCTGGTCGACCGCGGCACGCGTGCCGTTGCCGGTGGGGCGGCAGTTACGCCGGGAACTGGCCCCGCGCTGTTTTTTGCGCGCGCCGGTTATGCCGGTATCAGCCTCGACGGGCCCCTCGGTGGACTGCGCAACACCACCCATGGCGATTAACAATTTCTCATCTTCAACGTGCAGAACGCGGCGGCGCTGCGCGACAACGTGCGCCAGTCGTCGCTTGAGCTGATCCTGCTTGCTCATGTGGTCGCCGCGGCACAGTTCGACGCCAGCGATTGCCCTGGCCTCACCAGCAGTGGTCAACCGATCCGCTTCGATCTTTCCCGCCTTGCACTGATGGGCCACTCGACGGGAGCCACCATCGCGGCCCCCGCGCTCGCCTATGAGCCGCTCTACCGAGCCGGCATCTTCAGCGGTCTTGGCGGTAGCTGGATCGAAAATGTCATGCACAAACGCAAGCCGCTGGTGGTGCTACCGATCGCCGAGGCCCTCCTCCGCTACGGCGCCGCCGGCGCCTCACTGAGCGAGAATGATCCCGCGCTTTCGCTCGTGCAGTGGGCCGCCGAACCCGCCGACCCGCAGGTCTACGGGGGGCGGATCCTGCTCCATCCCGCTGTCGGAGAACAGCCACGCCATCTCTTGATGCTCCAGGGCATCGTCGACCACTACATCCTGCCCGAAATCGCCAACACCAT
>JAHFDT010000174.1 GCA_023248875.1 Myxococcales bacterium | reverse complement strand
AGGCTCGACGGGCTCCGCCCGGCGAGGGAAGGCGGCACGCCTTCCCCTAGATCGCCTAGCAGGCGCCAGAAAGGTTGTTGTTAGAATGCCGACAACGGGTTTTTCAACAGCCTGCTAGACCCATGGGTGCTGTGATTTCGCCGGTTCCTGCAGAGAATTCGGAAGGCGCGGGCCACGTGACGTCATGGCTCTTCGTTCCTGTCGGATCAGTGAAGTCGGAATGCTCTGGCAGGCGAGCGCAGGATTTCAGCGACAATCCGAGATGCCGCTGAAATGTGAAAATGCACACTTGAATGTCAGACGGCCTCTTTAAATAGGGCAATCGTATCTTCGACGTCACCGATCGATAGCCGATCATCGAAATTCGAGGATCGACCGCGGACTGAATTCCAAGCGGCGTCGGCTAGTGCGCCGAGGGGTGGAAGTGCGGTCGTCGGTCAGCCTGCAGCTCGCTGCTCCATGGCGTACCGCCAGGCAGCGGTGGCCGGGAGACCGTAGCCTTCGAGCCCCGGCACAATCACTTGCGAGACCGTCCCCAGGAACAGCTCTGACGTGTCCCGCGCATCGCACACGCCGATGGTACAAGCCAGATCGGAGGCGGTTTCCTGATCTCCGAGGTAGTGCCGCTCAGCAAGCTGGCGGAAGGCCGGCACCAGGTATTGGCCCAGGCGTTCGCGCAGCCGGTCGTCGAGGCGCGGCCCCAGCTCCTCGAGCAGCCTCCAACCGAAGCGGGCGTGGCCCACCTCGTCCGCGAGGATCTCGGTCATGATGGCTCGGATCGGTTCGGGGCCGGCGCTCTCCCGTCCGGCGGCGATCACCGCCACGGCAACCGTCTCGTTGAGGCAGGAGACGGTGATCAGGTTGCGCAGCAGCGCTTCTAGCGGTGGCGCATCCGCGTGGCGGGGCACGTCGAGGATCTCCGGCAGCTCCACTATCGGCTCTTCGCCGAGCGCGCGCACCACCGCCGCGCAGAGGCGACCGTGGCGCAGCTCCTGCCCGATCATATCGACGACGGCGGTCTGGTGCTGGGGATCGATACCGACGCGCATCATCTGAGGCAGGAGGCCAGCGAAGACACGCGCCGAGAGGTGCTCGGTGACCATGCGCGCACGCCAGTCGACCAGCGCCAGCTGCCGGTCCTCATCAGAGAGGCCGAGATCGTGCGGGAGTTCGAAGGCCGCTTCGCGCGCCTGTGGCCGCAGATCGAGCATGGCCATCAGGCCACCATCCCGCGCTCGAACAGCACGAACTCCGGTGGTGCCGGCGGGCCCCAAGCACAGCCGGGGCTGTCCGCCTTGGGTACCATCGCGCCGAGCGTGAACCCATCGATGGCCTCCGCACGTCCGGCACGCGCAGTACCGACGTTCAGCGAAAGCACCGACCGCACCTCCTCCACCACCGAGGCGAGGCCGCCCCCGTATACAAAAGCTACCAGCGCCGCTGCCGCCACGGGCTTGGCGCCGCGCCGCACCGCTGATTTCGCGACGCCGAGCGCCGCACCGAGTCCCCGCTGCCTGCTCTGCTGCCGATCGAGACGTTCCATGGTGTCCTCCTCGTGGTGACGCGGTGCTTTACCGCGCTCAGCGCAGGGCAGATTGCAAGAGCATAGCCAAGGCGATTTCCTGCGGGGAATGCGACGCGACCTGTCGGGGATTGGACGGTGGCGTCGAGTTTTCCCCACCCTCGCGCCACGTTTTGCAAACCTGGAGGGTGTATGTTAATTCTCCGCCTCCATGCCCCTCGGCGCACAGGCGGGCAACAGCCCGCTGCGGGTGGTCATTCTCGGCGGCGGCCTGACCGGCATCTCGACGGCGGTCCACCTCAAGTCCCCCTGGGTGCTGTTCGAGAAAGAGTCGCGGCTCGGCGGCCATGCGCGCACCGATGAGACGCGCGGCTTCCATTTCGATAAGACCGGCCATTGGCTCCATCTGCGCGACCCCTATACCCAAAAGCTCATCGCCGAGCTTTTGCCCGATCAGATGGTGCGCGTCGAACGCAAAGCGCGGATCTTTTCTAACGGAGTGCTGACGCGCTTTCCCTTCCAGGCCAATCTCCACGGCCAGCCGCCTGAGGTGATCCAGGAGTGCTTGCTGGGCTTCATCGAAGCCTGGAGCCGACGTGACCAGGCACCACCGCCGGGAAATTTCGAAGAGTTCATCCTGCAAAAAATGGGCGCCGGCATCGCACGCCACTTCATGGTGCCCTACAACCACAAGCTGTGGGGCGTCCATCCGCGCGAGATCACCGCCGAGTGGTGCAGCCGCTTCGTGCCAATCCCGAAGCTCGAGGAGGTAGTCGCCGGAGCGGTCGGCGCCAATCCACCGGAGATGGGCTACAACATCGGCTTCCTCTATCCCAAGCGCGGCGGCATCGAGACCATGACCCGTGCGCTCGCTGCCCGCATGCAGGGGGGCGATGTGTACCTTGCGACCAGCCCCGATGCGATCGATTGGCGCGCCCGCGCGGTGCGGGTAGGTGGAGAGCACTTCGGCTATCGCGCACTGGTGGCGACGCTGCCGCTGCCGGAGCTGGTGCGCCGTCTCTTGGACCCGCCGCCCGAAATCATCGCTGCCGGCGAGAAGCTGCGCTGCACCGCAGTGCGCTATCTCAACGTCGCGACGCGCACCTGTCCGCGCAGTGACTTCCACTGGATCTATGTCCCCGAAGAGAAGTACCCCTTCTATCGGGTGGGCATCTACACCAACGCGGTACCCGCCATGGCGCCGCCGGGCCACGGCTCGCTCTACGTCGAGCTGTCCGATCGCGGGCCGATGCCGCGCCTCGATGAGATCCTGCCGAATGTGGCGCAGGCGCTCCATGCCGCGGGTGCCATCCATGCGCCCGATGACGTGCTGTTCGCCGAGCTCAAGGAGATCCAGTACGCCTACGTGGTGTTCGACCAGAACTACTACACCGCCGTGAAAACCTTGACGGCATGGTGCGAAGCCAACCAGATCTTTCCGCGGGGCCGCTACGGCTCCTGGACCTACAACGCCATGGAGGATTGCATCCTGGCCGGGCGTGAGATAGCGATGAAGCTCGATGGCTGACCCCCGCCTATCTATTGTTATCCCCATCTACAATGAAGAGGGCATTCTGCACTCCGCGGTGGTTGATCTGGTCAGCCGCCTATCGGAGATACGTTTCCCGGCCGAGATTTTGCTCGCTGAAAATGGCTCCACCGACCGCACGGTCGCGATTGCCGAAGAGTTGGCCGAAAAGTTCCCCGAGGTACAGGTCCACTCGCTGGGTGCGCCCAACTACGGCAAAGCGCTGCGTCAGGGTATCTTGCGGGCGCGCGGCGAATTCGTCATCTGCGACGAGATCGACCTCTGCGATACCGACTTCTACGCTCGCGCCCTCGACCTACTCGAGGGCGACCGCGCCGACCTGGTCATCGGTTCGAAAGTGATGCCGGGCGCCGAAGATCGACGGCCACTCTTGCGCCATGCTGCCACGCTGGTGATCAACGGCCTGTTGCGCGTACTGGTGGGCTTCCATGGCACCGATACCCACGGGCTCAAGGCCTTCCGACGAGATCGGCTGCTCCCAACGGCCAAACGGTGCGTGGTCGACCGCGATCTCTTCGCCTCCGAGTTCGTGATCCGCGCCGAGCGCGACGGGCTGCGGGTAATCGAAATCCCCGTGCACATCGTCGAAAAACGCCCGCCCTCCGTGAATCTCCTCCAGCGGGTGCCTAAAGTCCTGCGCGATATCGCGCGCCTCACCTACATCATCCGAACCAACCGAGCGGCATGAAGGTCTGCTCGCTCTCGATCGATCTCGATCCCATCGCCTGTTACTACGCAATCCATGGGCTTCCCGAACCGGCCCCTTCGCTCGGAGATGTGATCCTGCGTCGCGGTCTGCCGCGCTTTGCCGAAATCTTGGAACGCCGCAAGATCCAGGCGACGCTCTTTGTCGTCGGGCGCGACCTCGAAGCGGAGCGCACCACCGGTCGCGCGCTCATCGGTCAAATGGCGGCCGCGGGCCACGAGATCGCCAACCACAGCCATCGCCATCCCTACGCCATGGCGCGGCTCGACCGTCCCCAAGTGGACGAGGAGATCGGGCTGGCGCACGACCTCATCACCACCGTGGCCGGCCGCCCGCCGGTGGGATTCCGTGCCCCTGGCTACGACCTCTCGCCCACCATGCTCGACGCCCTTCAGGCTCGCGGTTACCGCTACGACTCGTCGGTCTTCCCCGCGCCCCTCTACTGGAGCGCTAAAGCGGCCGTAATGGGCCTGATGGCGCTTTCGGGCCGCACCAGCGGTGCCGTGCTGACCAGCCCCAAGCTGCTCGCCGCCCCGACCCTCCCCTATCGTCCGAATCCCTCGGCCCCCTGGCGACGTGGTCAGTCGGCTCTCGTCGAGCTGCCGATCACCGTCTCGCCTTGGCTGCGCATTCCTGTGATCGGCACCTCGCTGCTGCTGGCGCCCGCGGTAGTGCGCGCGCAGCTCCTCGAATCGCTGCGCACTCGCCCCTTTTTCAACCTCGAGCTGCACGGCATCGACCTCATCGAAGCGGAGCAGGATGGAATTCCCGCGCAGCTGGTGGCCCGCCAGCCCGATCTACGCGTGCCGCTCATCCACAAGCGGCGCGCGCTCGAGGCGACGCTGGATCGCTTGGCCGCCGACTACGACTTTCTTCCACTGCGCGACTATGCCGCCCAGGTGCAGCGCGATTAGTACCAGTCGGTCCCTTCTTTTTTCCGATCAAATCCTGAGATTTTCTCCATTACATAAGCAGACGCACAGAAATACATTCAACCCGTTTCAGGAGTGGCCATGCGATCGAGCCAAGTTTCTCCGAGGCATAGCGCCAGGTTAACCATTGGAATTCTAACGGCAATTTACTTCTTCCCGGCCGGGGTCAGCGCGAAGGGCCCCTTCCATCCCCTCGGGCCGCCCGTCCGAAACCAGTTCAAGCCTGTTTCCCAGAAACAGGTGCGTGGACGCATTCAACGCGCGATTCATGCCGCGGGTTACAAGCAGGTGAAATGGAAAGTCGACTTCACCGCCGATCCGAAGGTTCCCAACGAGAACGAGCTGAGCTGGAAAGCGGTCCCGGTCGGCACCAACCCGAACCAGGACGCCTATGACCGGCCCCATCCAGCGCCCCAGAAGCTGCCCACGGGTACGCCGCGGTACCTTTGGGGGACGGTGTACACCGGGCCGATGGCTAAGATGTCGAAACTGAAGGGCGAGAACTTCCCGCCATCGGGAGTGGAATTTCGCAGGATGAAGGATTCTCAGGTTCGAAAGTAACGGAGAATGATCGCCCAGAACTCGCTCGGTACGAGGCCCATCGTGCGCACGCCGAGCGGGGCCGTTACCACGCCGTGAAGATTCGTGGTGTCGATGCCAATGCGCTGTGCGGCAACGATAAACTCTGCGGCCAGCCAGGCGCGCTTAGCGAGCATGCCGCCGTGCGCGGCAAAGAGCGTGCGCAGTGCAGCGAAGCTGGCCCGCGTAGTAACCAGTGCCATCGGGGCGGGATCGAGACCGAGCAGCGAAGGAACCTGGACCAGCTCCGCGCTGAGGCCGTGGAAGACCGCCCGCTCGCGTAGATCCTCGAAGCGCAACGAATACTCATCGTGGTCGAGATGGTCGCTCCGTCGCGGTGCTTCCGTGGGATGGCCAAACTCGGAGAGGTAGGCGAGGCCGCCGGGAGCCAGCACGCGCGCGCACTCATCGACGAGCGCAAGGGCGCCCACGTTGACGCCCTCCCGGGTCGGCAGATCGCCAGCCATCTCGTTGGAGATGAGGAGGTCGACCGAGCGGTCGGCGATGGGCAGCGCGATGCCGTCTCCGACCACGGAGAGCAGACCGCAACGCCGCTGCGCGCGGGCGAGCGCAGGGCTGCGATCGACCACCAGGTAGGAGGCGGGTACGAATGCATCGACGAGTGCGCGTCCGACGAAACCGAGACCACCGCCAACCTCGACGGCGCGTACCGGGTGGGCTGGGGCGCCACGAGCGAGGAGACCTCGGGCGAGGCGCGCGCCGAACGTTTCGCCGCCGAGCGCCGCATGCGGCTCGCGAAAGAGATGCGACAGGGTGGTCTCGGTCTCGTCGAACTGGGCTTCCGGCTCATCGATCGCGACGTGGTAACCGGTCAGATCGGACGGCGTTCGGCCGGCTCCCCCGGTGGCCACCAGATCATGCGGATCGGCGGCCGACCAAGGCATGGTCGATTCGGCCCAAGGCGGCCGACCACTCCCCGACGGGAGCAGCTTGAGCGCGGCCAGATCGGCCTCGCACAACCGCAGAAGCGCGGACCATCGTGTCGCCGGAGCGCAGTCGCTGAGCGCGCGAGTTCCATCGGCAGCCGCCAAGAAGTCCGCGGCTCCTGCAACGCGTACTGAAGTGGCGCGACCATACACCACCGCGTCGTCGCCCACGCGCTGCCATACGGCCAGGCGGGGCACATAGGGGCGGCGGCGCGCCAGTCCCAGTGGATCGGGCTCGCCCTCCGATTCGAGGATCCCCCGTGCCGCCAGCACCTCGCAGAAGCCACGCGCGGTCTCGGGATCGAGGCCGGCCGGCCTCGTCGCGCACGCCGCCGCCACCGTGCTCCCCGCCTCGAACGCTAGGCACAGTGCAAGAACGTCCCGGCTCATTTCGCAGACATCTCCCAGCAGCCGGTGCCACGAGAAGATCGCCTCGCCTCGGGCATGCCACGACAGCTGGCGCGAAAGGCGCAAGCGGATCATTGCGCAAGCGTAGCAAGTATGCGAATATTTTACACTCCAGCGCGGTTGAGCGAGGAGCGGCCGATGTTGTTCGATTGGGTCTATGGCTTTTTTTCCAACGATCTGGCCATCGATCTAGGCACCGCGACCACACTCACCTTTGTCAAGGGCAAGGGGATCGTTTCGAACGAGCCGTCGGTGGTGGCGGTGCAGCGCAATGGCAATGGCACCAAGAAGGTGCTGGCCGTCGGCAAAGAGGCGAAGGAGATGCTCGGCCGCACGCCCGGCAATATCGTCGCGGTGCGGCCGATGAAGGATGGCGTGATCGCCGACTTCGAAGTGACCGAAGCGATGCTGCGCTACTTCATCACGCGCGCCCACAACCGGCGGACTCTGGCGCGGCCGCGGATCATCATCTGCGTCCCGTCGGGGATCACCGAAGTGGAGAAGCGCGCGGTGCGCGATTCGGCGCTGGCGGCGGGAGCGCGCGAGGTCTACCTCATCGAGGAGCCGATGGCAGCGGCGATCGGCGCGGGTCTCCCCATCACTGAGCCCTCGGGAAACATGATTGTCGATATCGGCGGTGGCACCACCGAGGTGGCCGTCATCTCGCTGGCGGGCATCGTCATGTCGAAATCGATCCGCGTCGGGGGCGATAAGATGGACGAGGCGATCGTCCAGCACATCAAGCGCAAGTATAATCTGCTGATCGGCGAGCGCACTGCCGAGGATATCAAGAAGCAGATCGGCAGCGCCTTTCCCCTCGACGAGATGCTTACCGTCGAAGTCAAAGGACGCGATCTGGTCGCCGGTGTGCCGAAGACCTTGACCATCAACTCCGATGAAATCCGCGACGCGCTGTCGGAACCGGTCAACGCGATCGTCGAGGCGGTGCGGATCGTGCTCGAACGAACGCCGCCCGAGTTATCCGCCGATATCGTCGACAAGGGAATTGTCCTTTCAGGGGGCGGCTCGCAGCTGAAGAATCTCGATGTCCTTTTGCGCGAAGAGACGGGACTGCCGGTGATGCTCTCCGAGACGCCGCAGCTGGCCGTGGTGCTTGGCACCGGGCGCGTACTCGACGAGATCAAGCTGCTGCGCGAAGTTACCATCCATTAGGCAATGTTCTCGAACCGCGCTCGCGAAGTGCTGACGGTGGGCGCTCTCGTGGTTCTTTCGCTGCTGGTCTTGCGCGCCAACGCTCGCTCCCCCGAAAGGCTGAACTGGTTCGATCGACTGCTCCTGCGCGCCACGACCCCGATCCAGTCCTCGGTAGCTCGCCTCGGGCACTCGATCGTCAGCTCCTGGCGGCGCTACGGGGCTCTCCGCGGGGTCGAAGCGGACAACCGGCAACTCGCCGATGAGAATCGTTGGCTGCAGGCGGAGCTCGACCGCGCACGCCTCGCCCCCTTGCGGGTTGCTGAACTCGAGCAACTGCTGCAGTTTCGCAATGCCATTCCCTCGGAAACGCTGGCAGCGCGAGTCGTGGGCATCGACACCTCGCCGCTCTATCGCGTCGTCCGTATCCGCCTCGACCGCGGTACCGACGAGGTGCAGCCGGGCATGCCGGTGCTTTCCCCCACCGGCATCGTGGGCACCATTCGCCGGGTCTTCGGCGGCTATTGC
>JAHFDT010000173.1 GCA_023248875.1 Myxococcales bacterium | reverse complement strand
TGTCGCACCACCAGTATCTGATCCATCGATAGCATCCCTCCAGCTGAGGCCGTTTGGGCCCCGGGAGGTGGATCAGTTTCACAGCGGCCACTGGATCAGTTTCACAGCGGCCCCATCAGGCGGCCCGCCGCGGAGTCGCGGCGTAGCAGGTTGGGAGGCTCGACGGGCTTCGCCCGGCGAGGGAAGGCGGCACGCCTTCCCCTAGATCGCCTAGCAGGCGCTAAAAAGTACGCTGCCAAAATGCGCTCGAACGGTTTTTCAACAGCCTGCTAGTGTCCTGTCTCAGAAATTCGCGCCATATATCGGCGAGGATGTTTCGTTCCTGCCGAGGCGCGAGGAGGGCGAATACTGGCGGTATTTAACCGACGAGCAACGACGGTAGGGACGAAAGAGACCGGCGAGATATGGCGCGAATTTCTGAGACAGGACACTAGTCCGTAACCGATTTTAGGAGGAGCGACGATGGACTTTTTCAGCGCGATGGAGATTTCGGCTTCGGGCCTCACGGCCGAGCGCGAGCGCGTCAACGTCGCTTCCTCCAACGTCGCCAATGCCCATACTACGCGCAGTGCGAATGGTGGCCCCTACAAGCGGCGTGACGTGGTGTTGTCGTCGCAGCCGCAAAGCCCGCTTCTCCCCGGGGGGTTAGCGGGAAAGCGCGAGCAGATCTTCAGCGTTGCCGTCGACAAGATCACCGAGGACACCCGACCGCCGCGGCTCGAATACGATCCAGGCCACCCTGATGCCAACGCCCAAGGCTATGTCGCCTACCCCAACGTCAATGTCGTCGAGGAGATGGTCGATATGATCACCGCTTCGCGTGCCTATCAGGCGGGGATGACGGCGCTCGATGCGGCGGTCTCGCTTTCGGAGAAATCGCTTTCGATTGGAGGCAAATAACCATGCCTGTGCAAAGTGGCGGCGGAATCGGTGCCGAGGCCTTCGGTCCCATCGACCCCATCCAAGAAATCGTCACGACCCCATCGGAGCGAGGGGGCGGCGGCGGCAAGGCGAGCTCGGGAGTCGATTTTGGCAAAGAGCTACTCGGTGCGATCCAGCGGGCGGGCAGTGCCGAACGGGCGGCGGATGATGCGGCGCAGCGCTTTGCTGCAGGCGATCCCAAGGTGGGCATCCACGAGGTGATGATCACCACTGAGAAGGCGGCGATTTCGGTCCGGTATGCAGTGACCCTCAAAAGCAAGATCCTTGAGGCGTACAAGGAGTTGATGGCCACGCAGATATAGGGAGACTAGATGGCCTTTGAGTTCAAAAAGATCGCCGAGCAGACGCTCGAGCTCTGGAAGAAGCTGTCCCTCGCGCGCAAGGGCGGGCTTCTCGCCGCTGCCCTGGTCACCATCGGCCTGATTGCCTTTCTGGCGATGCACGAACCGGAGATTCAATACCAGGTGCTGTTTTCGGGTCTGCCGGTCGACGATGCGGCGAAGGTGGTGGAGCTCTTGAAAGCCCAGGGCACGCCCTACAAACTGACGAGCGGCGGTACGACGATCGAGGTGCCGACGGCTCAGGTGCATGAATTGCGACTGTCGCTGGCCGCGAGCGGGCTGCCGCGCGGTGGGGGCATCGGTTTCGAGGTGTTCGACAAGGAGCCGCTCGGGACCACCAGCTTTGTCGAGCAGATGAACTATCGGCGCGCGCTACAGGGCGAGCTGCAACGCACCGTCATGTCGATCGCCGCTGTCGAGAAGGCGCGCATCCACATTGCGATGCGCGAGCGTTCGCTCTACCGCGAGGACGATGAGCCGCCGACTGCGTCGGTGGCGTTGCATCTGCGGCCGGGGCGCCAGCTGAGCGGTGCGCAGATCCGTGGCGTCGTCCATCTCGTTGCCTCCAGCGTCGAAGGGCTTCGGGCCGAGCGCGTAACGGTGGTCGACGAGAACGGCAAGGTGCTCTGGTCGGGCGATGAGTCGACCATGGCCGCGACGGCCACCGAGCAGCAACATGAGATGGAGCGCACACTGTCGCGGCGGATCACCGAGATCGTCGAGCGAGTGACGGGCTCAGGCCACGCGGTGGTGGAAGTAACGGCCGAGATGGACTACGCGCGCAAAGAGCACATGGAGGAGATCTACGATAAGGACAAAGAGGCGATTCGGAGCGAGTCGCGGACGGTCGAGCGACCGAACAACAGCGATGCCAATGCCGGCGGCACCGCGGGTGCGCGTGGCAATCTGCCGGGGACCACGCCGCCCAATCCCGCCGAATCCGACGAGACAACCCGCCTTTCGGAGACACGCAACTACGAGGTCAACAAGACCGTCACCAAGGTAATCGATCCGGTGGCGCGCATCAAGCGGCTGCACGTGGCGGTGCTGGTCGATGGGATGACCACGGACAAGGGGTTCGTGCCGCGCTCGGCGGAAGAGCTATCCCGGGTGGCATCGCTGGCCCGAGAGGCGGCCGGGCTCGATAGCGAGCGGGGCGATAAGATTGAAGTGCATTCGGTGCCCTTCGCCCGTGAGCAGGAGCCTGTGGTAGTGGCCCCGAAGCCGCTGTGGCCACTGTCGCCACCGATCACCTCGGCCATCGGTGCGGGACTAGCGGCACTGATGGTTCTCGGGGTGATGCTCGTCAACCGTCGTCGCCAAAAGGGCAAAGCGGCGAGCGCGCCGCAGGTGGAGCTGCCGCTCTTGCCGGTATCGGTGGGCGAGTTGGAGGCGGCGATGTCGGGCAAGATGCCACCCCCAGAGCTCCCAGCCCCCAGCGCTCGGGAACGGGCGATGATGGCAGCTCGCCATGATGTGGCGCGCGCCGCCAAGGTTCTCTCGTCCTGGCTGGCAGAGAATACCGGCGAAGGGCAGCGTCCTGCCACGGTAGGAGGAGCAGCATGAGTACACCGCAGCCGATGCTAGGTGCGAAGCAGGCAGCCCTGGTGCTGCTGGCACTCGATGAGGAGCTGGCGAGCGATATCATGCGCCACCTCAGCGAGGCCGATCTGCGCAGGTTGGCGGAGCATGCCGACAAGCTCGAGCCGATTCCCGTGGAAGCGATCGGCCCGGCTTTCGAGGAGTTCGAAAAACGCATGCGCGAACCGGTGATGCCCGTCGGTGCGGGAGCCTACATTCGGCGCCTCACGGCGTCGACCTTTGGCAACGATCGAGCGCAAAAAGTCTTTGCGCCGCCCAAGACACCGCCCCAGCCGATGGAGACGATTCGCTCGGCGCGCGCCGGAACCTTGGCCGAACTGCTCAAGGACGAGCATCCGCAGATGGCCGCAGTGATCATGTCGCAACTGCCGCGCGAACTGGCTGCGAAGGTGCTTCAGATCTTAGCCCCTGAAAAGCAAGGCGATCTTCTCAGCCGCGTGGCAAATCTGAAGGAGATCCCGGCCAAAATGGTCGAATTGGCGTCGGAAGCGCTGGCGCGGACGCTGGCCTCGACAGGAACCGTGGGCGAGGGGGCAGAGCCGAAGGATTTCGACGGCGTCACCTTTGCGGCGGGGCTGCTCAACGACATGATGCCCGCCGATTCGGATCGGCTCCTCGGTACGCTGGAGCAGTCGAGCGCCAAGCTGGTACCGAAGATCCGCGAAGCGATGTTCACCTTCGAGGATCTCGCCCGGCTGCCAGTGCGGGGACTCCAGGTGCTCATGCGCGAGGTGGCGACCGAGCAGCTGCTGATTGCACTCAAGACTGCCAGCGAAGGTTTGCGCGAGCACTTCCTCTCCTCCATTTCGTCGCGTGCTGCGGCAGCGATGCGCGACGACTTGGCAGCGATGCCACCCACGCGCCTTTCCGACGTGGAGAAGGGGCAGCGCGAAATCGTCGAAGCGGCGCTACGCCTGGCCGCTGATGGCCGGTTGGTGCTGCCTGGTGGCGGCTCAGAGAAGATGGTATAGTGAATGAGGCGCACTATCCAATGGACCACCTGCTTCGGCGAACCGGCTCCGGTCGTACCGCTGGCGCAGCAGGTGCCGCGGCTGGAATTGGTGCCATTTTCGACCGAGATCCTCACCGAGGTACCGGAACCGGAACCGGAACCGGAGCCCGAGGCTGCGCCGGAAGCGCTCGCCGAAGAGGTGGTGGTGGTGCAGGCGGAGCCGGATCCGGAGCTTTTGGCGGCGGCGCTGGCCCAGGCGGAGCAGGAGGGGCTGGCGCGCGCCGAGGAGCAGGTCGATGCGCTCAAGGCGCAGTATCTCGAGGCGCTGGTTCGGATCGATGCCCTGATCAAAGAGGGACAGCGGCCGAGTGCGCAGGAGGTGGTGGAGCTGGCGCTCCTGGTGGGGCGCGAAGTGGTCGGCCGCGAGCTGAAGGCGGACCGTCAGCCGCTCGTGCAGGCGATCGAAGAGGCCATTCGCACGGTACGCAGCGATGGGACAGTGCGAATTCGCATCGACCCGAGCGATCTGGAGTTCCTGCGGCAGAAGCGTCCCGATCTACTGCCTGGGGTCGAGTGGGTGGCGCAGGCGGGGCTCGGGATCGGTGGCTATCTGGTCGAAACACCGCAGCGGGTGGTCGACGCCACCATCGCCGCGCGTTTCGAAGCCGTGCGGGTTTCGCTGCTGGAGAGCTTGCAGCGAAGTGGGCAGGAGCCCTCGCATGAGTAGCCTACCTCCTCCCCCCTGGAGTGACTCACCTTCTCCCCGCCGAAGAGTGAACCCCCTAGCGGGAGGAGCAGGGCGATTCGGCGACGAGGAGTTCCGCAGGACCGACCGTCTCCGGGGGTCCCCCGGTCCGAGGTCGTCTGCGGCCGAGGCAGAGGGGATGGTCCGAGGACTGTTCGACGAGGAGCGAATCCCCCTGCTCCTCCCGCGCTCGTCACACCACTTTGCGGCGGTGAGTCAGTGAGTAACCTGCTCGATCGTTCGATGCTCGATCGCACGGCGTTGGCCCTGCGCGGGCGGGGCACCGGGCTGGTGCTGGGGCGGCTGCAGAAGGTGACCGGTCAGCTGCTGGAGGCCTACGTGCCCGGCGCGCGCATCGGCGAGACCATCGAAATCGAACGCGAAGGCAGTCAGTTGATGGGCGAGGTGGTGGGCTTTCGCGACAATCTGGCGCTGGCCATGGCGCTTTCGGATGTGCGGGGCGTCACGGTGGGAGCGCTAGTGCGGCGACGGGGCGGCGGGGCGGAGGTACCGATCGGCGACCAGATGATCGGGCGCGTGATCGACGTGTTTGGGCGGCCCCTCGATGGTGGAGAACCGATCTTCACCGATCGGCGTACCCCGGTGGACCAGCCGGCACGACGGATCGACGAACGCACGCGCATCGATCGCCGCTTCGATACCGGCGTGCGCGTGATCGACGGGCTGCTCACCTGCGGCCGCGGTCAGCGGGTTGGGATCTTTGCCGGATCGGGCGTGGGAAAAACGGTGCTGATGCGTTCGATCATCAGCCATAGCCAGGCCGATGTGACGGTGGTGGGCCTGATCGGCGAGCGCGGCTGCGAAGTGTACGATTTGCTGGGATCGTCGGCGCGGCAGCGTAGCGTGGTGGTGGCGGCGACCTCGGATCGTCCGCCCCTCGAGCGCGCCCGCGGGGCGCAGGCCGCGACGGCGATCGCAGAATACTTTCGCGACCAGGGGGCCAACGTACTGTTGGTGATCGACTCGCTCACTCGCTATGCGATGGCGCTGCGCGAAATTGGTCTGGCGGCGGGTGAGCTGCCGGCCACGAAGGGCTACCCGCCGAGCGTCTTTGCGGCGATGCCGCGCCTTCTCGAACGGGTGCTACCCATGGCCAGCGGCGGCTCCATCACCGGTATCTACACCGTGCTGGTCGAAGGCGACGACCTCAACGATCCCGTGGCCGACTCCGCTCGTTCGCTCCTCGATGGCCACATCGTGCTCTCGCGCGATTTGGCGGCACGCGGCCACTTTCCGGCGGTCGATGTGCTGCAGAGTGCCTCGCGAGTGATCCGTCAAGTGGCCCAGCCCGACGCCCTGGAGCTGGCCGATCGAGCGCGTGCGGTCTTGGCGATCCGCAAACAGGTGGACGAGCTACGCAGCCTGGGGGCCTACATCGTCGGGACCAATCCCGAATATGACCAGGCGCTGGCACTGGGCGCCCGGATCGACAAATGGGCGCGTCAAATACCCAGCGATCAGACCGACTACGAAGCCAATATGGCCGCCTTGGCGCAAGCCATGGCACAGGCGGAGCGGTCGTGAGCCCCAAGAAGAAGCTCATCAAGCGCGTGTGCGATGTGCGCAAGCGCATCCGCGATGTGGCCGCGGGCAAGGCCCAGCAGGACGAGGAGCGTCGGCTCGAGGCGAGGGAGACGGAGGAGCGAATCGAACAGGTGTTCGACACCCTGCTCGATGAGGCGCCCGAGCGCTTTGCCGCCGAATCCAGTGCGCGATCGCTCTTGCGCTTCGACGATGAGCGGGGAGCCACCCGACGACAGCTGCAGGTGGCGGAAAAGAATACCGCGACTGCGACGGCGGCGAGTGAACGCTCGCGCGCGGTGATGTTTGAACGGGAGCGCGAGTTGCGCTCGTCTGAAAAGCTGCTGGAGCGGACGCACAACGAAGAGTCGGCAAAGTTTCGGCGGGCGGAGCAAATGGGGGTCGACGATATGAGCGGTTCCCGAGGAGGACGGAGCGAATGAGCGCGTCAGTGGCACGCATCGAGGAGCGACTGTTACCGGTGGCGTCGGCCGCGCCGCGCCCCGCTGTGGAAAAGGCGCCGGTCGACGGCCAAGGCGCCGGTTTTTCGGAGGTGTTGGACAAGCGCCAGCGGGCGGCCGACGAATCCGCACCTCGACCACCGAAGGACGAATCACCAGCGAAACCGCGACCACGGTCGACGAGCATGCCCCGAAACGCCCGCCAAGCGGCCGCCCCCGACCGGGCTCCTTCCGCAGCTCCACCCGAAGCGATGGCCTTTCTGGCGCCGCCCGAGAAAACGGCTGCAGCGGAGGAGAGCGTCGAGGCCGCCCCAGTGGCTGCCGAGGAGACTGCGCCGCCGGAGGCCATCGCGGCGGCAGCGCTGCTCGCGATGGTGACTCAAGAGGGCGATCCCCTTCGCACCGCTGCACCGCTGCTGAAGAGCGCAGCGGCCGAAGCGGCCCCGACGAGTCCTCCGATGAGTCCTTCGATCAAGTCGGTGGCTTCACTGCCTACGCTGGAGCAGATGGCCCTCCCGAAGCGCAGCGATGAAGTTCCCCAACGTGGAGTCTCCGCGCCACCACCGGCATCGGGGATCATCAGGGCAACCCAGTCGAAGGTTCCATCGGCCAGGGGGAAGGAGGCGGAGCCTCCGGTCGACTTCTCCTCGGAACCACCGGCCAAGCCTGCGGTGCGCCTCGCCCCCAAGGCCGCTCCGGTGCCGCGACAGGTGAATCCAGAGGAGCGCGCCGGGGACGAATTTGAGGCGATCATTGCCACCAGCTCGCCCAGCACCAAAGCGGCCTCTCGGGGGGATGCGCCTGCTCCGAGCTCGGCGGCACCGCTGGTCGCGGCGCCCGTCGAGCCACCCGCTCCTGCGGTGGTCGCACCCGCCCCGGTGGTGCCGATGATGGCGCCGAGCGAACCGGCTGCCCCGGAGATCGCGCGCCCCGAGGTGGTGCGACCCAACGTTCCCGCTACGCTGCCGCCTGAAGTGAGCGAGCTCCACGGCGCCTTTCAGCGTACCCAGGCCAAGGTGGTAGTGGGCGAAGGCCCCGAGCGGGTCGAGCTGCATGTGTCCGCTGACCGCCATCGCGTGCAGGTCGAGGCCCACGTCGCCGACGAGCAGACCGCGAGTGACTTTCGCAACGGCTCTGCGGAGCTTCGCCAGGCGTTGCGCCAGCATGGCCTCGAATTGACCGATCTCGCCACCGGCTCGGGAGAGCGCCATGGTTTTCGCGATCGCGAAGGCCGACCCGAACAGCCGGCGGGCCGGGGAACCAGCGGACCCCGTTCAGAAGAGGCGCAGCCACCGACGAAAGAGGCACCGCGTCCAGGGCAGGGCGTGCGGGTGATTGCATGATGAACATGAGGAGTGGTCGATGAGTGTTGAAAGCATCTCGGATCGTATCTCTACCACGGCGGAGGGTGCGGGCGCGGCCATTCCGGCCAAGGCGGCTACACCGAAGGAGGACTTCCTGAAGCTGCTGGTGGCACAGCTGCAGCATCAGGATCCCATGCAGCCTCAGGATGGCTCGCAGTTCGTGGCGCAGCTGGCGACGTTTGCCTCGCTCGAGCAGGCGACCCAGACCAACAGCATGCTCAAACAGCTGGTCGAGGGGCAGTCGTCCTCTTCCAATGCCTCGTTCGCCGCTCTGGTGGGCAAGAATGTGACGGCGCGGACAGACACGGTGGAGCTGGAGCCGAGCGGCGCCCTGCCAGCACTGATGGCGCACCTCGATTCGGCCGCCAAAAAGGTCGAAGTCGTGATCACCGATTCATCGGGCCGGAAAGTGCGTACCATCGATCTGGGGGCACGCGCTCC
The DNA here is from genome assembly GCA_023248875.1 of Myxococcales bacterium. Taxonomy (GTDB): domain Bacteria; phylum Myxococcota_A; class Polyangia; order Palsa-1104; family SHYY01; genus JAHFDT01. The sequence goes on along the minus strand of JAHFDT010000173.1, from coordinate 121 downwards.
CGGCGATATCGACGTGGCCTGGGATGGCAAAGCGGAGAAGGGCATCGCGCTACCCCCGGGCACCTACAAGGTCATGGTCAAGGCGGTCGCCAACGATGGTTCCGAGGTAGGAGGATTTGCG
>JAHFDT010000172.1 GCA_023248875.1 Myxococcales bacterium | reverse complement strand
CTGTTCACTTCATCCGGAGCACCGCTATCCATCGGTGACCGCCCTCGCGGACGATCTGTGACGCTCTCTTCGCGGCGAAGCGATCGAGGCCCTTCCCGATACGCTGCTGCTCCGCATCGGTCGATGGATCGGCCGCCACCGAATGGCGACGCTGGCGATGCTGATGGGCCTACTGCTGGTCGGGGCCACGGCCACCATCGGTGCACTGCTCCACGAGGAGCGAGTGCTCACCCGAAATCGCCGCCACGAGCTGTCGGTACAGCGATTTCTCACTGCCGTTTCGCGCCAGAGCCATGCCATCGACAATCAGTTTCACGACTACGAAACCCAGCTCGCAGCGCTAGCCGGCCGAGCGGTCGAGCTACTCACCCACGCATTCCCTGGGGAGGAGCGCTTTTTTCTCAGCCAGGACTACAGTATCCCCGAGCGAGCTCCCCCCGATCTGGCGCCTTCCCGAGTCCACGGCCAACCGATCAGTGTCGACCATCCCGCCTTCAAACTCGCTCCCGATGTGAAGCTCCCAGAGGTAGAGGGAAGCCTACGCCGGTTGGCGCTGCTCGGCGGAGCCTTTCGGGATGCGGCTGTCGCCAGTGCGGCCGGCGATCGCTCACTGCTCTCCGAGGAGAGCGCACGTCGCCTCCTTCTCGATGAAGGAACGCCCCTCATCCGCCTGTTTGTTTCGCTCGAAAACGGTGTCCACGCTGCCTATCCCGGCCAGGGCGGCTTCGAGCCGGACTACGACGGCCGTAAGCGGCCGAAATACCTGCTCGCTGCCCGCCAAAGGGGCATCCGGTGGGGGAATGCCTACCCCGATCGTCTCGGCCATCGACTTTTGCTACCCGGATCCCTGTCGCTGTGGGATGATCGGGGCCAATTTCTGGGCGTCGCCGGTGTTGACGTCACCTTCGACTACATCATCTCTCACATGCTGGATCTGCCCAGGGATTCCAACGGAGTGACATCCTACCTGGTGACGGAGAACGGTCAGGTGGTGGTGGAATCTACCGAACCGACACAACTTGCCGGCCCTCCCCCTGGCAACGCGCCTCTTCAGCTCCATCCCCTTCCGCAGCCATGGGTCGAAGCTGCGCTGCGGAAGAAGCAGCGGGACGGACACGTCGAACAGAACGGAGAGATCGCTGCGTTCCACCACTTGGATGCGCTTCACATGTACTACGTCGTGGTGGCCAACGTAGAGCAGCTTCAGAAATGAAGGAGCTCAGGGATCAGCTTCGCGGCATCCCAGGTCTCGATGCTCTGGTTGAGCTGCTTTAAGAACTCCTCGAAGTGCTCGAAGGCCCGAGTGAACTTGTAGACCACTTCGACCACCACGGCATCGAGGGTCTTCTGCTCGATAGCGATATCGCGCTCGGTCGGAGGGGCGAGCGCCGGATGGCAAAACAGCAGGAGCCGTAGCGCCGCCTGCCGTACCAGCAGTTTGAGGAGGTGGGCTGCCAGCGTGGGCGAGGTCGTGTACCAGTTGGTGAGCCAATAGTTGCGCGCATAGTTAGAAAAATACCCGTCGATGCGCGCGGCGTGCTCGGCTTCCCACCAGCGCCGCCGCCGCTCAAAGAGCTCTCCCATCCGGACCGCTTCCGTTTCGCCAGCACTCTCAACGCCGCAGGCGCAAAAGACATCGTTAACGAGATGGCGCAAGCTACTGCTGGTCGTCGGTGAGGCGCTCCGATCAAACAGCAGCTGGAGGACCAGCCGCATCACCGCCGACGAAACCGCGCCATCGCGCCGCGCGAAGGGCACGATGTGCGTCTCGTCGATCACACCGACAAGAAGTCGCTCCTCAAAGCGCTGTGTGCCACGGAAAAAAAAGGGGGCGCACTGCTCGGCAAACCGCGCGAGTGCGAAAAGACGAGCATCGAGGGGGTGCTGGTCTTGGTTCAAGATCCGCAGCAGGGCCACGCGCACATCGTCAAAATAGTGCACATAAAAATCGAATAGTGCGGGCTGCCTGGCTTGCGGCTGGGTCCGCTGTAGCTTGGCCGGGTCGAGATCGACCAGCTCCATCGCCCGTGGATCGAGAAGGCAGCGCCGCGCCATCTCGGGGCAGGACATCTTGCCCGAGACCTCTAAGCGGTCATTGGCGCGTACGACGAGCCGAGGGTAGGTCGCGCAAACGTTCGACAGCAGCTCTTCCCCGTAGTTGCGCTGGATGGTGCACAGCCGCTCCTCATCGAGAAAGATGCAAGCGCGCCCCGGCTGAAGCTGGATCTTGGCATGGACATCGCGGGTGCGCTCCGCCTCCGGAACCGGCACGTAGGCATGGCGAAAAAGTTCGCGCTCCTCGGCGGAGCGACTCATCACTTTCTCGAGTGCAACGAAGTGAGCTTGGTCGACCTGGATCTGCCAACCGATGCAGCAGGTCTCTTCGCAATCGGGTCCGATGCACTGAAACTGCGTAAGATAGTGGGGAGCTAGAAGCTGCGAACTCGGAGCCTCGGGCATAGCCAGATGCTACCTCATCTGGGGAGGCTATTCCCGGTTTTCAGTTCTCGGTGTCGGTGTCGGAGACGGTGTCGGAGACGGTGTCGGTGTCGGAGACGGTGTCGGAGACGGAGACGGAGACGGCGTCAGAGTCGGAGACGGCGTCGGTGTCGGAGACGGTGTCGGAGACGGAGACGGAGACGGAGACGGTGTCGGAGACGGTGTCGGTGTCGGTGTCGGTGTCAGAGACGGAGAGGGTGCCAGAGCCGAAGCCGAAGCCGGCGACCGTGTCGGCTTCGGTTTCGACGTCGGAAGTGGTCGTGGAGCGGTAGTAACTCACCGCTGTAGCCTCCAGAGCATGGCGCGCACGCGGTCGATGAGGGCTCGTACTGACGCCAGATCGACTTGCTCGAGATAGTCCCAACCTGTGGCGAGGCGAAGCGCGGTATCGAGCTCGTGGGTACTGCCGGCAGCGATTCTGTAGCGGTAGACACGATCTCTGTCGGCTCGCTTGCTGGCCTCGGCAATCTGGAGCGCGATGCCATTGGCGGCACGCTGTGCTTGAACGGCGAGTTCGCGATCGTGTTGGCGAATCTTTGTCAGCGGACCCTTGAGCTCTTGGGTAATTTGTAAGGCCACTTCCAGTTGGCCCCAGCGGTGGGGCCACTGATCAAGAAAATCGCTCAGCACGATCGCGATCTGGCCGTGCAGATTCGGCGCGCAACAGCATCGATTGCTGCGAACTTTTCGGAAGGTTCGCAGCGAGTTGGTGGCGATCGGTTGCACCAGTATCGAATCGCAGCCGGCAGTGCAGCCGAAGCGAAAGTACAGCTTCGGCTGGCAATCGCGTGGGACTACATCGATGCACAAGCGGCACAGCCATCGATCGAGCTCGCGGACCGTTGGGTGGGGCTCGGCTGGGCGCTCACACATCGGCGGAGGACATAGTCGGTACTTTAGCCCGACGGAGACGGAATCGGTGACGGCGTCTGTGGCGGTGACGGAGACGGAGTCGATGACGGTGACGGAGACGGCGTCGGTGTCGGTGACTGTATCGGTGGCGTAGTCTCCCGGCAGGGCAATCGCATCTTCTGCCTCGCAGATCGATAGTCGATAATCGAAATTCGAGGATCGACGGTCGAGAGATCGATCATCGATAGTCGATCGCCTCCTCTACAGCCGCTGCGCGCGGGCCCCCTCGACGAGCGAGGGGCCCTCCCCGAGCCTTTCGGGCTCGTGGGCCCATCTCGGGCCTCCGAGGAGGCTCCGATGACCTATCGAAACACTCGAATCTATTTGCGTTCTCTCGACCTTATCGAACTCTCCGAGCGCATCTTGCGCGAGTTGCCTACGGGGTTCGGCTTTATGGCCAGTCGTCCGCACCACCGTTCACCGCGCAGATCGTGATGACCAAGATGTCGTGCAGTAGGTGCTTTTTCGTCCGCTCAATCCGTGTGTCGCGCAGCGAAGTAAACTGTTCCGTGATCGTCGCCGTGTCTCTCTTCGCTCGCTTCATCCTGCCGTATAGATCACGGCAACCCTCCCGAAGAAAGTTCTATCTACTGCTTTCTTCTATCCGATCGGAATGATCGAGGATTTAGATGCGATCGCCCTGAGCCGAGTCGCGAAGCGTATTGATCACCGCAGATCTGCGTGTTACGGTGCGCCCACTTTCCACTATTGTTTAGGGCCATGGCCACCTCAACCACGCTTCGCACCTACACCTTTCTCGACCAGCTTCAGCCCCAGCTGGCCAGCTTCATGGGCAAGACCGCCAAGGGCTTTCTGCCGCTGCCGGGGATGGCCTCGCTGTTCGTCGAGATTGCTCCCGGCATTGCCATCAACCGCGTCACCGACGTGGCGCTCAAGGCCACCAAGGTGGTGCCGGCGCTGCAAGTGGTGGAGCGCGCCTATGGGCTCCTCGAAGTGCACGACCTCGACCAGGGCGAAGTGCGCTCAGCGGGGCGCGCGATTTTGGAGCATCTCGGTGTGGCCGAGGAGGACCGGCTCAAGCCCAAGGTGCTGACCCATCAGATCATCCGCGCCATCGAGCCCTACCAGGCGCAGATCATCAACCGCAACTCGCAGGGCATGATGATCCTTCCGGGCCAGTCGCTGTTCATCCTCGAAACCGAGCCGGCGGGCTACGTCACCTTTGCCGCCAACGAAGCGGAGAAGGCGGCGCGCGTGTTTCTCGTCTCGGTGACGCCGTTTGGTGCGTTTGGGCGGCTTTATCTCTCGGGGACGGAGGCGGAAATCGATGCCGCCGCGCAGGCGGCTTCGAGTGCGATCGAAGGGATCACCGGTAAACAGCCGGAAAAGTTCGTCGACAAATAAACTGACACGAGGAGTTCGGGACAATGGCTGACGCGCTGGGCATGATCGAAACCAAGGGCTTCGTGGGAATGGTCGAGGCTGCGGACGCAATGGTGAAGGCCGCCAAAGTGGAGCTGGTCGGCTACGAGAAGATCGGTGGCGGTTTCGTGACAGCGATTGTGCGCGGCGATGTCGCGGCGGTCAAAGCCGCGACGGAAGCCGGGCAACGCGCGGCGGAGCGCGTCGGTGAGCTGGTCTCGGTGCACGTCATTCCACGGCCGCACGTCAACATCGATACCGTTCTCCCGCTCGGGCGTCAGAAGGAGGCGGCGGGCGAGGGGGGCGGCAAGTAGCTCGCCGGCGATTCGCGCATGCTACTCGGCAAGGTCATTGGCACCGTCGTCGCCTCGCGCAAAGAGGAGGAACTAACGGGGCTGCGCCTCATGCTGCTGCAGGGCTGTGATTTCGACGGCAACCTGACGGGCGGCGCCGTGGTGGCAATCGATGCTGTGGGGGCGGGAGTCGGCGAAGTCGTGCTCTACGTCTCTGGCTCGTCGGCGCGCCAGACCCAGGCGACCAAAGACCGCCCCGTCGATGCCACCATCATGGCGATCGTCGACGAGGTCGTGGTCGAAGGCACGAGCCGCTACGTCAAGGACTAAGTCATGGCCACCCTCGACGAAAGAAGGATCCAGGAGATCGTCGAACGAGTGGTCCAGCGGCTCGGTCCGGGGTTGCCGTCGAGCCCGGCCGAAGCGGTCGAGCGTGCGGCGCTCCAGGCGCGGCCCTCGGTTGCACCGGAAAGTAAGCGCGAGGTGCGCATTCCACGTGCGACCGACGGCGTGTTCGCCGAGGTCGACTCGGCGGTGAAGGCGGCGCGCGTTGCGTTCGAGCAGCACGAACGGGCGCCACTCGAGCAGCGCGAAAAGATCATCGCAGCGATGCGCGAGGTGACGCTCAAACACCTTCGCGAACTGGCGCAGTATGCGGTCGATGAGACGGGCCTCGGGCGGGTCGAAGACAAGCTCAAGAAGAACACCCTGTGCGCCACCAAGACCCCGGGCGTCGAGATCCTGCGGCCGGTCGCCTACAGCGGCGACCATGGCCTCATGATCACCGAGCGCGCGCCGTTCGGGGTCATCGGCGCGGTGACACCCACCACCAATCCGACGGAGACCATCATCAACAATGGCATCGGCATGCTGGCCGGTGGCAACGCGGTGGTCTTCAACGTCCATCCCGGTGCAGCGCGCGTCTGCAACTGGTTTGTCCATCTGCTCAACCAGGCGATCCAGTCGGCGGGCGGGCCGAAGAATCTCATCTGCTCCGTCGAGAAGCCCACGATCGAAAGCGCAGAAGCGCTGATGAAGCATCCCGGGATTCGCCTTCTGGTCGTCACGGGTGGCCCCGGAGTGGTCAAGGCGGCGATGGGCTCGGGCAAGCGCGCGATCTGCGGCGGCCCCGGCAATCCGCCCGCGGTGGTCGACGAGACCGCGCATCTCGAGGTGGCCGCCAAAGGAATTGTGCTCGGTGCGTCGATCGATAACAACATCATCTGCACCGCCGAAAAAGAGGTGCTCGCCGTGGCGCGGATCTGCGACGATTTGAAGGCGCGCTTGGTGGCCGAAGGTTGCGTGCTGCTAAACGATCGCCAAGTGGCGCAGCTCGAAAAGGTGATCCTCGACGGCGACCACACCAATAAGCGCTTCGTGGGCAAGAACGCCAGCGTCATCTTGAAGGAGATCGGCGTGCGTGCCGGCGACGACTGCCGGCTCGCGATCTGCGAAGTCCCCGAGCAGCATCCCTTTGTGCAGCATGAGCTGCTGATGCCGGTGCTGCCGATTGTGCGCTGCCCCGATGTCGCCGAGGCGATCGCCGCGGCCAAGCGCGTCGAGCATGGTTTTGGCCATACCGCCGTGATGTACTCGACCAATATCGACGCCATGCACGCGATGGCCCGCACCATCAATACGTCGATCTTCGTCAAGAATGGCCCCAACCTGGCCGGCCTCGGCTACCTCGGTGAGGGCTACACCTCGTTTACGATCGCGTCGCCCACCGGCGAAGGGCTCACTACCGCGGTGAGCTTCACGCGCGAGCGGCGCTGTACGCTCAAAGACTCCTTCCGGTTTGTATGACCGGCCCTTTTCTTAAGCGCGACGGCGAGGGGATCGCGCTGCCGGGGCCGGCGATCGGTCTCATCGAGGTCAGTTCGATTGCGCGCGGCCTGGTGGTTGCCGATGCGGTGGTCAAGCGGGCTCCGGTGGAGCTGGCCCTGGCGCGACCGGTGAGCCCGGGCAAATTCGTCGTCGTCATCACCGGCGAAGTGGCCGAGATCGAAGAGGCGATGCAGGCCGGCGGCGAAGTCGCGGGGACTCTCCAGATCGATCGGCTGTTCTTGCCCCAGGCACATCCCGCGCTACTCCGTTGTCTCAATGGCGGACGGCGTGCGGCTGGTTTGGCCTCGCTCGGGATCGTCGAGACCGTGAGCGTGGCCGCCACGCTACTCGCAGCCGATGCCGCCTGCAAATCGTCCGAAGTGGAGCTGGCCGAGCTGCGGCTTGCCGATGGCCTTGGAGGCAAGGCCTATTTTGTCGTCACATCCACGCTCGATCTGGTCGAGGCCGCCATCGCTGCTGCGGTGCGGATCCTCGCGCCGAATCTACTGGTGGACAGCGAGTTGATTGCCGCGCCGCACGGGGATCTGATCGAGCTCCTTCGCCGTACGCGATAAATACTATTCCTGCAGGCAATAGAAGCGTCCAGTGAAGCTGCAGTGAGATTGGGTGGAGCCGAAGAAGGGGAGGTAGGATTCCCCGCCGATGCCTACCCGGGCGGTGTAGTTGGCGGAGAGGGTCCCCCAATCGGAACAGGTGTCGTTGAGGTCGGCGCCCGGGGTATTGGTAGTGGCGCTTCCCGACCAGACGAAGACCGGACTGCTTCCCCAGTGAACTCCATTGGTGTCCACATTGATGGGTGCCATGAGTTTGCCGAGCGCCAGGTCGCTCGCTTGAGCGACCACCTGTACACCGTCGAGCCGTACCCAGGCGAGGGCACCGACCTGCATCGCGAAGCGCGATGACGCGGCGGTGGTGGTCAAGGAGAGTAGCGCCTTGTAGGTACCGGGCAACGAAGCGGCGCTCGCCTCGGAGGCACAGAGGGCATCGGGGCAGGCGAGCCCGGCCTGGAAGTTACAGGCGCTGGGGTAGTCCATCTTGGTCATAAAGGCACGCCGGCCTGTCGCACTGGGAAGCCCGGGGGCGACGTTGTAATCGACTTCGAAACAGTAGAGGCGGAAGTTGGTATTGGCGCAAAGGTTACTCGGGCTACTGTTTTCGGTCCAAAGTCCGACTCCCGCAGAGGGCCAGCCCGCCGATACGGTGCCTGATACTGAGCTATAATCATTACAGTTATTAGCCTTGGTCCCATCCGCCTTGGTGCCCGTGACGGCTAGGCCCGGGGCGACATCCTGGCCGGTCTCGTTCAGCCGGGGCGGGTAGTACATCTTATTCGCGACCTCGCCGGGGAGATCGAAGACCAGCAGTCCATCGGGACGCATCCAGCCGCGGTGGTTGCCGAGCCGGCTGACGGCTGACACCTGTGTGGTGGAGAGCCACGCGACATAGGTACCGGGGAGTCCGGCCGCCTGAGCTCGTGTGTTGCATTGGTTGTCCGCGTAGGTAAGGCCACCGAGGGCGCCGAGCGCACCGGGCTTGTAGGTGGTCGACGTGACAAAAACGTAGTTCGGTCGGGTGGCGAGATCGGGGGGTGGCATGGC